>NZ_JBNWKB010000012.1:0-109056 GCF_050509525.1 Gaetbulibacter sp. PBL-D1 | reverse complement strand
CCACAATTATCAGCACCAGTAGGAGCTGCATAGGTTACGATAGCAGAACATAGTCCAGCATCATTAGTAGTTGTAATATCAGAAGGACAGCTTATAGTTGGGTTTTCATTATCATTAACTGTTACAGTAAACGAACACGATGTTGTATTACCAGCAGTATCTTCAATTTGAAATGTATTTGTAGTTGTTCCTACAGGAAATGTGCTTCCTGAAGGTAAACCAGCAGTTTGAGTAATAGTAACTGAGCCACAATTATCAGCACCAGTAGGAGCAGCATAGGTTACGATAGCAGAACATAGTCCAGCATCATTAGTAGTTGTAATATCAGAAGGACAGCTTATAGTTGGGTTAGTGATATCATCAATAACCACGTTTTGGGTTTGTGTAGATGTATTTCCGTTTCCATCATCATAAGTCCAAGTCACTACAGTTGTACCTTGAGTGGTAATCGGTAAAGTCGCATTATGTGTTACTGTTACAGCACCACCACAGTTATCAGTAGCTGAAGGAGGTGTTAAAGCAGTCACTTCACATTCAGCAGTTACATCAGCAAGTGTCGCCACATCAGGAACAGGAGCAGTAATATCATTTATAACTACATCTTGAGTTTGAGTAGATGTATTTCCGTTTCCATCATCATAAGTCCAAGTCACTACAGTTGTACCTTGAGTGGTAATCGGTAAAGTCGCATTGTGTGTTACTGTTACAGAGCCACCACAGTTATCAGTAGCTGAAGGAGGTGTTAAAGCAGTCACTTCACATTCAGCAGTTACATCAGCAAGCGTCGCTACATCAGGAACAGGAGCAGTAATATCATTTATAACTACATCTTGAGTTTGTATAGATGTATTTCCGTTTCCATCATCATAAGTCCAAGTCACTACAGTTGTACCTTGAACAGTAATTGGTAAAGTGGCATCATGCGTTACCGTAACAGAGCCACCACAGTTATCAGTAGCTGAAGGAGGTGTTAAAGTTGTCACTTCACATTCAGCAGTTACATCAGCAAGTGTCGCCACATCAGGAACAGGAGCAGTAACATCATTTATAACTACATCTTGAGTTTGTGTAGACGTATTTCCGTTTCCATCATCATAAGTCCAAGTCACTACAGTTGTACCTTGAGTGGTAATCGGTAAAGTTGCATCATGCGTTACCGTAACAGTGCCACCACAGTTATCAGTAGCTGAAGGAGGTGTCAATGCAGTCACTTCACATTCATCCGTCACATCAGCAAGTATCGCCACATCAGGAACAGGAGCAGTAATATCATTTATAACTACATTTTGAGTTTGAGTAGACGTATTTCCGTTTCCATCGTCATAAGTCCAAGTTACCACAGTTGTACCTTGAGTAGCAATTGGTAAAGAGGCATCATGCGTTACCGAAACAGAGCCACCACAGTTATCAGTAGCTGAAGGAGGTGTTAAAGCAGTCAATTCACATTCATCCGTTACATTGGCAAGCGTCGCCACATCAGGAACAGGAGCAGTAATATCATTTATAACTACATCTTGAGTTTGAGTAGACGTATTTCCGTTTCCATCATCATAAGTCCAAGTCACTACAGTTGTACCTTGAGTAGCGATTGGTAAAGTGGCATTATGTGTTACTGTTACAGTGCCACCACAGTTATCAGTAGCTGAAGGAGGTGTTAAAGCAGTCACTTCGCATTCATCCGTTACATCAGCAAGCGTCGCCACATCAGGAACAGGAGCAGTAACATCATCAATAACCACGTTTTGGGTTTGAGTAGATGTATTTCCGTTACCATCATCATAAGTCCAAGTCACTACAGTTGTACCTTGAACAGTAATTGGTAAAGTCGCATTATGTGTTACCGTTACAGCGCCACCACAGTTATCAGTAGCTGAAGGAGGTGTTAAAGCAGTCACTTCACATTGATCCGTTACATCGGCAAGCGTCGCTACATCAGGAACAGGAGCAGTAACATCATCGATTTCTATGTTTTGTATAACATCTATATCATTTCCATTACCATCATCAAAATTCCAAGTTATAGTATACGTTCCTTGAGTATTGAATGTTGTTGCGTCAGAAGTTGTTCCTGTTATGGTAGCACCACAGTTATCGGTTGTAGTTGGAGCTGTAACTGTAGTACTACACTCAGCAGTTATATCTGTTAATGCAGGTGTGTCAGGATTGATAGTGTCCACAACTGTTACTGTTGTAGTGCAAGTGTCAGTCTGACCTAAAGAATCTTCAGCGGTCAAGGTAACTATTACAGGGCTTCCAATATTGGAACAGTCAAATGAGTTGACATCAATTGATAAAGTAGGCGTGTCAAAGTCATCAGTAGAACCATTATTAATATCAGTAGTGTTTATTGATGCGTTACCTGTAGCGTCTAGATAAACTGTTAGTGTAGCAATACAGTTAGCTGTTGGCGGATTATCTGCTCTAAAAGTAGCTCTGTAGTTAGCGCCTCCATTACTAGCGTAGTGAGTTCCATCAGGAATATTGTCACTATTTGTATCGTATTCTGACCTAGTATAAACTTCAAGGTAATAATCACCAGAAGGTAATCCGTTTAAAATATTAATATTAGCACCTGAAGATTCCCAAGTTTGATCTATACTGTTTCCGCCACAATGATTAGAAGTTCCGTCATCAGTGTTAAATAAAATTTCGTGAGGAATAAAAGCTGAAGGAGCATCACTTATCAAATAAATCCTATAGTCCAACCAGCTATTTAAAATATTGTCACTAAAGCATTTATAAGTTTGATTTTGAGCACCATTAAGTATTAAACTATTTGATGAGGTAAAAGTTCCAAGATTTAAACCATCAAAATCTTGGTTTCCTGTATTTGCTTGTAAATTATAAAAGGTGTTTCCAGCACTGTTGATATCTAGTATTAAATAACTCTCGTATATGTTGGATTGACCAATGCTTAAATTAGAAATCAAAGCAATTACAATTGCAATGATGCGAAGTAAATATTTTTTCATTTTAGCTATAATTTGTATAAACTATGTGTCTTTGTTTTAAAAAATGGGGCTAATTGTTTAGTTGTTAAATAGCTATTAATTGTATAAATAAAAGGGAATGGGCAAATTTATTGCCAATATAGCCTTACATGAAAAATACTCGTTGAAATGCTTATTTATACTTTGACGGTTGTTAAAAAAAATAGAGAAAAACTATTCTTCGATAAAATGCAATTTTACCCGATGATTATCAAGAAGGTAATTATTTGTCAATCAGTAGTGTAGGGTAGGTTTGTTAAACTGTATTAAAGTACGAAATTGAGTTAAAATACTAACGTGATTTGATAATTTAATACTTAATTAATCTGCAAAACTAGGAGCTTAAAAAGATTTTTGTAAATTTATAATCCCTTCCCTATATACTAATAGTCATTTTAAATGATGGGTTAATAGCATGGAGTTTAGTTAACTTCATTTTTAAACTCTAAAATATTAATTATGGCTCAATTAGATACTTCAAAGTATAATGTAAAAAATAACTCCAATTATTCTTTTGCAGCGTTTCCGGATGCGAAAATTTATCCTGATGAAAATGAAGATGGAAAATGGTCACAGCACCTTCTTTTTGGTGATTATATAAGTATAGTCGATTTAGAAGTTGTTAATAATCATGTTAAAGTAAAATCAAGAAATAAATTAGGTTGGATACACATTAACGATCTTCAAAAAGAACGTGTTCTAGAAGTCAATTTTGTAGATATAGGTCAAGGTGATGGGTGTCATTTAATCACTCCTAATGACGAACATTATCTCATCGATGCTGGTAAAGGCGATAATATGTATCGCTATTTGTATTGGCGATTTAACTTAGATAAAAACACAGCGTTGCCCTTTAAATTTAAAGCATTGTTGAGCCATCCTGATAATGATCATTTTTTAGGGTTTTCACAAATTTTTGATGCTCCAGCGGTTGAGTTTGATAAAATTTATCACAGTGGCATAGTTCAAAGACCAAAGCGTATTGATAAAGGCTGGAACACTCAATTAGGCAAAAAAGAAGAACTTTCTGATGGTAAAGACTACATAACGACGTTGCTGTTTTCAGATAATGAAGTAAAAAGTGTATTGAGTGATGATGAAAACCTAAGTGGCAGCGGTTCACAATATTGTAAAACTATTTTTAAAACACTCAATCAACTACAAGACCCAGAGTTTATAGGGTTAAATAGTAGTGACGGATTTATAGTAGGTGATGGTTCTGATACAAGTTTTTCATTAGAAGTGTTAAGTCCAATTCTTACAAATATTGACGGAAAAAAAGCATTGCCATACTTTGGTAGTCAAGGAAAAACCAAAAACGGACATTCAGTATTATTAAAGCTAAAGTACAAAAAGCTCAAAGTACTATTAGGTGGCGATATAAATGAAGAAGCTGGCGAGTATATTAATGCATGTTTGGGTGATGAAGCGTCTGATAAACTTCAAGTTGATATTGCAAAAGCGTGCCATCATGGAAGTCATTTGTTCAATTATGAATTTTTAGAGCATGTTAATGCATTAGGAACTGTAATCTCTAGTGGTGACGATGAAAACTATAGTCACCCAAGACCTGATACTTTAGGTGCAATAGGAAAAACAGGATATAGTAAAAAACCTTTGATTTTTAGTACTGAGTTGGCTAGATCCAATAAAGAGTTCTCAACAGCTACAATACCAGAACTGGTTTTAAAATACCAAACATGGGAGCGAGCTCAAAAAGATTATGAAAACTTACTCAATAATTTTATTGATACACCCGAAAATGAACAAGCTATAAAGGAGCTTAAAGAGGATGCCACAAAAAAATATAAAGAGATTAATTCTTACTTAACAAGACACGGTATGATTAACCTAAGAAGCGATGGACATAAAATGATTGTGGCCCAAAAGCTTGAAAAAGATTCTAATCATGGTAAGTATGATATTTATGAATTTGAATATAGCGATACCGAAAAACGTTTTGTGAGAATTTAAAAATTAAACCTATAGTCAAAGTGTTGAATTGACTTAAAATTAATATACAACAAATGTAAATTTAATAAGAATTTAACTACATTTATTTTTTCTAAGCCATTTAATATCATTTGCTTATGAACAAAAATACATTCCGTTTACTTGCAATAGCGCTTTGCATAGTGTGTTGTTTATTTAGTGTCTTTAATATGAATAAAGACGTTTTTACACAGTCACTGTATAATCAAGATTTAATTAGTTTAAACAATGCAATGATGCCAAACGCTACTATTGAAGGAGATGCTGAAGTGTGTCTTAACGATAGTCCTAATCCGCAAGTTACATTTACAGGCTCTAATGGAACTACACCTTATACCTTTACATATACTATAAATGGTGGAGCGTCTTTAACGGTTTCTACAACTGGTAGCAATAATTCGGTAGCTCTTAATGCAAGTACAGCAACAGCAGGAACGTTTGTTTATGAGTTAATCTCAGTGACTGATGCTAATGGAGATACAACTAACGAAAATGGCACAGTAACAATAGTTGTCGAGACACCTCCTACAGTAGATTTCACATTTAGTAACAATGGAGCTTGCTCAGGAACACCTGTTGTATTTACGCCTAATGTAACAGGAAATGGACCTTATACTTACGATTGGGCTTTTGGAGATGGAGATTCTTCAACTGCTCAAAATCCATCTCACGAATATGTAGCTGAAGGCTGTGGGTTTTCTACTTTTTCAGCAACTCTTACTGTAACCGATGCTAATGGATGTACAGCGTCTATTTCTAAAACCATTAGTGTAGAACAAAAGCCAAATATGAGCTTTGAAGATTTAGATGCACAATTTAGTCCACCTTTTGATAATTGTGGAAATAACACATCAGATCCAGAATATACTGTAAACGTTGGGAATACCTCACCTTCAGATAGCTGTATCGTATCTTATGACATTGATTGGGGAGATGGCACAACAGAAACTAACGTGACGTTTCCGCTTTCGCATACTTATTTAGAGTTAGGGTCTTTTAATATGATTGTTACGGGTTATAGCGATACAGGATGTGTAAATACCGAAACGATTTTAATTAAAAACTCAAGTAATCCAGTAGGAGCGATTGAAATTCCTGGAAATACAGTAAACCTTTGTTTGCCTGTGTCTCCAATAGATTTTGCTATTGGGTCTTGGGGAATTAACCCACCAGACACTGTATACTATGTTAATTATGGAGATGGCACTCAAGTTACTTACACGCAAACACAGTTAGAAGCATCTACATTTTATAATGCCTCAAATCCTGCGGCATCACAAAATTATCCAATACCACATACCTATACTGAATCTAATTGTCCAAGTCCAAACTATACAGTCTTTTTAAGTATTGTGACCTCTTGCGGACAAACCGATTTAACAGCAGGACCAATTATTATATTAAGTAAGCCTGATGTAGATTTTGAATTTGAATCGCCTGCCTGTGTAGATGTACCTGTTCAATTTACTAATTTAACAACAGGAGGCTATAATCAAAACTGTACGACAAACTCCTTATATTATTGGGATTTTGGAGATGGCAACACGTCTACCGATGAAAATCCGTCACATACTTACACTGCAGCAGGAACTTATGACATTACCTTATATGCCGAAAATTTTTGTGGTGAAACCGATGAAATAATTAAAACCATTTGTGTAGAACCAGAACTGGTAGCCGACTTTACTTTAGATGATAATAATGGTTGTGCTCCATTTATAGTAGCGGCTACAAACACTACAGATACATCTATGACTTGTAGTGCTGAAACGTATTTATGGGAAATAGCTTATACACCTGAGTTCTGTGGCACTACTGAATCCTGGAGCTTTACTAATGGTACAGATGAAAATTCTGAAAGCCCATCGTTCCAATTTGATAATGCAGGAATATATACAATAACACTAACTGCAACTAATGCTTGTGGTAGTAGCACAATTTCTGAAATAGTTGAAGTTAAACAACCTCCAACAGCGACCTTAAATCCAGTTGCTGATAGTTGTGGTACGGCTTCTGTAAACCCTGTAGCAACGGTTGTATCTTGTGCTCCAGCATCTGAAACGGTCACTTACAGTTGGAGTTTTCCTGGAGGTGTTCCTGCAACGTCCAATACACTTAACCCAGGAACCATTGCTTATAATACAATAGGTAACTACACAATAACATTCAGTGTTACTAATAGTTGTGGTACAACAACAGTAACTCAAGATTTTTCGGTTAATGAAACACCTACAATTACAAATACCAATGTAACACAATCCATTTGTTCTGGAGTCGAAACCGCAGCTATTAATTTAACGTCTGATAATAGTGCTACAACATACAGTTGGGTGTCAAACAATCCTGCAGGTTTAACAGGATATGTGCCATCAGGAACCTCTGATGTAATTCCTGCTCAAACACTTGTAAATAACACAGCTAATCCAATCATTCTTATTTATACAGTAACACCTGATATTAATGGTTGTAATGGAGCTCCAGTAAATTTTGAAATCACTGTAGAACCAGCACCATTAATCACAAATCAACCCATACCAAATTCGGTATGTTTAAACGGAACACCTGATGATTTGTCGGTAACCATTCAAGGAACAGGAACACCAAACTATCAATGGTATCAAAATACGGTTAACGATACTACAACAGGAACACCTATTGCAGGTGCAACTTCAGCAACATATACACCACCAACAGATACTGTGGGAGAGGTGTATTATTATGTCATAATTACGTTTTCAACTGGTGGTTGTAATGAAATAACGTCTAATGCAGCTCTGGTTGAAGTCGTTAATACCTCTCAAATTGATGTTGAGCCTATTGCTACGCAATCTGTTTGTGTTGGAGGACTAGCAGATGAGTTGTCTGTAGTCACTTCAGGAGGAACAGGAACAATTTCATACCAATGGTTTAGTAACACTACTAGTAGTACAACAGGAGGAACACCAATTGCAGGTGCGACAATGGCAAATTATACACCTCCAGCATATACAACAGCTGGAAATTATTACTATTATGTTGAGGTTGTGTTTACAGCAAGTGGATGTGCAGGTTTGGTAAGCGATGTAGCAGAAGTGGTAGTGGTTGATGATCCTGTAGTAACAACGCAACCTATTGCATCTCAAAGTTTATGTCAAAATACCAGTGTACAAAATTTAGAAGTTGTTGCTAATGGAGGTTTAGGAACAGTGAGTTATCAATGGTATGTAAATACTGTAAATAGTAATACAGGAGGAACCCTAATTGTAGGAGCAACAAGTAGCACTTACACACCACCAGTTGATACTGTAGGCACGTTTTACTATTACTGCGTGGTGCAGCAAGATGTATCTGGTTGTGAGGTGGTAAGTGATACTGCTGAAGTTGAAATTAGTGCAGGCGCGCAATTTACAACCCAACCAATATCTGACGTATTATGCTTAGGGGAAACAACAGCAACGCTTCAAGTAGCTTACGTAGGCGGAACAGGAACTCCAACATACCAATGGTATGAAAATACAGTTAATGACACTACAACAGGAACAGCTATTGCAGGAGCAACAACAGCAAGTTATTTACCTGATGTGTCTTCAGTGGGAACCACATTTTATTACTGTATTATAACGTTTAATTCAGGTGGTTGTTCAGAGTTGATTTCTGCAGTTGCTGAAATTACTGTTAACGAAACCCCAGATATTAGCGATGCAGCAGTGTTAATTTGTAGTGGTAACGCGTTTGTACATAATCCAGATGCTACTAATGGCGATACAGTGCCAGCAAATACAATGTATACTTGGTCTACGCCAACGGTTACTCCTGCAGGAAGTAGTGTTGGTGCTTCTGAGCAGTTAACGCCTGTAGCTTCAATAACACAATTTTTAGAAAACACAACAGTTAATCCTTCTACTGTAACTTATACAGTTACACCTATTTCAGGAAATTGTGTAGGAGCAGATTTTGAAGTGGTAGTTACTGTAAATCCTTCAATTTCTGTAACTACAACAGTTATTAATAATACCTGCTTTGAGTCTAATAATGCGTCAATAGAAATCGATATTGTTGGAGGTGTGCCTTTTTCAACAGGAAATCCTTATAATATCGATTGGTCAGGACCTAACGGATTTACAAGTACTAACGAAGATATTTTTAATCTAGAAGCAGGAACTTATGTGCTTAATATAGAAGATGATGGAGGTTGTCCTTATACCGAAACTTTTGAAATTATTGAGCCAGATGAGCTTGTATTTAGTGCTGTCAATTTTGATCCTGATACAATATCTTGCTTTGGTGCAAATGATGGGTCAATAGGTATTGATATTTCAGGAGGAACAATGCCTTACACCTATAACTGGACGCTTAATGGAGGTCCTTTTTCAATGGATGAAGATCTAACAAATTTAGGTCCTGGAGTGTACGAAGTTACAGTAACCGATGGTAATAGCTGTGGACCAATAACTCAAGAGTTTGTTATTGATGAACCTCCTTTGTTAACGGTAAGTTTACTAGACCAAACCAATGTGTTGTGTTTTGGAGATAATACAGGTGCGATTACAATTGAAGCTTCAGGTGGTCGACCAGACTATACTTTTTCTTGGGTTGGACCAAACGGTTATGCGAGTACTAACCAAGATATTGATACTTTATTTGCTGGTTTATATACAGTAACGGTTACAGATAGTTCTAACTGTATTGCTGTTTTAGAAGTTACTATTATTCAAAATGATGAAATAAATATTGATGTAACAACTACCGAAATAGAGTGCTATGGAGATAATAATGCATCAATTACAATCAATAACATTTCAGGAGGTGTTCCGCCTTACGACATCGCTTGGAGTAATTTTGGTACAGGTAATAGTCAAACAAACCTTTCTGCAGGAATTTATACTATTACAATTACTGATGCTGAAAACTGCCAAAGAGATGTTCCGATAGAAATTGAAGAAGCTCCAGTTTTTCTAATAGACCCTGTTGTTACTCAAATGTCGTGTGCAGGAGAAAACGATGCAAGTATAGCTTTAAATTTAGTTGGAGGAATTGACCCTGTTACGGTCGATTGGAATGACGACCCAACAGCAGGAGTGGAGCGTAATAATTTAGCACCTGGGACGTATACAGTTACTATTACTGATGGAACACCATGCGTCATTCAAGAAAGTTTTACAATTTTCGATATCAATCCTTTAGTACTATCTGCCAACATTACTAATGCGCTTGATTGTGATGATACCAACAGTGGTGCAATAAATTTACTCATTCAAGGAGGTACGCCTCCATTTGATGTGTTGTGGTCTAATGGTGCAACTACCGAAGATTTAGATAGCATACCTCCAAATACCTACACAGTTGTAGTTACTGACGCTAATGGTTGCGAAATTCAAGGAAGCTGGGACGTAACAAGGTTTGAACCTCTGGAGTTGCAAGTCGAAACACAGTCTGATGTAGATTGTGAAGCACAAACTGTTAACCAAACATTTGTAGCTATGGCAAGCGGAGGAGTACCACCATTTCAATACAATTGGTCAAGCGGTACAGTTAGTGGAGCAAACAATGAATTAATGACTACTGATATTAACGGACTAGTGCTTTTAGAAGTTGTAGATAGTCAGGGTTGTACGACCAGTTATAGTTTTAATGTAGACATCCCAGTTTTAGGAAACCCAGGATTCGAGACTACGTCTTTTGGGTTTGAAAACTATGGAGTGTATGCTATTAGCGATCCTATACAGTTTACAAATACTGCAACTGGCGATTTTGAAAGCATTCTGTGGGATTTTGGAGATGGCAATTTTTCAGCTGAAGAAAATCCAACACATACCTATTTAGAAGTAGGAAACTATGTGGTTACGCAAACAGTAACCTATCCGTTTGGATGTGTATACACCCATACAATAACGCTTATTGTTGAACCTGGTTATAAACTTATAATGCCTAATGCATTTACACCTAATGAAGATACTTTAAACGATTATTTTGGACCTGTTTATGTAGGCTTAAACACCTTAGAAATTAACATATATGATACTTGGGGAAGCCTTATCTACTCAGAGTCTGGAGACGATATTAGAGGTTGGGACGGAAAAGTAAAAGAAGAAGAAGCCGAAAACGGAAACTATTACTACACCTTTTCTGCCAAAACATTTTATGGCGATACGGTTACAAAACAAGGTGCATTTGTATTTATTAAATAGAGCGTTATAATGAGGAAAAAAAAATCACTACTAACTATTTTATTGTTTTTATTTGGATATGTTGCACGTGCACAAGATCCTATTTTTACACAATCATTTTTTGTGCAAGAAACCTTAAACCCTGCGTTTTCAGGGTTTGAAGATAACGGTCGAACCCATTTAGGGCTGTTACACAGAACACAATGGCCTAATTTGGACTTAAAAATCAACACGCAGTACTTTTTTTGGAATAAATCTATAGAGTACGGTTCAGGACAAGGGTTTGGTTTTGGACTCAGTGGATTAAGACACCACGAGTCGTTTACCAATTATTCACACCATCAAATCAATGCTAATTATGCGCATAGAGTTAACCTTAATGGAGGTTGGTATTTTAGACCTGCAGTTGAGGTAGGAGCAGGTTTTAAAGACTTTAGGTTTAGTTCTCTAACTCTTGCTGACCAAATCAATATAAATACAGGAACAGTAAGCTCAACATCAGTAGATCCTTTAGCATTAAATAATGACAACGTCTTCTTTTTAGATATCTCTTCAGGAATTGTTTTTGAAAAAGAAGAGCATAATGGAATTGCCTATTGGTTTGGGGCTTCCGTAAAGCATCTTAATAGACCTAATATTTCTTTTGTACAAGGTGAAAATCTTCCGTTAGATATTTTTTATTCACTTCATGCGACTTATCGTTTTCCTTTTTTAAACGATTATAGTATAATGATGACAACCAATTACATGCAACAAGGCGAGTACAATCGTTTAGATTTAGGTGCGATGTTTCAGGTCAATCAGTTTTTAGCTGCAATTACTGCGGTTTCAAACCCAAATGGGAGTAGCTCTAATAGTCATTTGTTAACTTCAGTAAACGCGTTTTTTGGTTTGGAGTACACTGATTTTAGATTTGGAGTGTCTTACGATTTCAATACATCTCAAATAGGAAGAACAAATGGAGTATATGAGTTGTCAGTCACCTACTTATCAAGATGTCGTAGTTGTACTACCCAAAGAGGCAGAAAAAGATAATGCTTGAGAAATAAATTAGTATATCAAATAAAAATCCCAAATTATAATGTGGGGTTTCCTTTTATAGCGATACTCAGAAAAGATTAGACTATTCACAAATATGAGTTTTTATCATGTATTTTGTAATGGGTTTTAGGGTTTTACCAGTTTCAGGATGCAATCCCAAATCAGTAAAATATTCTAATTGTTTAGCACGGTTTTTTCCATACCAAATTTTTACACTACCATCATCATTAAAAAAAGCATAATTACAATCCGGAAGAACCTTTTTAAAATGATCGATACGTTCTTGTTTGTAGTATTTTAAATCTTTTAAATCATATAGTTCTAAATTAAGTTTAACTTCTTTATAGTGGTCTATATCCCATACCATTAGTCTTGGCTCAGTTTTGTTGTAAAAAAATAGAAAGAAAAGTACAATACACCCAATAGCAACACCTCCAATCGACCCAGTTGATTAAATAAAAAAGTTGTTATTTTAGAGGAATGAAACAGATACTATTTTCATTTCTCTTTTTATGTCTTGGATTAAGTTCCTGTTTTTCACAACAAGCACAGGATAGCTTATATTTTTACCAAAATAAAGTTCTCTATCCCAAAAACGCTACAGATGTATTTCAATCGTATAAATTCTTCAATGAAAGACTAAAAAAGGCTGAATTAAAAAGCAATATACCTAGCCAATTAAATAGCATGTATTATTTGTCTAGTATCAATTATAAACTGGGAGCTTATGATGAAAGCGAGCAAATATCAGTTAAAGCTATAGGTGTTTTGAACAAGCATTCAACTATTCCAAATCGTATACATTATCAAAAAAGCTTTTATAATCTTTTGGGAATGCTTTATTATGAGCAACAAAATAAAAAGAAATCTTTAAGCCTTTATAATAAGGTGTTAGAGTTGTCGGTAAATGCAAAAGATAGTGCTATTGTCTATAATAATATTTCTAATACTTATAAAAAACATAATGATTTTAATGAGGCTAAACAAGCATTGTCTAAGGCTTATGATTTAACAAAGCGAATAGACGATACATTAACTATTGCGCTTGTAATGGATAATTTAGGATTTATAAATTCAAAGTTATCTAATACTGATGACGGATTAAGGTTAATGAAGCAAGCTTTAAAAATGAGGAGCTTTGTTAAAGATACAGTTTCTAAGTATAAAAGTTATGCGCATTTAGCACAATACTATTTTAATACAGATAATATTAGTTTGGCTAAAGAAAATGCGTTGAAAGCATTTGAAATATCTGAAAAAATGAAGTCAGTATCCTATAAACAAGATGCTTTAGGGTTATTAATAACATTAAGTGAAGATCCTTATGTTACGCAATATAAAAAAGTAAATGATAGTATAAATAAAGCAGAAAAAGAGACAAAAAATAAATTCGCTTTGCTCAAATATGATTATTCTAATTTTGAAAAAAAACTACTATTAAGTCAGTTACAAGAACAAAAACAAAAGTCAAAAACCGTTATTGCTTCTCTAGTAGCTATTGGTGTAGTACTACTATCTTTAATTTTATACGTTTTTCTAAAAACAAAACATAACAAAGACAAACTCTTACAGGTTGTCGAAACTGAATCGCGCATTTCAAATCAAGTCCATGATGAAATTGCAAATGAAGTGTTTCAAGTAATGATAAAGTTCGATAATCAGGAAGAGAACTCACAAAAAAGTAAACTGATAAAGGAGTTAAACAATTTATACTATAAAGCACGAGATATATCTAAACAACACAGTGTCATAGATGTGAAAAACTCATTTGAAGATAGTTTGATAGAGTTAATGAATAGTTACAATGATACTGATACTAATGTAATTATTAAAGGTGTAAAAGACATTGTATGGAAGGGATATTCTGAAATAAATAAAATCACAGTTTACAAGGTGCTACAAGAGTTATTAATTAATATGAAAAAACATAGTAAGGCTTCTTTGGTAGTTATTTCATTTCTGGAAACTAAGGGTAAACTTGAAATAAAATATAGCGACAATGGAGTGGGTTGTACTATAAAAAAAGGAAATGGACTAGAAAATACGGAAAACCGTATTCAAGCAATTAATGGAACAATTACTTTTGAATCCAAAGAAAATAAAGGATTTAAAGCAATAATAAATATTTCATAATGTTTCAAAAAGTTTTAATAAATGACGATCACGATGCAATTCTTTCTAGTATAACACAAATACTGAAAAGCGCTGGAGTTAATGTGATAGAACGTGCACAGTATTGTGATGAAGCATATTTAAAACTAAAAAAGGCTCAGCTAGAAACTGCAGAATTTGATTTGCTAATAACCGATTTGTCCTTTAAAAGAGATCATCGAAATGCTAATTTGGAAAATGGAGAAGATCTCATTCAAAAAGTAAGAGAAGACTTTCCAAACATGAGCATCATAGTATATTCCATGAAAGATCAGCTTCAAAAAGTAAGGCTGTTGGTAAATCAATATGGTGTTAATGGATATGTCTGCAAAGATCGTAATGGCTCTAAAGAGTTATATGAAGCTATTAAATCTGTAGCTTTAGGCCAGTTGTTTTTATCTCCACAAGTAGACAGAGCCTTACACCCAAATGCTAATATGGAGATAGATGAGTTTGATATTCAGCTTATCAACCTTCTGTCCAAAGGATGGTCTCAAGATGATATTAGCGAAGATTTAAAAACGAAAAATATCTCACCCAATAGCTTAAGTACTATCGAAAAAAGACTTAATAAATTAAAAGTTCAATTTAAAGCCAATAATACAATCCATTTAGTAGCAATTACTAAAGATTTAGGATTAATTTAAGGACTGTTACGGATAACAGTAATACTTATTAGTGTTTTGACTATAACTTTGTCTTACTATTAGTTTGTATTAAATTAATATATAGGGAGTAAAAGCGCATCGTGTTTTTGGTGCGCTTTTTTTATGTTTTATATCGGTCTTTACGGGTTACCGTAATTTTTAAATATCATGTAGTGATAACTTTACCAATGAAAATTTTATAATCAATGTTAAATCTATGGCTATTCGATTAAATATTTTATTAGTCTGTTTGTTTTTTAGTTGCTCAACTCCAAATAATAAATCCAAGTATTTTAATGACTTTGAGATTTTTGTTGAAGAGCTTGAGGAAAGGAAAAGGACTAAAAATATTGACTCACTAAAAGAGAGTGAGACTTTTAAATTTTATTTAGAACAAAAAGATAAATTCCGTTTATCAAATCAAGACGTTCAAAAAATAGATGGGCTAACGGAACGTTTTAAAGCAATTTTTAAAGAATCAGAAGGTGTTGGTTTAAAAGTAAATTTCTATTTCGAAAATTCTGCAAGTATGAATGGTTATCTTGAAGGAACAGAGTTTCGAAAAGTAATGAATAGAGTTGTAGGTAACATTCAAAATTATGATAATAAATTCTTCTTTGTAAACTCTAAAGAGCATCAACAATCAAATATCTTAGAGAAGATAAATAAAAAACAAATCAAGGTAGGAGATATAAGCAATTCTGATCATCAATTTATTTTTTCAAACGCTATAAATTCTGCATCTGAAAATAATAGTTTAAGTATTGTTGTTACAGATGGGATTTATTCAGTTACTGATGGAAATATTGATATTGTTCCAATTAAAATAGAACAAGCTTTTCAAAAATCATTAAAACACAAAAATACAGAGACTGTAGTTTTAAAATTAACTTCAAACTTTAAAGGAATATACTATTCTGAAACTTGTCAACCAGGTAAAAAAGCGATTAAAATTAATCAAAATCGTCCTTATTACATGCTATTATTTGGTGATAGCTCAGTTGTAGATAAAGCTTTACAAGACATAGTTAATGTTACAGAACTTCCTGGGTATAATGAGCAAGCAAGATTTTTGTCTTCGTTACAATCCAAACCTATTTATACAATTTTATCTCAAGGTGAAGAAAAAATAGGGCATTTCAAACCTGCAAAAAGAGGAAGTAGTCTTTTTACAGAAATAATTGATGTAGAAAAATCTAAGGCTTCTAGATATAGTAAGGGAGAAAATATTGAGAACATATTTCAATTTGGAGTGGCTGTAGACTTTTCAAATACAGACCTGCCAAATTCTTATTTAGAAGATTTAGGGAATTATAGTATATCTCAAGAAATGGGTTATGAAATATTAGATATACAAAATATTGATGATGTTGAAAAAACCAGCAGGACTTATAAAGAGCTAAATAAAATTCAAGAAGCAAACAAAGTAGAATTTACACATATTATAACTGTTAGTGCGCAAACTAATTTGTTTGGAGAATTAGAAATTAGTTTAAATAAAAATTTGCCAGAATGGATAAAGGAATCAGGAACAACAAACGATTGTGAAATAAAAGGGGAAGAGAAAACAACCTTTGCTTTTGATCAACTGATTCAAGGTATTTCAAAAGCTTATCAAAAAAAATCCAATAAATCCAATTACTTAACTATTAACCTAAAAATAAAAATATAATGTTCAATGATTTTGTAGCTAGTCTTTACGACCCTTGGTTTAATTACGAATTGTATTCTGATTTATTAGATGCTGTATTTAATGCTTTTGATTTTCAAAAACTTGGAATTGCATACTTAGTGGTATCGATTGTTTGTTTGTTAGTGTTTTATAAAGTATTAGATCCTATTAAAAAACCTCGCCTTAAATGGTTATTAACAACGGTTTGTTCAGGTATATTGATGCTTATAGTTTGTTGTGTGTTATTGTATAATAATAATGAAGTCCTAATGTCTATTGCAAGTTATAGCCCAAGCCAACCAAATGCTATTAATCCTGAATATTTTATTATTCAAATGGCTGCTATTACTTTTTTATACGGTGTTATTACTGCAATGCTTTTATCTGTGCTAATGAAATATTTAAGTGCAGCAAATACTAAAAATCCTTTTTAAATATGGCAAAATTATATGTATTCGGAATAGGAGGTACTGGATCAAGAGTTTTAAAATCTCTTACAATGTTACTTGCTTCAGGTGTAAAACTTCAAAATGATTTTGATACGTTAGTGCCTATTATTATTGATCCAGATGCCGCAAATGGAGACTTAAATAGAACAGCAGATATACTAACTAAATATCAAAACATTTACAATTCGGTAGGAGAAGATAATCAGTTATTTGCAACTAAAATCCTAACCTTAAAACAATTATTAAATGATAAACTTCCAAGTGTTTCAGATCATTTTAAGTTCGGTATGACTAATACTGGTCAGAAATTTGGAGAATTTATAGATTATAATGGATTGGATAAAGAAAATCAAGCACTTATAGACTTGTTATTTAGTAAGAATAATTTAGAGTCTGACATGACAGTTGGGTTTAAAGGAAATCCTAATATTGGTAGTATTGTCTTAAATAAATTTACCGATTCACCAGAATACAAAGAGTTTACCAGATCCTTTAATCCAGGTGATGCAATTTTTATTATTAGTTCAATATTTGGTGGTACTGGAGCATCGGGTTTTCCTTTATTATTGAAAAATTTAAGACTTAACAAACCCGAAATTGAAAATAGTAATATAATTAGTAGTTCAAAAATTGGCGCCATATCTTATTTACCATACTTTAAAGTAGCTAATTCAAATGATGATAATAAAGCTATAGATTCAACTACTTTCTTTAGTAAATCTAAAGCAGCTCTGAGTTATTATCAGCATGCAATTTTTGATAATAAGGAAAGCATTAATGCTTTTTATTATTTAGGAGATTACTCAAATAATAATATGCCTTATTCAGAAGGAAAAAGTGATCAGAGAAACAATGCCCATTTTCTTGAACTAGCAGGAGCTTTATCTGTAATAGACTTTACTAAAGATTTTAACAGTCTAACTGAAATTGATTCAACAATAATAAAAGAATTCGGTATAGAACCTCATGAAGGAAGCAAACTAAAGTTAGACCATTTGGGTCAGTGGTCAAAGAATCAAATAAGTGCCCCTCTTTCCAAAATGGTTCTTTTATCAAAATTTCTTAATAAATCTTTAGATGTTTTGTTTCAAAATTTAGGAGAATTCAACAGAAAGGATAATGGGATAAGCCGAGAATTTTATAATCAAGAATTTTACAGAAGTTATTTTTTGAAGTTCATACATTACTTTGATGAATGGATGGATGAGATGGAAGATAATGATGTTTCTTTCGCACCATATCATGATAATCAAGAACACGATACGCTTCTAGATTTTGTAAAAGGAAAAGATGTAGAAAGAGGTGGTTTTTTTAAGAAGAATAAAGCGAGTGCAAATCAAATAATAAAAGAAGCTCATACAATTGCAAAAAGTAAAAAACATGATGATGAATCAGAACCTTCAAGATTCCTGAAAATTTTGGATGAAGTTCTTACTACACAAATAACGAAAATTCTAAATTAAAAGTAATGGCAAAAAAAGTTTTTCGAATTCACAATGAAGGCGCTCATAATACAGACTGGTTTACTTCAGATAAAATAAATGCCACATTAATAGATAATATAGTTACTGATGGTGGAGATGGTAAAAAATTACCAACTTCTATACCTAGTCCATTTGCAAGAATAGATTTAGTTAGAACTGCGTTCAGTGCTATTGGAGCCAATGGTAATTTAGATGGTATAACAAGAAATGGTAAGGCTGTAGCTAGCGATAATCACAAACTTGTTTCAGATGCTTTAGATATAGGTCAGTTGTTTTTTAACTATGATAAACATCAAGATGATTTAAGCTTAATTGTATGGAATAAGGATAAAGGGATTAATACACTTTTAAATTCAAATCAACATCAAAAGCACTTAGGGGATACATTAAAGTTATTCTTTGATCAAGATAGTAATCAATACAATTTTAATGAATTTAATAATATATATATATTACTTTACAAACATAAAATTATTGGAGGCACTTCACCTAGAACACTCTTTTTTGCTGCACCAGATGCAATAGGAACCGATATAAGATTTGGTCAAGATACAATGCTAGATGATATGCTTTTACCTCTCTACAGGAGAGACCCAAATTATATAAAATATTTAGTAGCACTTTCTAAAAAACCTAATTTTAATATATATTTTCCTGAGTTTAATAGCTATATAAGAAAAACGGTAGATAAATTATATAGTTATAATCCATCATTACATGGAGAATTAATGAATCAAGATGCAACATCTTATTTAGATTCTCTTAAACCAATACTATTTAATAATAACTTAGGTCAACCTGTTGAAGTAATTCAAAGCTTACTATTAAAACAGTTTAAAAAAGATCCTTCATTAATAGAAAAAGCAAGTGATTTTACTATAAAATCCAGTAAAAACATTGATGAGCTTACACCTTTGGTTTTACCTGTAGAAACCTTGAATTTACCATACATATATACAGAAGATAAATGGGATAGTAATACGAAGGTGCCATATCAAGATAGTAAACCTTTAAATGAAAGGTTATTACCAGATCAGGGTGATAAATATCCTTATCTAACAATGAATGATTTTTTAGAAAATACAATTATAAAACTGCCTTATAGTATAGATGAATCAAAATTCTTAACCTTAGGAAACGGTCAGTTTTTAATTCCGTTAAAACCTTTTTTCTTTAAGTATTTTTCTGTTAATGATCTTATTAATAAAAGTTTATTGAAAATAAAAGAGCTTGCGGGTAGTAGTGTTCAAGTAGAATTAAACATACCAATAAAGCAAGGTTTTATTTCTTATACAAAGATTTATAATACACGTTCTAATGTGACAGATGCAATTCAATTAGATAAAGGGGTAATTTTAGAAAAGTCACTTGCAATGTGTATTTATCCATTTAATAAAAGTAATGAGGTAAAACTTAATTATACCATTGGTTTAGCTGATATTTTTCCTAATAATTCAAATAAGCTTTCAGTTAATTTATATAACGATACTTCTCAAAATCCTTTAAAACCTAAAAAAAATAAGGAGCGATCTGATCAACCATATATCACTAGTCAAACCATTTTAGATCAAAATTTTGATGCAATAGGTTTAAATATGGGAGAAAGTCAGAACTATATTATACCTCTTTGGAACAATTATACAATTACAGGAGGAGATGCATACAAATTCGCAATAGATTTCGGAACCACTAACACACATATAGAATATGCTATTGAGGGGCAAGGAAGTGCAAAAGCATTTGATATTTTAGATACTGAAGAGCAGATTGCTTTTTTATTACCAGCTTCAGCTTCTCGAAGAACAGATGCAGTTAGAGTAATAGATGATGGTGAATCACATTTAATGCAAGAAATAATACCTAAGCGAATAGGTAAAGATGAGATGGTAAAAATGCCATTCAGATCTGCACTACTTCAAAATACTAATGTTAATTATGATTTAGCAACATTTGTGTTTGCAAATGCTAATATAGGTTTTGAATATGAGAAAAAACCAATCAGACCATACCTTAAAACATTTACAAATTTAAAGTGGTCACATGAGTCTAATAATGATAAGCAAGTAAAACATTACATTGAAGAAATTTTAATGCTTTGTAAAAACAAAGTTCTTAAAAACAATGGTGATTTGGCTAAAACAAAAATTATATGGTTTTATCCTGTTAGTATGACAACAAACCATTTAAATAGGTTTAGAAGAATTTGGTCAGAGTCATTTAATGCCATATTTAATACTAACGAAGAAAATTTAAGTAGTTTTCCAGAAAGTATTGCACCATTTTATCATTATAAGAACGAAGAAGGTATTAGAACAGCAGCTAGACCATCAATATCTATAGACATTGGAGGCGGAACAACTGATGTTATGGTCTATTTTGATGAGAAACCACAATTTATTACATCATTCAAGTTTGCTGGAAATGCCATTTTTGGTAATGGTTTTAATGGAAATATAAAGTCTAATGGTTTTGTTCAAAAATATAAAGATGTATTTGAAAATGTTTTAAACCAAAACAAGCTTGTAGAGGAAGCAAATATTTTAAAAAGAATTTATGGCGATTATATGTCTTCTACAGATCTCATTAACTATCTATTTTCTCTAAAAGAGAATAAGAATGTAGTTGAAAAACATCTTGATTTAGATCTTAATAAACACCTTGCTAATGATGATGATTTTAAAATAATCTTTTTACTGTTTTATTCTTCAATAATTTATCATATCGCTGAAATGATGAAGTTAAAAGGTGTTGATCAACCTAGAAACGTTGTTTTTAGTGGAACAGGATCAAAAACTTTAAAAATATTAGATGTAACATCTCAGCTTTCAAGCTTAACAAAAGTTTTTGAGGCAATTTTTAATAAAGTATATGGCAATGAATTAATTAATTTAGATGTGAAGTCTAAGGATAATCCTAAAGAAGTTACCTGTAAAGGTGGTTTTAGTATAGACAGTGATTTAGATGGTATTAAACACACAGATTTAATTGAGATAAATATAGGTAATGGAAATACTCCGAAAATTCAATCTAAGTCTCGTTCCCAAGAAGAAGTTATTACATACAAAGATCTAGATAAAAAATATTTAGAGGGGGTTATTGAAAATGTTAATAATTTCTATGATTTGTTTAATGATCTTATCCATGAATTAGATTTTAGAGGAGAATTTGGATTATCTAATAAATCTATAGAATTATTTAATCAAATAAAATCATACGATCAGCTTGATTACTTGATGCAAGGAGTAAAAGGGTTGTCTGATGATTCTACACCAGAAGAACCTGTTGCTCAAAGTTTATTCTTTTTTCCTTTAACAGGTTTACTATATGATTTGGCTTCTTCAATTAATCAATAATGATAGTGTTATGAATCTAATATTTTTAATACAGCTAGATATTGTGGGCCAAGTTAATGAGGATGTCGTAGGTACAACTGATGTTTTTTTTGACCTTAAAACGGTAATACTGATAGTAGCTATTTTAGTTCTTGTAATTATTAATCTGACCTTACTTCGAATGCTCAAAAAGTCTAATTCTAGAGTAAAAAAATTAAATAATAAGCCAGATTATTCTCATTTCAAAAATATAGAACAAAATACGGATAGAACTAAAATAGAAGCCCTTGAAAAAACCAATAAGAAATTAAAACAACAACTTACAGAGATAAAACAAATACCTAAAACTGGTAGGGTAAATGAAGTTGAAGAGATAAAAATGGAGAAACAAGAGTTTTTAGAAGAAGAGGGACCAGTTGTCCAAAATTTTAAGATAGAAAAACCAGAAGTTTTGTTTTTACCATCTCCTTTTGAAGATAGAAAATTTTCAACCGAAGATGTGAGTAAAGAAAGAACACCATTTTCTTTATATAAGATAAAACTAAACCCATCTAAAGTCTTTGGTGATTTAACCTTTCTAGAAGATGCAGATTTGTCAAGAGCTTTAAACTCTCCAGACCATTATCTTGAAAAAGCATGCGTTTATGTAAATGCTTTTAATATAGAATCCAAAGGTATAGCAGTCGTTGAGGCAGGTGAAGTAAAACTAGAGAATGATGATTGGTTCATTGTACAAAAAGTAAAAATCAAATTTATTTAGTGATGGAGGGAATTGAGAAAGTTGAGATTGCTGTAATTTTTGTTTTAATAGGGTTTCAAATATATTTTGCATTTAAGTTATGGCAAAAAATAGTTTTGTATAAAAATGTTTTTAAGAATCCGCCACTTCTCGGTCTTAAAGATGTGTCATTAAGTCTTTATAATGAGGGTGATGTAGATGAAATACTTTTAGATGAAAATTTTAATGAAGATGTAGAATTTGACAGCCTTACAATTAGAATAGCTTACCTAGTAAATAACTCGAAAAATGTTGTTATAAGTGAGATCTGCAATTCTATTAATACATATCTTATTAAAAATAAAAGTGCAGCTATAGATTTTCATATTTTGAAGGATATAACGGACAGAAATGTAGAGATTAAAGAAGGTGAAATAGATAATAATATTCCAGCTCCGTTATATATAGGTTTAGCAGCAACTATGCTGGGTATAATATTTGGATTATTTGCAATTAATTTTAATACCCCTACGAGTGAAAGTGCTACATTAGCTTTGGAAGCTATAAAACCTCTAATAAATGGTGTGAAAATTGCCATGACAGCTTCTGTTACGGGACTAATTATTACAACTATATTTTCGATTTTGATATTTAAAAGTGCAAAATCAAAAGTAGAAAATGGTAAAAACGAATTTTTATCTTTTTTACAATCGGAGCTTTTGCCAAAAATGAATAAGTCAAAACTTCCAGAAGTTCAAACCCTATCGAATAAATTAGACGCGTTTGCAAGAAGCACATCTGGTGTAGTCGCTCAATTAGATAGTGTGGTCAAAAATTCATCCCAAGCTATAAATAGAGAACAAGATCTAATTGAACAAATCAAAGAGCTAGACGTTAAAAAAGTTGCGTCAGTAAACTTAGATGTGTTTAATCAACTACAAGGGATGATGGGGTCATTTCAAGAATTTGCAAAATATTATGAGCATTTAGATAAGTCTTTGTTGAATACAAGCAATCTGTTAAGTAACTTACAGGTGTTCGTTGCAAATACACATAATATTAATGTAATATTAGAGGATATAAAAAGTACTGTTGCAAAAAGTAATCAATCAACCGAGTTTTTTAATACCCATATAAAGTCTTTTGTTAATTATGAAGATGCTGTTAAAGAAGCTGTGGCAAATACAGATTCTAAAATGTCTAGAGCAATTGAAGAATTAACAAGTTCTGCTCATAAACAATTCGAAGCATATAATAGTGTTATTTCAGAATATGACTCAAAACTTTCTACAGCTTTTAACAAGTCTATAGAGTCGTTTACAGAAGTAATGACAAAACAAGTTGCTAAAACTGAAGAGGCTTTTAATACTGCAAGACCTAAATTTGAATTGTTAAGTAAATTAAATAAGTTAGATGTAATTGAAGAACGATTACAAAGTTTAGAAAATGAGTTAACACAGGTCATTTCTAATGGGAATAATTCAATTGTTAAAGCTATTGAAGCGATTAATATTAAGCCAATTAAAGTAGAATCAGAAACTAAAATTCCTGAGCTTAACTTTCCTAAGCCTAGTGTTTTTCAAAATGTTGTATCCACACTTAGTATATTGACTTATACTGTTATTATTTCAGGCGCTTGTTATTATGTTTATATAAATTACTTTAAATGAAAAAAACAGGCTTTTTTTGGGTAAGTTTCGCTGACTTAATGACGAGTTTGTTTTTTCTAATGCTTGTTTTGTATGTAATAACTTTTGTAATCTTAAAGGTTGAACAAGGTAAAATAGAAGCACAGAACGAACAGTTAAAAAAAATACTTCAAATAGAAGAACAATTTCAGCCATTACAAAATGATAAGGATTTCTTTTACCTAGATGATTGTGAGAAGTATGTAGCCAAAGAGTTAATTGGTATTGAAATATTTGAGCCAGATAAAACCGAAATATTAGAAGCACATAAAGAAACTGTAGTTCAAGTTGGATATAAAATAAATAAGTTTTTAGAAAGTCTCAGAGCGCAAAATGCTAAATTTAGCTACCTGCTGGTAATAGAAGGAAATATGGCTAATTCATGGGATAGAAGGTTTAGTTTAGATTCTAATTATGGATATTCAAAAAGTTATGAGCGAGCCTTATCAGTTTATAATTTATGGAACAAAGAAGGTATAAATTTTAGAGGAGGAAATGTTGAAGTATTAATTTGCGGAAGTGGATTTAACGGGCTCTGTAGAGATTCAAATGAGAAAAACAACAAAAGGTTCTCCATTCAAATTATACCAAAAATAGAAAAGATTGATTACAAGTTTTAAGATGATGTATAAGAAATTAAAAACAACTTGTACTTTTATGAGTTTAGCGTTAGTATTGATGCTTCAATCTTGTGTAGGTTGCTCAAATTCAGGGAGATCTCAGTTAATAGCTAGAGCTAAGGAAGAAGCGTCTAAAAGCAAAACAAAACCAGTACCTAATACAATCGATAAAACAGTAAAACCTAAAGTTGTTAAATTAGAGGATATTGTAACACCTTCAGAAAAACAATCGATTAATAAAAATTTAGTTAGGGATAGAATACCAAAAGCACAAGGTAATTTAATTCAAGTAGAAGGTCTTGTTTTAAAAGAGGTTATGGAATTAAACATAAAACTAAATTCTGGTAAATCACAAATAGAACAAATTTTTGCCATGCAAAAACATGTTAAAGCTAATTGGCATTATATTTTTGATCCAGAAACAGGAAAAGATACTTGGCGATCAGCAGAAGCAACATTGTCGTTAAAATATAAAGGTCAATACTCTGGCGATTGTGATGATTTTGCAATATTAATGGCTTCTATGGCTAGACAAATTGGGCTAAGATCTCGTATGATAGGTGGATTTGATAAAGGAGATGGACATGCATTTGCTGAATTTTTATTGCCAAAAGGAGCCTTGTCCAACCTACAATTAAAACAACTAGATTGTAGAAAAGATCAAATTGGAATATGGGTAAGCTTAGATTGGTTTAATGGGCAAGACCATAATCGATTTACTAAAGATATTATAATTTTTGATGACATATAAGTTCTGATGATAAAAACCAATTACAGCAACTTAATTTTATTTATACTTTTCGTTTTTTTTATTGGTTGTAATCCAAATAGTAAACAATCGGCTAGTTTAGATGTTGAATCTACTGTTGCTAATGCTATACTATGTGATAGTATAAAAGCTAACCTGAAAAGTAAAGTAGTTTTTAATAGTAGTGAGTCATTAAAAATTGTTTCTTGGAATATTCAGGATTTGGGGCAATCTAAAAGTGATGATGAAATTGATTTTATTGTAAATGCGGTTAAGGATTTTGATTTAGTTGCAATCCAAGAAGTGGTAGCTAAGCATCCTGCAGGAGCACAAAAGGTTGCTCAAATTGCAGAGGGTTTAAATAGAAAAGGGTTTAAATGGGATTATAGAATTAGTAACCCTACAAACAGTCCTTCTGCTAAAATGAGTGAACGCTATGCATACATATGGAAAACTAGCCGTTTAGATATTGTAGGAAGTCCTTATTTAGATTCTAAATTAGCGTCGAAAATAATTCGAGAACCGTTTATTTCGAAGTTTAAGCTAAAGAGCAAAAATATAGCCTTCTATATAGTTAATTTCCATTCAAGAAAGCATAATGATCAACCAGAAATTGAGATTGAACATTTTCAATATTATCTAGATAGATTGAGTACCCAAAAGCTCATTATAGCTGGAGACTTTAATCTAAGTGAAAAGCATAAAGTTTGGAATGGCTTGTATAAGCAGGGTTTTAAATCAGCTCTTAATGACTCTAAAACAACATTAAAACAGAAATGTAAAAAAAATAAATATTTGAGCCATGAAATTGATAATGTATACTTTTCAAAAGATATAAAGTTTTTAAAGTCTGGCGTAATAGATTACGTAGAAACCTGTGCCAATTTAAAGGCTGCTAGGTTAATTTCAGATCATTTACCTGTTTTTTTAGAGTTTACTATTAACGAATAGCTGTAAACGTAAAACCAAAAATGCTAATGGCAGATGTTTTCAGCATTAGCTTTTAAAAGTCTTACGATATTTAAATAATTAATTTTTTTAGGTATTGAGGAAACCCGTAAAGTAAACTTAATATCTCCATTTACTTTTGGTTTATATTAATTATAAATCAACTAAAAATGAAAAAATTATTTGTGGTATCTAGTTTGTCTGTTTTAATTTTATGCACAAGTTGTGCTTCAATATTTACAGGAGCTAAAAGAAATGTTTTGTTTGAATCTAACCCATCAGGCGCTAAAGTTTATGTCAATGGTTTTGAAAAGGGTACAACGCCTACACAAATTAAGGTTAAGGCAGATGATCATATAAACTTTAAACTAGATGGATATAAAGAACGAGTGGTGATAATGGACAGTAAGTTTAATTTAGTTGCAATTTTAAATGGAATTTCAATTATCGGTTGGGGAATTGATGCTTTAACTGGTTCTTTAAAGCGTGTCGATACTCAATATGTAAAAGTTGATTTAGAGTCAACAACAAAAGATGCTGTAAGCGTTACAGAATATTTGGAAAAAGGCAAAATTCAAAAAGTTAATATAAATACCAAAGATAAAGTTATTGAAACAGTTCTTATTTTAAATTAAAATATGTTAAAGAGGTAGTATCTCAACTACCTCTTTGCCTTTACGGAAAACCTCAAATTCACCTATTTGAATTTTTGTATCTTGAAATAAGTTATTAATTAAATTTTCAATAATGTCAGACAAAATTAAAATGACACCAAAGCGAATAAAGTTTATTGAAACGTATGCTGGCTTTAATGATCATGAAACACTTAAGGAAATTCTATTTGCGCAACAACTACAAATTGAGAAATTAGAAAAAATTAGAAGTAACACATCAGTATTGGTTTGGTGGCTGGTTGCATTGCCTTTAATTTTTGGAATACTAATGGTGGTTTTTGGAATTGGATGAGGAGTCAAAATATAATTAACTAAAAGGGTTTAATCCAACCTTAATTTTCTATCTTTAATCTCCTTTAATAATTAATAGCGACTCACCACGAGGCGCTTTCTTTATGAAACAATTTTAACTAAATGGCTAAACAAACCAAAACCAAGTCCATAGAAGAAACGCTGTGGCAATCTTGTGATAAACTAAGAGGTTCTATAGAACCTAGCGAATACAAACACGTTGTGCTAGGTTTAATCTTCCTAAAATTTGCAAGCGATAAGTTTGAGGAACGCAAAAAAGAGCTCATAGCTGAAGGCAAAGAAAAGTACGTAGAAATGAAAGATTTCTACAACATGAAAAACGTGTTCTTTTTGCAAGACACAAGTCGCTGGAGCTACATAAAAGCCAATGCCAAACAAGATGACCTAGCACTTAAAATTGATACAGCATTACACCAAATAGAAAAAAACAATCCAGCACTTAAAGGGGCATTACCAGATAACTATTTTTCACGTTTAGGTTTAGACAAAACTAAACTCGCATCACTGATTGATAAGATAAGCGAAATCAATACCATTGCCGATAAACAAAATGATATTGTAGGGCGTGTTTATGAATATTTCCTATCCAAGTTCGCTATAAAAGAAGGTAAAGGAAAGGGAGAGTTCTACACACCAAAGAGTATTGTAAACCTCATTGCCGAAATGATAGAACCGTACCAAGGCATCATTTACGATCCAGCTTGTGGTTCTGGAGGTATGTTTGTGCAGTCCATAAAGTTTATAGAAAATCATCACGGTAACAAAAAGGAAGTTTCGGTGTACGGACAAGAGTATACCAATACCACCTACAAACTGGCAAAAATGAACCTTGCCATTCGTGGTATTGCTGCCAATTTAGGCGAGAAAGCAGCAGATACGTTTGGAGCAGACCAACACCCAGACCTTAAGGCAGACTTTATTATGGCAAATCCGCCCTTTAACCAAAAAGATTGGAGAGCCGAAAACGAACTCACCGACGACCCACGTTGGCGTGGTTACGAGGTGCCACCAAAAAGTAACGCCAATTATGGTTGGATTTTGAATATGGTAAGCAAACTGTCCACTAATGGTGTGGCTGGTTTTATCTTGGCAAACGGTGCACTCTCTGGTGGAGGCGATGAATATAAGATTCGTAAAAAATTAATCGAAAACAATCTCGTAGAAGCCATTGTGATTTTACCAAGAAATATGTTTTATACCACAGACATTTCGGTAACCCTTTGGATTTTAAATAATAACAAAAACGAAAAAACCGTAAACAAAGGTACCGAAACGCGACACTACCGCAATCGTGAGGAAGAGATTCTCTTTATGGATTTACGCCAACAAGGAGAACCTTTTGAGAAAAAGTACATCCAATTCTCAAACACCCAAATAGAGGCCATTGCCAAAACCTATCATATGTGGCAAACAGATGTGGAAGCATATAAAAATGTGCCAGAATACTGTTACTCAGCAACCAAAGACGAAGTCATTAAAAAAGACTATTCTTTAGTGCCAAGTAAATATATAGAGTTTGTAAACCAAGACGAAAACATCGATTTTCATGCCAAGATGCAAACCTTACAAACTGAGCTTAAAGACTTGCTAGAACAAGAGGAAGCCTCTAAAACCGAATTACAAAACGTGTTTAAAGCATTAGGCTATGAGTTATAAAAAACTTGGGGATTATATACAGCCTGTAAATATTAGAAATACAGAACTCAAAGTAGAGACGTTACTTGGTGTTAGTATTAAGAAGATTTTAATGCCATCCATTGCTAATACTATTGGGACGAATATGAAGAACTATAAGATTATTCGCAAAAATCAGTTTGCTTATGGTCCTGTAACCTCTAGAAACGGAGATAAAATTTCAATTGCTTTGTTAGAAGAACATAATGAAGCTATAGTATCTCAAGCATATACAGTTTTTGAAGTTGTTGATGATGATAAATTGTTACCAGAATATTTAATGATGTGGTTTAGGCGTCCAGAGTTTGACCGCTACGCACGATTTAAATCTCACGGTTCTGCAAGAGAAACGTTTGATTGGGATGAACTTTGCGAAGTAACACTACCTATTCCATCCATAGAAAAACAACAACAAATCGTAGCCGAGTACAACACGGTAACCTATCGCATAGAACTCAACGAAAAAATAAACACCAATCTAGAAGCAACTGCACAAGCCTTATACAAACATTGGTTTGTAGATTTCGAGTTTCCCATAGACCTCTGTCAGTCTGAGCTTGTCGAAGACCCTAACTGTCACCTCGAGCACGTCACCTCGAGCACGTCACCTCGAGCGCAGTCGAGAGGCGAGAAGCGAGAGGTCTCTTTAGAAACTCTCAATAAAATAGATTTCACCAAAGGCTACAAATCTTCTGGCGGTAAAATGGTATACAATGAGGAATTGGATAAGGAGATTCCTGAAGGGTGGAGCGTGGAGAGGTTGGAAGATGCAGTTAAAATAATACGAGGTGCATCACCAAGACCTATTGCGGATTATATTTCAAATAAAGGAGCACCTTGGGTCAAAATTTCTGATGCAACTGCGTGCTCTAATCAATTCTTATATAAAACAAAACAATTTATAAAAGAGATAGGTGTTTCAAAGAGTAGAGTTGTATTACCTGAAACGTTAATCCTTTCTAATAGTGCAAGTCCTGGTTTGCCGAGAATTATGAAAATTAAAGCTTGTGTCCACGATGGTTGGTTAATTTTTAATGATTATAAAAATATAACTAGAGAATATTTATTACAATTTTTGATTGCCAACAAAAGAGATATATTATCTAACAGTAATGGTAGTGTTTTTAAAAATTTAAAAACTGAAATATTAAAAGAGTTCCCAATAATTATATCCAATAAGAATATTTTGAATCTGTATACAACTAATCAAAAAATAATTGATGATAAACTAGAAAGAATATCTACTGAATTATTATCTCTCAAAGAGCTGCAAAGTCTATTATTAGCTAAAATGACACAGGTAACTAAAACGGTAGATATAAATATATAAATATGAAATACAAATATCAATTAATAACAATAGGGACATTAGGCGGTTTGTCAGAAGCGGTAATTGATTTGTTTTTTGAAAAAGTATCAGAATTAAAATTGAATAAGGATGCTTTTATTGTGATTGACGAGCACAATTTTTCAAATGATTACAAGAGAAATCAACCTTCATTTGCTATTTACTTTGGTGATACCCGAGGAGATTTTAAACATCTTGATATTGTGGATACACTTCTTAAAGACGGTACAATGATACTGCCTGTTTATTATACAGATAAAAAATTTAAAAGCGAAATACCCAAAGTGCTAGAGAATCAAAATGGGTTATTGCATAACTCATTCAAAAACATAAAAATAGTCAATCTCGCATTAGAAGCGTTTGAGTTATTGAGGTCTTCTAGAAAAGTATTTGTGAGTTATAAAAGAACAGAATCTGCTTCTGTGGCAATACAGTTATATGAGGCATTGGAGAGAAATAATTTTGATGTATTTCTAGATACACATTCCATTAAACAAGGAGAACCGTTTCAAGAAGAGTTATGGCATAGAATGACAGATTGTGATGTTATAGTATTGCTTAATACACCTAAATTTTTAGAGAGTTATTGGTGTAAAGAAGAAATTGCAGAAGCAAGTGCAAAACAAATTGGTATTATTCAATTCGTGTGGCCAAATCATAAATTAGAATCTATGGCTCACGTTTGTATTCCGAAACAACTCAATAGTTCTGATTTTGAAAACGGAGTTTATGATGATGGGGATACTTCTAAACTTACTGAATCCTTTATTGATAACTTGGTAAGTAATGTAGAATCTATGAGAGCTAGAAATTTGGCATCTAGACAAGATAGCTTAATAACGGAGTTTTCAAATTTTGCTCTAAAACACGGAAAAAAAATCAATCTACAACCAGAACGATTCATAACAGAAGAACTTGCTAATAACAAGAGACGAATATTTATTCCAAGCGTAGGTATCCCTCAATCAGTAAATTGTAATCAATCTGAAGAAATTATTAAAGAAATAAAAGATTACGAGGTAGATAGTGTGCATCTTATTTATGATGATTTGAAAATACGAGATAAGTGGCTAAATCATCTAGATTGGTTAAATAAGTATTTGAAAGTACAGACGATTAAGAAAAAAAACTTTGACAAATGGCTAAAAGTGAATTAAAAAATATTTTTCTATCAGCAAGTATCCCCTTACCAGAAAGAGATGCTAAGTATTACGAAACAGCTGATGTCATAGCTATACGTGATGCAGTACTCGCTTTGTGTACATCTGTATTACCTAATTATAGGTTAGTTTGGGGTGGGCATCCGTCAATTACACCTTTGATAAATTATGTCTTGTTAAAGCTAAATATGGATATACAAGACCATGTTTTGTTATATCAATCTAAATTTTTCGAAGAGTATTATCCAGAAGACAATGATAAATTCAAAAATATAATACAAACACCTATATCTGGAGGAAGAGAGACAAGCCTTAGACTTATGCGAGAATTAATGTTTGGTGACAAAAAGTTTGAAGCAGGTATATTTATTGGTGGTATGGAAGGAATTGAGCAAGAATATAGTATGTTTAAAGAGTTTCATCCCAAAGCTATAACTATACCTTTAGCTAGTACAGGTGCTGCGGCTAAAATGATTTATGATAACAACATAAATATGAATGAGCGATTTCTACATGATTATGCGTTCTCGTCTGTGTTCCAAGATTTTTTAATAGATAAATTGTAATATATGGGAAGAAAAATATTTGTGTCCTATAAGTATAAAGATGTAAAAGTGGCAAAGCTTCAGGATTATTATTATGAAGAGATAGACGGTAAAATGATTTTTAACAAAAGACTTACAAGGGTAAGAGACTATGTTAATAAATTACAGGAAACTATTGGAAGAGATAATATAAATTTAGGGGAAAAGGATGGTGAAAGTCTTGAAGATTTCACTAATTCTCAAATTCAAACAACTTTAAAAGATAAAATATTTGGGAGTAGTGTAACAATAGTTATGATTTCAAAGGGAATGAAAGATAGTAGTAAGTCAGAAAATGAACAATGGATTCCTTGGGAAGTGTCATATTCACTAAAAGAGATAACTAGAGCAGATAGAATTAGTAGAATGAATGCGGTTTTAGGTATTGTACTTCCTGATGAGACAGGTAATTACGATTGGTATTATACCCATAACCCACTTTGTAATAGTACTACACATCATACAGGACAGTTGTTTAACATTCTTAAAAACAATATGTTTAATATAAAACAGCCAACCACTAGAGAATGTAGTGGAACGATTATTAATGAAGGTGAATGCTCTTTTATTAGAACTGAAACATGGGATAATTTCATAAACAATCATAAATTTTTCATTGATGTTTCGATTGAGATAAGAGATAATCATAATGCTTATGCGATTGTTAAAAAAGTTGAATAATAATGCAGCCTACTTTATCTGAATTACAAACCTTTCTCAACCAAAATGAGATACCCAAAATAAAGAGCAAACCCAAAACCTTTTTAGGCATTGCCAAACAACCACATTATGAGAACGTGTTATCTAATATTTATGCGTTTTATTTTGATGTAAACGAGGAGCACAAATTAAATGACTTGTTTATTAGTAGCTTATTGGAAGTTATTAATGAGAGTAATCAGCAAATAGAAACATTTGTAAATTTTGAAGTACTTACTGAGTTTAGTGTGAGCGACCAAAAGCGTATAGATATACTACTACAAAACACAGACCAAGCCATTATAATTGAAAATAAGGTTTATCATCATCTTAATAACGATTTAGATGTCTATTACAATGATGTGGCTGCCTCTGTTAAAATAGGAGTTGTATTATCCATAGATACTATATCAAGCATTAACCATCCGCATTTTATAAACATTACGCATCTACAATTGCTTTCTAAAGTAATGAGCAACTTGGGTAATTACCTATTAGAGGCACGAGACAAATATGTGGTGTTTTTAAAAGACCTTTATCAAAACACTATTAATTTAAGCCAACCACTTATGAATGAAAATGATTTTAATTTTTATTTCGAAAACCAACAAAAAATCAACAACCTAGTTACTTATAGAGTTGAAGCAAGGAAACACCTAGAGCACGAAGTAAAAAGAGCATTTAATACGCTTGAAGAACAAGATTTAAATATAAGACTCTATGAGTCTAAAGGAGAATTAGGTAATAAGTTGAGTTACTTTGAATCTACAATAGATAAAAACTTGATGTTTACCATAGTTTATAATGGCTTGTTAAAAGAGGAAAGGACTTTAAAATTAATTATAGAGTTAAAAGGAAAAGCGCTAAAGGATAAAGAAATTTATAGAGGTATCACCTTGTCTGGAAAAGACAATGAGAGTTTTTATAAATCTAAAAATAAGGTTTATGCACATTTTGCTGTAAAGAGTTATCAATTAGAACAAAAGGATATAAGGAGTTTAAGTCAAGTGATAATTAATAAGCTTAATGAAGATGGTTTTATAAGCACTTTTACCAAGTTAGAAAACATTTTAAAGTTAAGTAAGTAGTAAAAAATATATTATTTGATGTCAAAAAACATTATAAGTCAAAAAGCTGTAGAACTGCTAGATTATCAACTACAAACCTTTCTTAACCAAAATGAGATACCTACTGTAAAGCAGAATGTTGGATTTTTAGAGATTATTAATAAATCGCATAACGAAACGATAAATAGTAATTTGTATGCGCATTTTTTATCCTGTAAAATTAATCCTATAAAACATGCTTTTTTAGATGCATTACTCGATTTAATAGAAGAGAAGGCGTCCAAAAAACTATCAATAGCTCAATTTCAGGTAAGAACCGAGTTAGCAACAACTACAGGGAGAATAGATATTGTATTAGAAGACAATTTAAATCTTAATACGATACTTATCGAAAATAAAATTTATCACAATCTACATAACGACTTAAAAGAGTATTGGACTTTTTTTAAACTTAATGAATCAAAAAAAGTTGGGGTATTACTCACCCTAAAGCCTCACACAATTCCTGTTGAAGTACAGGGTAAATTTATAAACATTACGCATTGGGAGTGGATTTCTAAAGTTAAAGAAATCCTTGATGTTGATAGTTTGAAAGATGAAGCTTACAAACGTTATGTTACCGATTTTTTTAACACAATAGAAAATATTTCTACAACCTATAAAATGAACAATTCAGCAAAATTCTTTTTCAATAACGCTATTCAGGTTAATAAAGTGTATGACACTATAGTTGAAGGACATGGATACTTAATTTCACAATATCAGCTTATTGCAGAGAAACTTGGACTTCAAACTTATGGAAGTGATATAAATTGGCGGAATATTTGGGATGAAGAGAACCACTTAGATACCTTTATAACTATTGATGCGCAAGATTTAGTTTCAGGAAAGTATCCTAGATATAAAATCATATTAGAGCTAATGAGGAAAGATAAAGATCGTGTGGAGGAGTTATCCGTAAAGTTTGAGAATCATGCTCAATTTAATGATAAGTTCAGAGGACAAACACGTGGTATGCATTGTCACTTTTTGGTAAAAGAATATGATATAGACCTAAATGACCTAGATAAGTTTGCTGAAATTGTTGAGCATAATATTAAAACTGACTTTAATAAGATTTTTATTGAAGTTGTAGAATATCTATATCCAGGTAAAAACATTAATATCTGGAAACATAATTTTATGGCAGTAAATAAAAATGATTAATTTATAAAGACTCATGGCAAAATACTCAGTCCATCAACAACCTGTAGAAACTTTATTAAGCTGGATAAAATCTGGCGAAATTGCTATCCCAGAGATACAACGTCCATTCGTTTGGAAAAATTCTAAAGTAAGAGATTTAATAGATTCTCTGTATCAAGGCTATCCTGTAGGTTATATCATTACTTGGCGTAACCCAGATGTAAAGCTTAAAAATGGAGAATTATCAGCTGGTAAAAAAGTACTTATTGATGGGCAACAACGTATTACGGCTTTAACAGCTGCCGTAGTAGGCCAAAGGGTGTTAAATAAAAACTACAAGGAAATTAATATTCGTATTGCTTTTAATCCGCTTACCGAAAAATTTGAAGTCCTAAATAAGGCTTTCGAAAAAAGTCCAGAGTGGATTAACAACATTAATCCAATCATCAATGATGAGATTTCAGTATTTGAAGCCATTGATGATTATATGACTTTAAACCCTGAAGCTGATAAACGGAATGTAATTAAGGTGATTGAAAAACTAAAAGGGATAAAAACCAAACAGGTTGGTATCATAGAATTAGATCATTCTTTGGATATTGATACAGTTACAGATATTTTTATTCGTATCAACCAAAAAGGTGTGGTGTTGAGTAATGCCGATTTTGTAATGTCTAAAATTGCATCGGATGAAGTACATGAAGGTAACAAAATGCGTAAGCAAGTCGATTACTTTTGTAGGTTGTTGGTAGATAAAGATTTTAACAAACACATATTAGATAACGATACAAACTTTGCAAATACCGAGTATTACAAAGCTATTAAGTGGATGGCTACAGGCAGTGACGATTTGTTTGTGCCAGATTATATAGATGTACTTCGTGTGGCGTACACCTATAAGTTTAGTCGTGGTAAGTTTAGTGATTTAGTAGCCTTATTATCTGGTCGTAATTTTGAAGCCAGAACTTATGAGAATGAAATAGCTGAACAGAGTTACAAAATGCTATCAGAAGGATTAATGGATGTGGTAAACCAAACGAGTTACCAACGGTTTATCATGCTAATAAAGTCTGCTGGTCTAATCAATCAGAAATTGATATCCTCTAAAAACAGTTTGAACTTCTCGTATGCTTTATACTTGAAATTACGTCATCAAGGTATGCCAGAGTCTGAAATACAGCATTACGTAAAGCGTTGGTTGGTGTTGTCTCTATTAATTGGGCGTTATTCTGGGTCTGCTGAATCTATGATAGATGAAGATATCAAACAAATTAATGAAAAAGGAATAGAGGTATATTTAAAACAAATGGAACAAAACCATTTAGGTCAAGGATTTTGGGAGTTTGCTTTAGTAAATCAATTAGAGTCTTCTAGTATTAATAACAATGCATACAATGTGTATTTAGCAGCGCAATGTTATAACAATGCGCCTGCATTTTTATCAAAAAGTATGAAAATTAGTAGTCTAATTGAGCAGCGTGGAGACATACATCATATTTTCCCAAAAAAGTACTTATCTAAAAACAGTTATTTGCCAAAACAGTATAACCAAGTAGCCAATTTTGTTTATACCGAACAGGCTACTAATATCAAAGTTGGTATGATGACACCACATGACTATTTGGCTAAAGTTATGGAGCAAATTCTAAATAAGGTTTATGATATTAGTACACTAGATTCTAGAAAAGACCTGGAAGAAAATTTATGGCACAATGACATACCTAACACAATTTATACGTCCACACATATAGATTATAACGATTTTCTAATAGAAAGGCGTAAATTAATGGCTGCCAAAATTAAAGCCTTTTATGAGCAATTGTAATTTATAAAAAAATGCAAAAATTCACTGAAGCACAATTAGAAAACGTATTCGCCGAGTTATTGGCAAGCGAAGGGTATCCGCATCATTTGGGCAATACCCTAAAGCGTGCTGATGATGAGGTAATTATTGAAGATGATTTACGCAGGTTCTTAAAGCTAAGTTATACCAAGTATAATATTACGGCTACAGAAATAGAGGGTGTTATTTTTCAATTAAAAACCTTACCTGCCAGTGACTTGTACGAAAGTAATAAGCGCTTTATGCGAATGTTATCTGATGGGTTTATTTTAAAACGTGAAGACCCAACCCAAAAAGATATTTATATTAACCTGATAGACTATTCAGGTCTAGAAAAACAAGTTCAGGGTGATAACTTAGAAACGATTATAGCAGAACCAGAAGCTAGTTACTTACATGCTGACGAGGTAAGTACAGATTATAATATTTACAAGTTTGTTAACCAACTAGAGATTGTCGGTTCTCACAAACGAATACCAGACGGTATTCTCTATATCAACGGTTTACCTTTGGTAGTGTTTGAGTTTAAAACAGCCATACAGGAAAATACCACCATTCACAATGCTTATGTGCAATTGACGACTCGTTACAAAAGAGATATTCCACAATTGTTTATATATAATACCTTTTGTGTTATTTCAGATGGTGTTAACAATAAAGCAGGCTCTTTTTTTGCACCTTATGAGTTTTTCTATGCTTGGCGACGCATTGCAGGTTTAGCCAAAGAAGTAGATGGTATAGATTCTATGTTTACCTTGGTGCAAGGGATGCTACATAAAAACCGTTTGCGAGATATTATTCGCAACTTTATTTATTTGCCAGATAGTAGTAAAAAAGATGAGAAGATAGTATGTCGCTATCCGCAATATTATGCGGCAAGGGCCTTGTACGATAATATAAAGCTGGCTCAAAAGCCACAAGGAAATGGTAAAGGAGGTACCTATTTTGGTGCCACAGGTTGCGGTAAGAGTTTTACGATGTTGTTTTTAACGCGCTTGCTTATGAAAAGTGAGTACTTTAAAAATCCAACCATTGTACTCATTACAGACCGTACCGATTTAGACGACCAGCTTTCAGCACAATTTACGAATGCTAAAAACTTTGTAGGTGATAATGGTGTTGTAAGTGTAGAAAGTAGAAGCCATTTACGCGAGCTATTGCAAGGCTGTGAATCTGGTGGTGTGTTTTTAACTACTATACACAAGTTTACTGAAGACTTGGATTTGCTTACGGAACGAACAAATGTGATATGTATTTCTGATGAAGCCCATAGAAGTCAAACCAATCTGGATCAAAAAATTAAGATTACTGAAAAAGGTGTTCAAAAAACCTATGGCTTTGCTAAATACTTGCACGATTCTTTACCTAATGCCACCTATGTAGGGTTTACGGGAACACCAATAGATGCGACTTTAGATGTGTTTGGTAAGGTGGTTGATGCTTACACCATGACCGAATCGGTTAAGGATGAAATTACAGTAAGAATTGTTTACGAAGGTAGAGCAGCCAAAGTGATTTTAAATAATAGTGAACTTCAAAAAATTGAACAATACTATGAGGGAGCTGCCGAAGCTGGCGCTAATGAATATCAAATAGAGGAAAGCAAAAAGCAATCGGCAAATATGAATGCTATTTTGGGAGACCCAGATGTGCTACAAAAAATAGCTGTAGATTTTGTAAACCATTATGAGAATAGAGTAGAAGAAGGAGCTACGGTAAAAGGTAAGGCAATGTTTGTGTGTCCAACACGTCCAATTGCCTATGAGTTATATAAAAACTTAATTGCTCTCAGACCAGAATGGGCAGAGATAAGGCAAGCCGAAGAGGGAGCAGAACTAACCGATAAAGATAAGAAGGAAATAAAGCCTATGGAACGTGTTAAAATGATTATGACACGTGGTAAGGATGATGAAGAGGACTTTTATAATATGTTGGGTACTAAAGAGTATCGAAAAGAGTTAGACCGTCAATTTAAAAACGAAAAGTCCAACTTTAAAATAGCGCTAGTAGTAGATATGTGGCTCACTGGTTTTGATGTGCCGTTTTTGGATAGTATTTATATCTATAAGCCAATTCAGCAACACAACTTAATACAAACGATTTCTAGAGTTAACCGAAAATTTGCAGGCAAGAATAAAGGCTTAGTAGTAGATTATATTGGTATTAAAAAAGCAATGAACTTAGCCTTGGCGAAGTACGGCAAAGGAGACCAAAATAACTTTGAAGATATAGAAGCATCCCTAATTGTAGTTCGTAATCATTTAGATTTATTAGGGAAGTTCTTCCATGAATTTGATAGTTCTAAATACTTTAAAGGTACAGCGTTAGATCAACTAAATACCTTAAACCTAGCAGCCGAATTTGCACAAGTAACCAAAGAAGCTGAAACTCGCTTTGTGGGATTAGTCAAAAGGCTAAAAGCAGCCTATGATATATGTGCTGGTAGCGAAAAACTGACCCAAGAAGAAAGAAATTATACGCATTTCTATTTAGCGGTACGTTCTATAGTATTTAAGCTCACTAAAGGAGATGCTCCAGATACGGCTCAAATGAACGCTAAAGTACGAGATATGATAAAAGATGCATTGCAAAGTGATGGTGTAGAGGAAATCTTTAAACTTGGGGATAGCACGGAAGCAGAGCAAGATATTTTTGATGACGACTATCTAGCCAAAATAGATAAGATTAAACTACCAAATACTAAAATAAAACTACTTCAAAAGCTATTGGCTAAAGCAATTGGAGAGATAAAAAAGGTAAACAAAGTCAAAGGTGTAGATTTCACCAAGAAGATGGATGCTTTGGTAGCAAGATATAATGACCGTAGTGAAAATGACGTGCTACGTAGTGAAGTTTACGAGGAAATGGCAGAAGCCCTAACGAAAATGATAATGCAAGTTAGAGATGAATTTAATGCAGGGGATGAATTAGGAATTGACTTTGAAGAAAAAGCCTTTTATGATATTCTTTTGGAGTTATGCAGAAAGTATGATTTTACCTATCCAGAAGATAAACTAATAGAATTAGCTAAAGCCGTGAAAGATTTGGTAGATGGTCAGGCTAAGTTTCCAGATTGGAATAAAAGAGCAGATATAAAAGCGGCATTAAAAGTGGGATTGATATTGCTATTAGATGAACATGGCTATCCACCAGTAGAACGAGACGAAGTCTATGAAGAGATATTCTCGCAAGCAGAGAACTTTAAAAAAAATAGTGGTGATTGAAATTTAGAATAAATACATTAAATGTTAAAGAATTATTTAACCTCAATTTTAAGAGATATAATAATGACCTGTTAGGTTTTAATTATTAATTAAAATTTCATGGAATTAGTAAAGCTAGAATGTGCTTAATACATCATAAAAAACACATATAGTTGCTGAACGTATTGTTGAAGATATAAATGCTGTAGTAAGAATTGTACGATTTCCAAGTTGGCAAAAAAACAAGTTTAAGTGAATGAGAGCTATAAAAGTTATTAAGAAAGGTGTTGCTGAAATATAAATTACATAAAGAACAGGCTTTATTTGATAAGGCATTTATGTTAAGGAGTATTATTAAAAATTAAATTCCTAAATGTCTTCTTATTTTATTCACAAGACCAGATTTTTCTTTTGATGATACATGAAAGGTTTCTTGTGTATTATAAAGGCTAATATTTGTATTATCTCTTTCTTTAAGATGGGCTAGGTTTATAATAGTACTTTGGTTAATTCTCTCAAAATGATAGGGCGTTATTTTTTTAATTAATTCATTAATACTAACCCGTACGTTTTTAATTAATAATTCATCATTCTTACCATAAAAATGAACATGATTTTTATTGGGTTGTTCTCCACTTCTGTTTCTTGATGTGCTGATGTAATAGAGTTGCTCGGGTAAAAACCTAATGTCCTTATTGACACCTACTTTTAATGTAATGGGTGTATTTAAAGAAGTTGTACTATCTTTATGTATCTTACCTATAATTTTATTTTTAAGGATTGTTTTAAATTCTTCAACATCAAAAGGTTTGCTTAAATATCCTGTGGTGTTAAGATTGTTAATGACTTTTTTTTCGTTGTCAGTGGTAGAGGTTAAAAAAATTATTTTTTTATTTACCCCAATTTCTTGAGCAAGTTCTAATCCGTTATAAACGGGCATTTCAAAATCTACTATTAATAAGTCAAAGTCTTCAGGTATAGCTTCTTCAAATGCTTTTTTAGAACTGCTATAACTTTTTATGTGTTGTAAATCATAGGCTTGTGAAATACTATCAATTTTAGACTTTACACGTTCTAAGGTCTTTAAATTATCATCAACCAGTATATATCTTATCATTTAGCTTAGATTTATAGTTAACTCAGAAAGGTATTGATTGTTAGGCAAAGGTTTATTTAAAAGTTCGCTATTAGGGTAATAGGCATCTAATAACTGTTTTAACGCAGTTAAACCAAAACTGTTTTTTGATGTAGTTTTATAATCCTCTCGTTCTTCAATACTATTTACTAAACTGTAACTTAACATATTGTTGTCATCTTCTTTAAGAACAATACTAATAAAAGAGTCATTATTGTTTAAACTTCCATGTTTTAATGCGTTTTCTATAAAAGGAAATAACAATGTGGGTTTTATAACAATGTCTTTGGTACGTTTTTTAGTTAACTGGTTTTTAAATTCAATGCTTGTGTGTGGTTTTAAGTATTTTATTAACTCCAAAAACATATCTATATATTCTAGTTCTTCTTTAAGATGAATATCTTTTTTGTTTAAAGCGTTCACGTTATAGTCTAAGAGTTTAAATATATGTTTTAGTGCTTTAAGTGGAGGTAACTTACTTGATACTTTTCCAAATCTATAATGAAATCCTAAAAAGGAGCTATAGCTAATATCAGTATCCTCTAAATCTTCATATATCTGACTAATAATATTTTTTAAAAAATGGGCTCCTAATCGTGTGGTGTTAAGTTCAATGTTCTTGAATCTCAAGTAATTTTCATAAGCATTTTTTTGATGATCAAGTTCTTCTTTTTTTAAGGCTATTTCTTTGTCTTTTTCACTTAATGTATTGTAAAACTTTTCTTTATAATCTTCTAGTTGTTTTTCAAGTTGAAAAACCTCTGTGGTTTTGTTAGCTAGCTGTTGCTCTATTGGTTGTAGTTGTAGTAATTGAGTTTTTAATGAATTATATTTTTTTCTAAAACTTCGTTTCTTATAAAGGTTGTACCAGTTTCTTAGAAGCAAGAGTATAAAAAGAATTGATATAATGAGGCAAACAAGAAATAAAACTGCAAAATCTTCTTGTAAAGATTCAAGTTCATTTGATGATGAAATGTAATCGTATTGATAATTCATATTCAAAAATAATAGGCTAATTTTTATGATTAACTAGTAGGAGAAAAAAGTCTGTCACAAAACAAAGTAATATTATCCCAAATATAACCTGTATGTCACAAATAGTAAAAAGAAAAATATAAAAAGATGAAATTTGGACTATAAGCAAAAACTTAATTGAAGAGCTTTAAACAAGGAGTATTAATTTTAAAACAAAAAACGATGTCATTAAACAAAGATTATGATTACACACAAGCAGATTTAGACAATCACGCCAACCAGTTAAACCCAAATAACGACGAATACTGGCATTCTAGAGAAGAAAATTAATAACTAAAAAAAGGATGACAATGAGTAAACCTAAATCTAAAACTAGCAAAGCAGGAAAAGTAAGTCCTAATTGGCCAAGTAAAAACCCAGGTAAACCTTCAGGTAAAGGACGTGATTATAACCCACCAAAAAAATCAAAATAGATATTCTGTTTTTGAGACTGGATAAATGATATGTGTGAGTTTAAAATTTCCAAAAAAAGAAAAGCAATACAAAGTATTGCTTTTCTTTTTTTGTGCACATCAATTATCCAATCTTTTCATAAACAATCCAACAGCCTCCTCAAAAACAGCAACAGGGATTCTATGTTCTAAAAGCGGAAGAATCTTAATAGCAATAGGCTGTCCTGCATTAAGATGCTCACCAATGTAATTGAGTGTGTCTTTGGGGTTTATAACAGTATCTTTTGCACCTAGCACCATAGAAATAGTACTTCCATTATTAGAAGGCGTATTTGGTAGTTGTTGCACAACAGATCTAGAGGCTAGGGCAGGATTAAAAAGTAGTGCTGGTATTTGCATCAGTTTACTAAGGTGAAACCCAGTAAATCCACCCATGCTGCTACCTATAACAACATCAATACTTTTGTCTGCATATGAGTCGTAAAGCCATGAAATAGCATTAGAGTTATTCTGATAATCAATAGAAGGCGCAATAACAGTTCCATAAGCCTCAAGTATGTTGCGCTTTTCTGGTTTTAAACTACCATTTAATCCGTGTAGATATAAGATATTCATTGTGTTTTAACTTTAAATCAAATATACTATAAGAAAACCTAGGAATGTAGTGTATATAAAAAAAAAACAGACTCAAACAAAAGTCTTCACAGTTATATAACTATACCCTAACATCCAACAACCCAACACCAATTTGGCTATTCAAAGTATAAACCTCATTGTCAATGACTTCATAATAGCGTATACCAAGAACCACAAGACCAATATATGTTGGAGCAACAACAACCTCAGGAATCAATTCAAAAGAGATGGAGTCAGAGTCAATAGCAAAAAATTGTGTGGGCGAAACCTCTAATGAAGAGGTCAAACCTTCAAAGTCAAAATCCATAACGCCAAGACTAATTCCAATGTGAGTAGCAGGTTTAGGAGACTTAAAATCGCTAACCTTTAAATCAGAAAGGGATAACTTTTGTGAGGCCCAATCAAAATGACAATATTTTGTAACAGCTTCAAGCAACTTGTGATGAGGAGTAAATGCAAACTGTCGCAAAAGGGTCCTCCCTTTTGCAGTTTGTAGCCCAATACCAACACGTCGAAACCCACGTTTCGAAACCAAATCAAGAGCTTTTACTGTGGTCAGTAAAGACATCATTCTACCATGCAAAGTACTATCCTTATACCCATGTAAAAAAGGCATTAAAGCTAATCGTAAACACTTTTTCACTTGACTACAATGCCCAAACTCACTAGCGTTTTCACGTACGCGCTGCATATTGGGTTGTGTACGTATAGCTTTGCTATTAAAACCACCACCTGCCTTTCTAGCATAGCCAACACCTTTAATGAAGTAATAATTAATACCGTCTAGTGTACCACTAATTTTCAATATGCCTTTTTGTCGTGCCATAAAGTGTCTAAGGTAATGAAAATTAGTGAGTTAATCAATAGGTATAGCGTATATATAGCGTGTTAACTCTAGGTGATATTCAGGTTTTATTCGGGTTTACCTTGCATTAACCTTAATACAAACCCAGGTCACCACCAATACCAAACCATCTTTTATGCCTAATCTACTACAACTTCCAGTGATTTAGTAAAAAATAAGCAGTGAAGTAAAGCATGTTAAAACATTAGAAATTGAAGAGACACTATTGCAACAAAATCTATTAACACACCTGTCTTAGGATAGTATAGAAACTTTCTATTAATAGGAAAAAATAAAATTAAAATGAGCTCAAAGAAGCTTGAATCGTAATTTTTTAGAGCGGGTAATACTGAGGGCATTTGTAGAGCTTACTTCTTAAAAACAACTATAAAAAACAAAAGCCACAACTAGTATACACGTTGTGGCTTTCGACTTTAAAAGACAAAAGAAGTCTTATTTTTTTATAAACTGAAGCGCTGTCCCATTCTCAAATGTTATAAAATACAATCCATTTACGAATCCTCGAACATCAATTTGATCTTCACTGGTAATACTACCTTTTTCAATTTCTGCACCTAATGCATTATAAATAGTATAAGAAAGCTTCGATTCTATATTCATAATTTGAATAAAATCACTTGACGGATTTGGGTAAAGAGAGAGTGTCTCATTAAAAACTTCAGAGTCATTTAAAGATAATGTAGAATCAACTTTAAAAATAACAATATCTTTAGGGAAACTACCAGGATAACTCTGTATTGTAGTTTTATTAGAACCATCTAAATTATAACGATCCAGTAAATCTCCATTTGTTGAAAGTAGATACATATGGTTGTTTTCAACATCTAACTCAATATCAACATATAAAAGCGAAGCTCCTGCAGTAAAGGTCGTTAATACAGTTTTCGAGTTCCCTAATAGATCTGTTGTAAAAATTTCTCCAGCGGTAAAATCTCTACTAATGTGGTAAATTAAATTATTAGCGAGGTCTGTAGTAAAGTCACTAGGGTATTGTGTACCACCTGTATAGCTATATATAAGAGTACTATTACTACCATCTAAATTGTATCGTGTTAAATGATCTCCATTAACATCTAAAAGATACATATGATTATTATTGACATCCAACTCTAGTTCGTCCAATAAATTAGTAGCTGATGGTGTATATGTTATAAGAGAGTTTTTGTTGTTGCCCACTAAATTTGTTGAGAATACTTCACCATTTACAGTATGATAAATTATACCGTTTGTGGTATCTAATTCCATATCTCTTGGTGTTGTCGAGTAGGAGTAAATAAGTGTAGAGTTGTTACCATCTAGATCATATCGCATTAAGTTTCTGCCATTAAAGTCAAGCACATATATATGGCTGTTGGCAACATCTAATTCAACATCATGTGCTAAAGAAGAAGAGCTAGCTGTGTAAGAAACTAATGAGTTTTTTGAAGTACCATCTAAGTGAGTAGTAAATATACCTTCTCCAGAATCAACATGGTATATTAAATCGGTTTGGGCATTAACAGTGTTGGCATAGAATAAATAAAAAAATAGGGCAAGTGATAAGTAGGTTTGTTTCATTTGATAATTTAGGTTTAATGTTAACTAAAACGTGTTAAGTTTAAGCGGTATCGTTTTGAGTCGCAATGTAGTAAAAATCTTATTTTTAAGCTATACAGTATTTATAGTTTTTGATTAAATACTTTAGTATTAAAATCGTGCCCTTTTCATATAAAAAATAAAGTGCGTTAAAGTTTAAGGTAATTAATTCATAAATAATACACATAAAAAAACGGTTTAGCGCGAACTAAACCGTTTATTTACAAATAATTAAAATTTTGTAGCGAGATCGAGATTTGAACTCGAGACCTCCGGGTTATGAATTGCTTGAATCAGCTTGTTTTATTCTGATTTTCAGTTGTTTAAAAAATTTCAAAATGTTAAATCGTGTTCAAAACGTGTTCGGTTTGTGTTCACTGATTTATAGGGTGAAGATAGTAAATTTTGTTAGATGTTTTGAAAAAAATTAAGCAAGGTTTGGTAGCTCAGAATAAGTAACCTCTTCAATTATTTCTTTTTTATTACTATCAACCTTAGGGCTAAACAAATCTTTACTTACAGGGAAAACACTAAGCTGTTCTTCTGGATAACTAAATTGTAGTATGTCCTCGATTTCAGATTCGCTTAAATCTACAGATAGCCAATTGTGGGTCAATTCTTCATCCAATATTAAAGGTTGTCTATTCTTTTTGTTATGAATTTTAGCAAATAGAGGAGAAGCTTTTTTGGTTAAAATTGTAAAAGTTATGTATGTGTCAATAACTGTATAGAGACCTGCTAATGCTAAAGGATAGTCTTCCTTATTTTTGAAATAAAAAGGATATTTTTTTCCTTTATAATCATGTGGTTCAAAAAAACCAGAAACAGGAATTATACAACGCTTTTCCATTATGGCATTTTTGTATATAAAATGATCAAATGCTTTTTCTGATCGGGCGTTTAGACCTCCTCCATAACGGACTGCCTCTTTGTGGTAATCTTTTATGTCATCTTTCGTTTTATAACTAGGGACAATACCCCAAATCCCAGGAGCTAATAAGTCCGAACGCTCTTGTGGTATTACCAGCATGTTTGGGTGTGAAAAACCGTTGTGATGATAAGTAGGTTTGTCAAAATAAGATTCCATTGAAGGGTCAACAACACCTACTTTAAAATGTTTCTCTAATTTTTTAACCTTGTTAGTGGTACTAGTATGAAAACACATGTTTATTTTTTCTTAAAATTAAGAAATCAAATGGATTAGGCGAAGTTTATGACTATATTGATTTAAGATGTTTTAAAGATGCGTTACGTGGATCGGTAATTATACCCATTTTTTTACTTGATACGACAACCATGCTATAAAAGCCAAATCGGTCTTTAATTGAACCGTAACACATGTAGACTCCTAGACCGTTAATAGGAAATTTATCTACAATATCACTAAAGTGTACTGCGTCAAAATATTTACCTTCTTGATCTATAAATGTGCTAAGCCGCATTAATTTACCTTGTGATGTTCTATTAAATCTGGTAGTCACAAGGCTCCCATATATAATTACATTTTCACCAATGTGGTTTTTCATGTCACTTGCTGTAATACCACCATGTATTTGTTCACTAACTAAATTAAAGTAATTGCATAATGGAAAACCTAGTAGTTCCATTTCATCATAAGCATCTTCAATCCAATCAGTTTTTAATTTAGGTAGCTCAAATTGTTTATGCTGAATTTTAAATAGCTGAGCTTGTTTGGTTTTAGAACCTTGGGCATTTAGTTTAAAAATAGCTTGCCACAACAATTCAGTTTTATGTTTTTTTGTAAATCTAAATGCATTAATGCGTATTAGAATGGTTAATTGTTCAATGCTAATAGAAACGCGATCTATAAAATCATCAAGAGACTTATAAGCGCCAAATAATTGTCTATTACTTAAGATTCTTTGTATGGTATAGGTCTCTAAATTTTTCAAATACCCAAACCCTAAATAAATGGAACTACCAATTAATCTATTGGGATGGTCACTTCTATTAATGCATGGCAAACAAATCTTTGCACCTTGTTGTTTAGCTTCATGTAGATAATGTTCTGTACTGTAAAACCCACCACCATTATTTAAAACTGCAGTCATAAACTCCAAAGGGTAGTAGCACTTCAAAAACAAACTTTGATAACTTTCAACAGCATAAGATGCTGAGTGTCCTTTAGCGAAAGCGTAACCAGCAAAACTTTTAATTTGATTCCAAACTTCAAAAATTAAGTCATCTTCAAACCCTTTGCTTCTACAATTTGAAATGAACTTTTGTTCTACTTCTAAAAACTCTTTTCGCGATCTATATTTTCCACTCATACCTCGACGTAATATATCCGCTTCCCCAAGGGTGAGGTCTGCAAATTGATTGGCGACCTTCAATACATCTTCTTGATAAACCATTACACCATAGGTCTCTGGCATTATTTGCAATAAAATTGGATGCGCATCTTTTCGTTTTTCAGGGTTTCTATGGCGTCTAATGTATTCGTCTTTCATTCCTGAACCAGATACACCTGGTCTTATTATAGAACTAGCTGCCACTAAGCCCAAGTAATCTTCGGTTTGGAGTTGTTGCATTAAACCTCGCATAGCAGGTGATTCAACATAGTACGCTCCAATTGCACCACCTGTTTTTAGAAGCTGATTAATGTTTTTGTCAATCTTAAATGCTTCAACATTAGTAATATCAATATTATTATTAATTTCAGGCCTATTGGTTTTAATAATTTCTAATGCATCTTTTATTTTAGCTAAACCTCTTTGCCCTAATATATCAAACTTAAAAATGCCTACATCTTCAGCAATAATCATATCAAACTGAACAGTAGGAAAGCCTTTAGGAGGTAAATCTGTTGCAGAATAATAATGTACTGGCTTATCTAAAATTATTATTCCAGCAGAATGTACACTAAGGTAATTAGGAAATCCCTCTATTAATTTTCCATAACGTAAAACCAATTGAGATAGTTCGTCTAAATCGGATTGCCTATAATTTCCTTTACTAAGTTTATCAATTTCTTCTTTAGGTAAACCAAAAACTTTGCCTAATTCTCTAACCACTGCACGATATTTAAAGGTGTTGTAGGTAGCCATCAAAGCTGTATGGTTAAAACGCTTGAAAATATATGCGGTAACATCATCTCTATCTTTCCAAGAGAAGTCAATGTCAAAATCAGGAGGTGAAGCTCTAAAAGGATTTATAAAACGCTCAAAGTAAAGATCGAGTTCAATTGGATCAACATCAGTTATACCTATAATATAGGCTACAATACTATTAGCTCCACTACCACGACCTACATGAAAATACCCTTTACTTTTTGCATAATTAACAATGTCATGGTTGATAAGGAAAAAGGAAACAAAGCCTAATGTTTTGATAGTGTGAAGTTCAGTATTTAATCGTTTCAAAACTTCATTTGTAGGATCGGTGTATCGTTTGTTTAAGTTCTTAAAACATAAGCTCTCTAATAACTTAAAATCAGTTTCAGATGAGTCTGTATACAATTTTAAATTTTGTGATACTCTTTCATTGCCAAATGAAAAGTCTATTGTGCAGCTATCAAGGATCTTTTTTGTGTTTTTTAATATGAATGTAAAATCTTTAAAAGCATCTTCTAAACTTTCTTTTTGATGCATTTTATCAGTTGTTAAACATTCTTCAGATTTATCTAGCTTACTTAATAGACAGTTCTTGTCAATTGAACGAAGCAGTCGATGTGCATTGAAGTCACGTTTGTTTCTAATGGTTACTTGTTGTTGTACAACCAGCTTGTTTTTGAGGTTTAACAACTTTGAGAAGCGTAACTTTTTAAGTTCTTCAATCGAAACACCAATAAACTCGTTAGGTTTGAACTCATTTTTTTCAAGCTGTAAGACTTTTTCAAAAGGATAGACTAAATAACAATTATCTAGTGTTTTAGTAGGTACATCAGGTAACTCTATATCATTTTCAGAATGGTAAGATAAAAATTGGTTTAACTCCTTAAACCCTTCGTTGTTTTTAGCTATGCCTACAAATAATTGATCGTTACCGTTTCTAAAGTCAATTCCTATTACAGGCTTAATGTTAAATTCTTTTGCTTTTCTAATAAAGTTTAAACATGCCGAAGTGTTATTGATGTCTGTTAGAGCTAAAGCATCAACATTGTTCTCCTTGGCAAGCTCTAAAAGTTCAATTTCAGAAAACGTGCCATAACGTAAGGAATAATATGTATGACAGTTTAAATACATTATTGTTTTCGATGTGCCAGTAACACTGGAGGTTCACCACTGAAAGGATTATTAAAACGACCAATAGTTTTAGCTCCCATAGATGAAGCTCTCATTATACTTAACTCTCCATAACGCAATCTTACTTTATCCATGGCATTATAAAGACTAATCATTTCTTCAGTATCATCAAATAGATTGATTTGATAATGACCACTTACTATATCACTAATTTTAACACCAACTAATCGGATTAATAAGCGACGCTGGTATAGTTTTTCAAATAGCTCAAGTACTCTAGGGATTATAATATGATCAGCACTTGAATACGGTATTTTTACTTGTTTGTTGTAGGTGTTAAAATCTGAATATCTAATCTTTACACTTATAGTGCCAGCTAATTTGTTGCCTCTTCTCAATTGAAAGGCTAAATTTTCAGCCATTGCAAAAATTGTAGTCTTTAATACTTTAATATCGATTGTGTCTTTGTTGAAAGTGCGCTCAGTAGATATTGATTTTCGTTCATGAAATGGTATTAGAGGTGGATTGTCAATGCCATGTGCACGTTTCCAAATCGTTTTTCCATTTACACCCAAAGCGCTTACCATCATTTCTAATGGCATTTGTTGTACAACACCCACTGTATCGACTCCTAGATTACGTAAAACTTGATACGTCTTTTCTCCAACAGATGGTATCTTTCGAATCGATAAAGGCGCAAGAAACTCTTTTTCAAAGCCTGTATCGATTTTTAATTGATTATTAGGTTTTGCTTCTCCAGTTGCAACTTTTGAGACTATTTTATTTGTTGACAAACCAAATGAAATTGGAAGTCCAGATTCCTTAATAATTCTTTTCCGTAATTCAGAGGCGTATTTGTAGCAGCCATAAAATTTATCCATGCCTGATAGGTCTGCATAAAACTCATCGACGCTAGCTTTTTCAAATACAGGAACACTCTCCTTTATAATTTCTGTTACTGTGTGCGAATATTTAGTGTAAATGGAAGAATTGCCTCTAATAACTATGGCTTCAGGGCATAATCTTCTAGCAACTTTCATAGACATCCCAGAGTGAACACCAAAAGGTCGAGTTTCATAACTGCAAGCAGCTACAACTCCTCTGTCTCCAGTACCACCAACCAATAATGGTTTGTTTTGTAAACGCCTATCAATAAGACGCTCACATGAAACAAAAAATGTATCTAAATCCAGATGTAAAATATTCTTTTCCATAACACAAAATTAGCTACATATTAAAGCAATTATTGCTTATATTTGTAGTATTATGAAAATTGTAGCAAAAAATATTCGTCATCTTAGAAAGCTAAAAGGGTTAACTCAAGAAGCGTTAGCTGAGCATCTAAACGTATCAAGGTCGAGGATTGGTTCTTATGAGGAAAATAGATCAGCGCCTACTATAGAGTTTTTAATACAACTATCCGATTTTTTTAAATTGCCTATAGATATACTATTGAAAAATGATTTAACTAAATCTAAGGATGCATCATTTATTGAAATTGGTAATCAACGTGTTTTATTCCCTATAACTGTAGATACTGATAGTGATGATTTAATCGAAATTGTTCCTGCTAAAGCATCTGCTGGATATTTAAGTGGCTATGATGATCCTGAATATATTGAACAGCTGCAAAAGATAAAGTTGCCTTTTTTACCTACTGGAAAGCACAGAGCTTTTCCTATAAAAGGAGATTCTATGTTACCTATGAAAGATGGAGCTTTTGTTGTAGGTAGATTTATAGAAGATAGAAATGAAATTAAGACAGGACGTACCTATGTACTGGTTACACTTAATGATGGTATGGTGTATAAACGCGTAATGAACAATATAGATTTTAATGGGTCATTGTTATTGATGTCTGATAACAAAACCTATAACGATTACAGTGTGCCTATAGACGAGGTTTTAGAAATCTGGGAATTTACATGTAGTATAAATACACAAGAATATACAGAGGAAGAGCTTAAAATTAGTAGTATTCTTAGTATGTTCAATGAGCTTGGTGTTGAGTTAAAGGCTTTGGAAAAGGTTTTGAGGTGAGTTTTTTTTGGTTTTGTATGTGTAGAACTGTGAGTAATGATTTTTGTGATAATGATTGTAAATAAAGTTTTATTATCTTTAGACACTCCCTTATAAAAAAATGCGACTCATTTTGAGGTGCTTTCTTATGTAATAGACTTAAGTGAATTGCTAAAACCAATAATATCATCTAAAATATAATACAAAAATATGCAGAAAAGTTTATGGAGCTAAAACTAACCAGTTATTTTAATATTAAACTAAATCTATGTAATAGATATTTAACAAAGTGTATGCGTCTGGAAGAGCTAAGTAATTTTATAGTTTAAATCTATGCCAAATACAAAACACGCTATAATCAGATACCAAGCACTAGATAAATGTTTTAGAAATAAATCTAAGAGGTATTTTATTAATGATTTAGTAAATGTTTGTCAATCTGCTATTGAAAACTTTACAGGAAATGCAGAAGGAGTTCAGAAAAGACAACTATATGATGATATAGCTTTTATGATGAGTGAGAACGGTTATAACGCACCCATTGAAAAAGATAAAATGGGTAGAAAGGTATATTATTACTACAGTGATGTCAATTTCTCTATAAATAATCAACCGCTTACCGAATCAGAAGCACTGGAACTCAAAGAAACCCTCATTACCCTCAATAGGTTCAAAGGCTTGCCCCAGTTTGAGTGGATCGAAAGTATGACCACACGTTTGGAAGCATCTTTTCAATTCGGTACAGAAGCTAACCAAATTATCGAGTTCGACCAAAACGAATTCCTAAAAGGTAAGGAGTACATCAAGGAGCTGTATCACGCTATCACAAACAAAACACCCCTAAACATTACCTACAAAAGCTTTGCTTCAAATAGCAACATGGTGTTCGAGTTGCATCCTTACTACCTAAAACAATACAACAACCGTTGGTTCGTGTTTGGCAAAAATCCAAACTTCGATAACATAACCAATTTGGCTTTAGATAGAATACAGGATATTCAACAAGCCAACACCCCGTTTATAACAACTAATATTGATTTTAAAGAATATTTTGAAGACATTATTGGCGTCACCTTTAATAACCAATTAAGCCCAAGTAAAATAGTATTGAGGATCGATGAAAGCCTATGGCCATACATAGAAACCAAACCTTTACACGGATCACAAAAAGTGGTTAATAAAACCAATGCATTCACCGATATAATGTTGGAACTGATTCCTAATTATGAACTGGAAGCTTTGATCCTGCAACATGGTGAAAAAATTCAAGTGTTGCAGCCAATAGAACTGAAAGATAAAATATATAGCAGAGTAGAACAACTAATAAAAAAATACAACTGTGCAGAATAAATGCACACATTACTATTAATATTGCAACGTCTTAAGAAATTAAGATATTGGTATAAGCCAAATGGCCAAAAAAAAGAATCTAGTAGGCTTAACAAAAAAATTAATTTTATGCAAAGTGCAAAATTAATTTGGTCAATTGCTACTGCAATTGTGCCGATAGTCTTCAAAATCATTGAAGAGAGTGAAGGTGCTGTAAAGATTGACAAGTAGCAATCTTATGAGTTTTAATATTGGGCGGTATAAGCCGCCCAATATTAAACCATATATAAATTAAAACAAAATTAATGGAAAATATAAAAATATCTAACTTTAGAAAAGTAGAAGGTGAGTGGGATTTAAATCTAAATCCTATAACTTTTTTGGTTGGCCCCAATAATTCAGGTAAATCAAGTATTCTCAAGTATTTAATGATTTTAAGTGACCACTTGAGCTCAGGAAACCTTTTTCAACTAAAATTTGATGGGCCACTTCAACAAAAACATAAAATTATAGATTATCGAAATGCCATTAATTGGCATGTGAAAAGTGAAGAGCTAAGATTTTCTTATTCAAACCTAGGCTTTGATATCTTGTTATTATTTAAGAAGTCACAATTAGAGCAGTTAAAAGTAAAAAGACTGTCAGACTCTGCTTTTTTAGATATAAAAAATGATATTGAATTTTACTCAATTAAATTTGATAACAGACTGTTGATTGCACCTGAAGATGGCAATGACAATTTTAGAAGCGCTGTTTTAGAATTGGAATTAGAAATTCATAGTGTAGATGATAAAATAGAAGCTCTTTTTTTAGATTTTAAGGAGCTGATTAACAACCATCTCCCTAGTAGACTCATAATGTCGGTTATTGGTGTTAATTATAAGGAAGATGATTATAAAACAACAGCATTTAAAGCTTTGTCTAACTTAGATAAGCTTCGTGAACTTGTAAAACATTATCATACAGTAAAAAGCCTTGTAAATTTACTAAGCAACTTAGATTCTAAAATACAAGAAAAAAATCTTTTAACTGGAAAGATCAATACATTAAAAAAACTCATTAAATCAGAAGAAAAGTCATATAAAAAAGAATTAGGGTCTCACAACGTATATATGCCAACTTTTAATAAAAAGGAAATAGAAATAACAAAAAATAACCTATTCAATATACTGCAAAAACAATTAATAAAATATATTGATGAGAGTCAAGATAAAATTGGCAAAGTAAACATCAAAACTAAATCGGAACAATTATCGAGTTTTATCACTGATTTAGAAAATGTTTTAACATATGACCTCAGTCACCTTAGTCCAATTAGAAATAGTCAATCTAGAGTTTTTTTAAACAAAAACAGCGATTATGATATCAACAAGCTTTTAGTAGATTATCAAAATAATCCTGTTTTAGATTTAGAGGGCACAGAAGAAAGAGATTTTGTAATTACTTGGTTGAAAAAATTTGATATCGGTGAAGACTTTAAAATCATCAATATTTCTAATACTGCAAGCCAAGTACAAGTTAAAGAAAAAGGACATTGGGTAGACTTGGCCGATAAAGGTTTTGGAGCGGGGCAAATTTTCACAATTATTCTACAAATTGCCCTATTATCTTTAAATAGTACTTCCAATAAGTTGATGCTAATAGAAGAGCCAGAGGCCAATTTGCATCCTAAGTTTCAGTCTCAATTAACAGAAATGTTTTTAGCAGCATATCAATCCTTTAAAGTAAGGTTTGTAGTAGAAACACATTCTGAATATATTGTTAGGCGCTCTCAACTATTAGCTTTAGAGAATGATTATTTATCTAATCAAGAACTGAATCCTAACCCTTTTTCAATTTTTTACTTCCATAAAGAAGACGGACCTTATCAAATGGAATATAATAGTCAAGGAAAATTTAATAGAGATTTTGGCCCTGGTTTTTATGACGAAGCTGGAAGTCTAACACTAAAAATGATTAAAGAACTTCGCAAAAATAAAGCACAATGATAACACTCTATATTGAATCCAATAAAATAGAGGAATTTGTTTTGTTTGAAGAAGAAATGCCTCATTGGAATAAAATTATTAAAAGTGGTATTCATCTATGTTTAAATATTTCCGATGAAGAACTTGATGCTAAAATTACTAATGAGTTAGACCCTCTTTATATTGCCTATAATAGTTCAGGTACAATGAAGCTTCCTGTTGCTTTAGGTGGTTATATAGAACAGGTTAAAGAAGATTTGTCTCAAACAATAGAAAAACCAAATGGTATTTTTGTTTTAGATATTGATAATGATGCAGCTATAGATGTTCAAAATAAGATGGGAATGGCTGTTTTTTCAAGCGCAAATGTTCCAGAAGATTTATTTTCTAAAACTTTTTTTATAGAACTTGATAAAAATGCTGAAATAAAAGATGGATGGAAAGGCATCATCCATTTTAACAAACCACTTTCTAACAGTCTTGTAATTTGTGATAATTATTTCTTTACAAATGAAGATAATGGCTTGAATAGAGGTTTAATTAATTTGATACCTTTTATAAATGCGTATTTACCAGACCAATTAGAAATTGAATATCATATCACTGTCGTTGCACCTAATAGTAAAAAGAAATCTAACGATTGGTGGATAAAAGAATATGGTAAGTTAGTATTAGCTATTAAACAATTACGAGAATATCCAATAAATATTGAACTTGTTTTAGCGAAATCAGAAATTCATAAAAGAAGAATTGTAAGTAACTATGTAGTCAATAAATCAGACAAGGGTTTTGATGTCTTTTATTCAAATAATTTAGAGAAAGTTAAAGAAGAGAACGATTTTGAATATTTAGAGATATTCTCAAATTTAGATAATTCAGGCACAAAACATTTTCAATCAGCAATAAAATTGATAGGTCAGATAAGTAAGCATTGTAATGGTATTGCGGGTTATGTAGCAGTAAATAAAAACCAAATAGATAGAAGTCTTTTTGGTTGTAATGGAGATAAAACAATTAAAAATAGACTATTAAATTAACTAAAACACTCTGTGCGCCAAAAACGCACACATTATTTCCATATTTGCAATGTCAAACAATATAAAAGACAATAAACACTAAAAATGAGCAACCAAAATAATAAAGTAGAAGTAGGATTCATTTGGCAGATCACCGATGATGTACTACGTGATGCCTTCAAAAAAAATGAGATTGGAGATGTGTTATTACCCTTTGTAGTCATTCGCAGGTTAGATTGTATTTTACAACCTGTAAATGTCAACGTACGTGATACCTATGAAAAATTCCACGATAAATTAGCGTCAGAAAAGCTTATTCCTGTATTGCGTAAAGCGGCTGGTGGATTAAAATTTTACAACACCTCTAAACACACACTTCAGTCTTTAAAAGACGAACCGCAATACATAGAAATTAACTTTAATAACTACTTACAAAATTTTAACCCAGAAGTACAAGAAATTTTAGAGAGTTTTCAGTTTGATAAAGTTGTAGCACGCTTAGTAAAAAATAAGTTACTCTACGAAATGATAAGTGCCATCTGCAAGATAGACTTGCATACCGAAGCCATCGACAACCACGGTATGGGTTACGTGTTCGAGGAACTCATACGTATCTCAAACGAGCAATCTAACGAAACGGCTGGGGAGCACTTCACCCCACGCGATGTCATCGAGATCATGAACAACTTTATGTTCGTCAACGAAAAGGAAAAACTATCCCAACCGGGTATCATACGTACCATTTTTGACCCAGCGTGCGGAACGGGTGGTATGGTTAACTTGGGTAAAAAATTCATCCTTGACGAGGTCTGTGCCAATACCGAACACAAACCATCCATTGTCACCTACGGGCAGGAAATCAACGAGCAGTCCTACGCCATCGCCAAGTCTGAAGCCCTCATCACGGGTGAGGATGCCAACAACATCAAACACGGCAATTCCTTTAGCGAAGACCGCTTTCAAGGTAAGACTTTCCATTACATGATGGCGAACCCACCCTATGGCGTCACCTGGAAAAAAGATCAAAAATTTATCATTAATGAAGCTTTAAACCCAGCAGGCCGCTTCTATGCAGGTACGCCAAGGATAAGTGATGGGCAGTTACTCTTCCTACAGCACATGCTCTCTAAAATGGAACGCGAAGGCTCACGCATTGGCGTGGTAACCAATGGTTCACCTTTGTTTACAGGTAGTGCAGGTTCTGGCGAAAGCGACATACGTCGTTGGATCATCGAAAACGACTGGTTGGAGTGTATCGTAGCCCTACCCAAAGACCTCTTTTACAACACAGGCATTAACACCTACATTTGGTTTTTAACCAACAACAAAGCCCCACACCGCAAGGGCAAGGTACAGCTCATTAATGGCGATGCCAAGAAAATTATTAAAGTAGATGGTAACGGAAAAGACAAAGAGCAACAGCTATTCTGCCAACCCAACAAAAAAAGCTTGGGTAACAAGCGTAACGAGATCACCACAGCGCACATTGCGCAGCTATTGGAACTCTACCAAAACTTCGAGGAAAACGAGCATTCCAAAATTTTCGACAACGACTTCTTTGGCTACTACCAACTTACGGTAGAGCAACCACAGTTGGACAAAAAAGGCAAGATAGTGTTAGACCGTAACGGCAACCCAAAACCAGATAGCAAAAAACGGGATACCGAGAGCGTACCCTTAACAGAGGACGTAGAAACCTATTTTGAAAACGAGGTAAAACCACACGTACCTAACGCATGGATAGACTACGACAAAACCCGTATTGGCTACGAAATTAACTTTACCAAGTATTTCTACAACTACACACCCTTACGTCCTGCAACCGAGATTAAAGCAGAAATTGTAGATATTGAAAACGACATTGCCAACCTTTTAAAAGACCTCATTAACTAATGAAACAGGCATACAGTACATACAAAGACAGTGGCGTAGAATGGATTGGAAAAATTCCTGAAGATTGGAAAAGTGTTAATTTAAAATGGATTAGCAATATTACCAAAGGAAGAAAACCAAAAGTAGATTATGATGAAGGTGGTAAGAACTTATTGCCATATCTATCAATGGAATTTTTAAGGGATAAAACAGATTATCCTACATACGCTTCTATTGAAGAAAAGGGATTAGTATTGGTTGATGATGGCGATATTTTGATTTTATGGGATGGTTCTAAAGCAGGAGAAATTGTTAAAGCCAAAAAAGGAGTGTTATCATCAACAATGGCAAAGATTGATATAACCGATTCTGATTTTGAGTCTAATTATCTGAATTATTTGTTACAACTTGGTGAAAGGCATATACAAGATAATACTATAGGTATGGGAATTCCTCACGTTAGTGGCGATGTGTTAAAAAGCTTAAAAATGCTTTTACCCTCACCCCAAGAGCAAACCCAAATCGCAGCCTATCTCGATTACCACACCAGTAAGATAGATGCACTTATTGCCAAAAAAGAAACCCTTATACAAAAACTACAAGAGCAACGACAAGCCATCATCAACGAAGCCGTAACCAAAGGGTTAAATAAAAATGTAGTATTAAAAGAAAGTGGCATCGAGTGGTTAGGTGAAATTCCAAAGCATTGGGAGGTGGTGAAGTTGAAGCATGTTTTGAATAATCTTAATAATATAAGAGTTCCGTTAAGTTCCTCTCAAAGAGGAGTGATGAAAAATAAAATATATGATTATTACGGTGCTTCAGGTATAATCGATAAGGTTGATGATTATTTATTTGAAGGAAAGAACATTCTAATTGGTGAAGATGGAGCAAATCTTATTTCACGATCAAAAAGATTAGTTTTTATTGCTGATGGTAAATATTGGGTAAATAATCACGCGCACATTTTACATCCAAAAAAGGGAGACATCGACTATTACACAGAGTTACTTGAGTTAATAGATTATACGCCTATCATTGAAGGCGCAGCTCAACCAAAATTGACACAAGATGCTTTGATGAATGTTCAAATACCTTGCCCGCCAGAAAAAGAGCAGACTGAAATTATGAACTATTTAAGGGATAATATTTTCAAATTAAACGACTCTATGTTATTAATTAAAACCTCAATCCAAAAACTTAAAGACTATCGTCAATCGCTCATTAGCGAAACAGTAACCGGTAAAATAGATGTAAGAGGTTGGCAACAGCCTAATAGTTAACTATGGATAAAGCAGAGTTAGACATACAAAAGCGCTTTGTAAAAACCTTTCAGGGTTTAGAAAAAGAACTGGAGGCAACCAATTCAAAAATAAATGCAACGGGGTGGCAACAACGCAATGAGTTAATAAGTCATGTGTATTCTGGCTATAACAACCACGAAAAGCTAAATAATAAAAGAGAGGAGCACCAAAAACTCATACAACGTGGCAACATCATAAAGTACATTTATGAGACCATGCAGGAAAAAAGAGACCTCTATGGGTATTTTGAAAACCCAGAAACCATTATTCAGCTTTTGGAAAACTTAATTAAAGAATCCATAGAAAAAGAACTATACGAAGTGGCCCACGAGTTAAACCTTTGGTTACAACAATTAAAAGCATAAAAGAAATAAATGAGTACTTACTATTACAATAGGATAACAACAAGCATACAAGACCATGCAAAAGCCAATGCCATAGTTGTGGTACAAGGTTTGGATGCGGAAAGTTTGAGTTTGTTTAACGAGGCTATCATTACCGATAAGGCAACTTTCCTGTCAGAACAGCATACCACATTTTCAAAAGCCTGGTTTACCCAGTTTTTTACGGCATTAAACACGCCCAAAGAGTTTCACCTCATTTCCTATGCACAGTTAACCTATCTGTTCAGCTATATAGATCCGTCCTTTTTTATGGAGCGAGTGGTCGTACTTCAAGACAATCTACGTCAGCTCTACCCATTGGATAAAACGCTATATGTTGAAAAAGAAGAAAACGAAAGCATAGAAAAACGCAGCGACCTCATGCCTTTGCACCACGCAGAGCAATTAAAAATTGGCGATAACTATTACTATTCCCTAAAGTCGGTATCCCAACAACTAGAAACCATAGACCTGCACCAGGACGAAAGCCCCTTGGAGCTTAAAGACCATAACGGCGATCATGAAGTAATTGATATGTCCGATGCCTACGAGTTGGATGTGTTTGTAAATGAAGTGATGCAAGGGAGTAAAGCACCCACAGCCTATATCAAGCTACATACCAAACAACCTGCCAACCAACACCACCAAACGGTACTGCAAAAAGTAAACGCTTTTTTAAAGACCTTGGGTGGCGCACTCTACTTTTTACCCGAAGTAGCCGTAGAGGAAGATTATCAACCTTTACCGGAAACTATAGCTGCCTTACAGCAGTATTGGGGAGAAAAAGCAAGTTTTAGAAACTTAAAGGTGTATAAAAACCCCAATTCCAGTAAAGAGGTGATAGACATTTCTCAAGGTTTGATTGTAGATACCATCATACAAGAGTACGAAAACGCTAAAGACAATAGAGAAGTTAGAGATTTGTTCCTTACCGCACCTACAGGCGCAGGAAAATCCCTCTTGTTCCAATTACCATCTTTTCACGTATCCAAAAGAGGTGATGTCACTATTGTAGTTTCACCACTTATCGCCTTAATGAAAGATCAGGTAAAAGCCATTGTAGCGGATAGGAATTACAACAAAGTAGCCTACCTTAATAGTGAGTTAAGCCTTATAGATCGCGAACGCATTATAGACAGTTGTAAAGAAGGCGAGATCGATATACTCTATATGTCCCCAGAACTCTTGTTGTCTTACGATGTATCTCACTTTATTGGTGATCGTAATTTAGGGCTATTGGTTATAGACGAAGCGCACCTCATTACCACTTGGGGACGTGATTTCAGGGTAGATTACTGGTTTTTGGGGAATCACATCCGCAAGATCAGAAAGTACAAAAACATCCAATTCCCTATGGTAGCGGTAACAGCTACGGCTATTTACGGAGGTTCTAACGATATGGTGTTCGATAGCATCGATAGTTTGGTGATGCAAAACCCGCATATTTTCATTGGTCAGGTAAAACGGGATGATATCGAGTTTGTCATTAACAACCACGATAGGTTCGAATCCCGTTACGAGCGCAGCAAACTCAATCAAACGGTTGAATTTATTAGAGGCATCAACGAAGTAGGTTTAAAAACCTTGGTCTATACACCTTATACCAAGCATATAAGACAAATCCTTGGAGAACTAAACGATCAACCCGAAACGGCTACAGGCTATTACGGGTCTTTGGATTCCCATTTAAAGGAATTGGCATACAGGCAGTTTAAAAATAGCGATCGCAACGTCATGGTATCTACCAAAGCTTTCGGTATGGGAGTTGATATTTCCGATATACAGGTGGTGTACCACCACGCACCATCAGGCTTGTTACCAGACTATGTACAAGAAATTGGTAGGGTGGCACGTGATCCTAACATTAAGGGTTTTGCAGCCTTAAACTATTCCACGCAAGACCAACGCTTCAGTAAAGCACTGCATGGTATGTCGGCATTAAGGCAATACCAGATTAGGGAAGTGCTTCAAAAAATACACAAGGCCTATATAAAAAACCAATCCCGAAACTTACTGTTATCCATAGACGATTTTGGGCATATTTTTGAAAACGCCATAGACCTCGATCAAAAGGTACTTACCGCCTTAATGATGATTGAAAAAGACTATCTGGCCAAAAACAGGTTCAACGTGCTTATTGCGCGCCCTAAAAAACTCTTTGTACTGGTATTTGCCAGCGTGAGCGAAGCGGAATTTGCCATTTTAAACAGGCATTACCCAACGGCCATAAGGGAGATTACCAAACTGCATAGCAATATAATTATAGAGGTCGATTTAGATAAAATATGGCAACAGAGCTTTAGCGATAAAAGTTTTCCAAGCCTAAAACGCGAGTTTTATTTGGGCAGATTGTTTAGGCAAATTAATGTGGACATAAAGCCACAATTAAAAATATCCTTTGAAAGAACGATAGATTATAACAAAGCTTATCAGCAATTAGAAGGATTATTTCAAGCATTACAACAAGCCTTTGTACAAATGGAAGGTTTCTTTAGTCAAGAAGACTTACAGGCCAAATTAAATGCCGTACTTCAAGACGAGGTGAAATCCGAAAAACTGTCCAAGTTCGTCTTGTCAACATTCTCTGGTAGAATGATACAACCGGGTGTCATTGAAGAAGGGGCATTTTTACAGCGCAAAAAGGAAAAACACCAATACAGATACCGTGTGTTTAACAACAGGTATTTACAGGCCTTCGCAGCCATGTCAAAACGATTTAGCCGCTTGTTTGAAAACACCAATGAAAACATTGTAAACCGTTACATAACTAATAAAGAGTCCAACGCCATTACCTATGTGCGGTTAGGCTACTTTATGGAAATGTTGGAGATAGGCACTTTTGAAATTAAAGGAGGCGAAAATCCTATGGTATTCATTCGTATCAACGATCCGCAACGTATAGAACGGGATGCCAACGATAATTTCTATAAGAATACCTTATTGGAAAAAACCTTGGAACGCCACTATTTAAGTAATCAAATCTTTGATCATTTCTTCCTAAATGGCTTTGAAAATGAAGAACGATGGAATTTTATTGAAGACTTTTTCTTGGGTGAAGATATAGATACCTTATTGGAAAATTACCAATCCAGTCAGCCTAATAATGTGGACATCGTGAAGTATCTTAAAAAAAAAGTAAGGAAACCAAAAACCAATAAAGGTAAGGCGAATGAGGGTAAAGACAGTAGCATCCATATTTTTAAGGCAAGTTCCGAGACCTATTACAATATGGATAACCTATTGACAATAGAAGTGGATGGAAAAGAAGAAACCATGAAAGTAAGCGAATGGCTAAACCACAACCCTGTAGCTTTTGACAAAGAAAAAAGAAAACATCAATTTACTATTGATAAAAGCGTATTTGACATTTTAGCAAACAGGCTAAAAAATAATCATTACGATTATTTTAAAAAGTCGTTGGGTTTAGGTTTAAGAATTAAATTCAAAGGCTATGGCAAACCCATAAAAGCATTAGTACCTTACAAAAATAAACCCGTAGAGTTTTATAAGTGGTGGTGCGATAACAAAGAAGAAGTACATTTATCCTTTAGGGAAAAAATAGAATTGTTTGACAAAGTAAGTGTCGCAAGCCCCAATGCTTTGGAAACCAAACATAAAAAAATGATTAACAAATAATACCATGGCAGGAGGAACCAAAGAAATACATTTTGAAGACCATATAGTACAGTATTTAACCACTAATGACAATGGTGGCGTAAACGAATACCATCAAGTCGCAAAAAACGAGTACGATAAGGATACCACACTCATTCCAATAGAGGTGCTAACCTTTATCAAACAATCCCAAACCGATAAATACAACCAATTGGAAGTACAATTGGGCAATGCCACCGATATCAAACTATTGGAACGGGTAGCAAAAAGCCTTAAAGTAAATAAAACCTTGGCAACCTTACGTGCCGGTATAAAAATGAACGGGTTGCATTTTGATTTGGCCTACTTCCAACCTGCAAACAATAAAACCCCAGAGCACGAACAATGGTATAAAGAAAATAGGCTGTCTATCATTCGTCAGTTAGCCTATTCCAATAAAAACAACAACGAAATTGATTTGGCATTTTTTATCAATGGCATTCCTGTCGCTACAGCCGAACTAAAAAACGCCTTAACCAATCAAAACCATCACAACGCGATTAAGCAATACATGCAGGATCGTGATCCTAAAGGGGAACCCTTACTGGAGTTTCAACGATGTTTGGTACATTTTGCAGTAGGCACAGAAAAAGTATTTATGACCACCAAGTTAGATGGAAAATCCACCTACTTTTTACCCTTTAATCAAGGTTTGCGCAATACAAACCCCAATGGCTTCGATACAGCCTACCTTTGGGAAGATATTTTACGTAAAGATTCCATCATGGATTTGGTGCAAAACTTTATCAATCTTCAAGAAGACACCGAAAAGTATTACGACCCAAGAACCAAAAAACTGGCAGAAAAAAAATCCACCAAATTACTCTTTCCAAGGTTTCACCAGTTAAAGGCGGTAAGACGCTTACTGGCACAATTAAAAATAGATGGCACAGGGAAAAATTACCTAATTCAGCATTCGGCAGGTTCGGGAAAATCCAATACTATCACTTGGTTAGCCTACCGTTTGGCAAATTTCTACCAACACTACACCGATCAAAAAGCACTCTATGATTCGGTGATTGTAGTCACCGATAGACGTGTACTGAACACCCAAATACAAGAAAACATCAGGCAAATAGACAATGTTCCTGGTATGGTAGCCTATCTGGATGAAAAAACCACAGCCCAAGACCTTAAACGGGAGATTGAACATGGCACAAGAATTATTATCACCACCATTCAAAAATTCCCAGTCATATCAGATGTAGTCACCCAGTTCAGCGATCGTAAATACGCCATTATTATAGATGAGGCCCATAGCTCACAATCTGGAGAAGTAGCAAGACACATGCGTAAGGCATTGAGCTTGGAGGAAGCAGCCGAAAAAGACATTCCGGAAAAAGATTTGGATGAGGTCATAGCCGATGAAATAGCCAAAAAAGGACAACAACCCAATTTATCACAATTTGCCTTTACCGCAACACCAAAATCCAAAACCATAGAGTTATTCGGAACATTAGTTAACGGTCAAAAAGAACCCTTCGATAAATATAGTATGGAGCAGGCCATAAAAGAGGGCTTTATTTTGGATGTCTTGGAAAACTACATGTCGTTTAAAAGATATTACAAGCTCATCAAGCGATCAGAGATCGAAGATAAAGAGTACGAAAAGAAAAAAACAGTACGGGTGTTGAGCAATTATGTCGATTTACAAGATCATGCCATCGAAAAGAAAGCACGCATCATGTTAGAGCATTTTGCATCCGAGACCCAAAATGAAATTCAAGGAAAGGCAAGAGCGATGTTAGTAACCAAATCGCGTTTACATGCAGTACGTTTCAAGCGTAAGTTCGATGACGTGATGCGCGAAATGAAATTGCCTTATGAAGCCTTGGTAGCATTTTCAGGAACCGTTAAAGATGCCGAAACTGGAGAAGAGTACACTGAAAAGAGCATGAACGATTTAGGTGGCAGAATCAGTATTGTAGATGCCTTAAAACTACCTAAATACCGCATTCTTATTGTAGCCAATAAATTCCAAACAGGCTTTGACGAACCGTTGATGCACACCATGTTTGTCGATAAAAAATTGGGAAATACCAGCACGGTACAAACCTTGTCACGTCTTAATAGAAGAACCAAAGGGAAAGATGCCACCATGGTATTGGATTTTGTAAACGATCCCGAGGACATACAAGCCGATTTTCAGGAATACTATGGTAAAAACTATATCCTCGAAGAGAATCTCACCGATCCCAATGCAGTGTATGACAGCTTGAATGAAGTCGAAAAATTCAATCTCTATTATGAAAATGAAGTAGAAACATTTGCTCAAATATTTTTCTCACCAAAAGACGATTTCGAAAAACTACAGCCCATTTTAAAAACCATAGCCAATAGGTTTGAAGACGATTTAAATGAGGAGGAACAGCATAATTTTAAATCGGCAGCTAAATCCTACGTAAAGTTATACAGATTTTTAAGCCAAATCATCAGTTTTACCGATGTCGAATTGGAAAAGAAATACGTATTCATCACAGCATTACTCAAAAAGCTACCTTATGCAAAATCCACTTTACCAGTCGATGTCATTAACGATGTACAGTTGGATAGCTACAAAATACAACACAAATACACCACCAGTTTAAAATTAGAATCGGTGGATGGCGAAAAGGAAGGCTTAAAACCAGGAGGAGCAGGAGCAAACCAAGAAGATGAATTGGATTTCCTAACAAAAATTATTAAAGTGTTAAACGATACCTATGGTCTGGAGCTGACCGAAGAAGATAAGGTTGAATTTAATAGAATGAAACAAAACATCTACTCTAACGAAGAGTTGATGGCATTTTTCAACAAAGGTAATTCCAAGGATAACATCAAGGATAAGTTCAGTGAAGAAGTAGATTCCGAGTTATTAAACTTCATTGACAAGAAGTTGGATTTTTACAACAAGATGACAGAAGACAAGATCAACACCCTCTTCAAAACCATGTGGTTTAACGAGTTGTACGATGCAAGAGTAAGAGGTTTGGGTAAATAATACATGAACAGCTAAAAGGAAACAACAGAAATGGACTTTAAGAAATACTATAAATCACAGTTTCGAGAAGATATAAATAGATTCTTTTCGGAAATTCCTGATGAAAGCAAATTTCACGAAGACCAAAAATATAAACAAACACTCTCAATTCAATATGAGAGACTTACACCAGAAATGGGGCATCTTAATTTTTTGGATAAAGAAGGAAAAGAATATTTTGGAATAGCCTTGTTTCTAACTGTTTTAGCAGACATGATGTGTTTTTCAAAGTATAAGCCATATTACCAAAAATTTAAAGGCTTAACACGCTATCCAAAATTTATAGGGAATTGCCCAAGCGGATGCCATTACCATTATCATCCACAAGAGATATTTTTAGCAATGACAAAAAACCAAAAACCGACAGAGCCGCATTTAAATTTTAGAGAAAAATTTATGGCAGCAAGCAGCACAATGGAAGAAGAGATTATAAGTTTTTTCTCTGAACAGCTAACAGAAATCAACGGTCAAGAATTTTGGAGACTATGTCAAATGGAATTTCCTTATAAATCATGAAAAGTATTTTTATGAATCATATACAGATAACAACAAGGTTGTGTTTTTTAGCCCCAAAGGTCAAAAAGTCAATCCATTATTTTTGAATATATTTAGTTTGTCAAATACAACAGAATGCATCAACAAAAAGCAGGCTACATATTAGAAGGAATTCAAAAACAACTGAAAGAATTTGATAGCAACAGGATAAAAGGCTTATTGGAGTACTTGTCCTGCTTTGATACAGAATCAAACATACCCGAAGCAATAAATGAATCTAAATATGAAGCTTATTTTAAAGTTATACACAATCAAATTGTAAGAGGCTTACCAACCAAACCCTCAATTTATATTGAAGAAACCTTTGGTGAGTTGTATGGGCAACAACAAAAGGATAACTCTAATTTAGCAAAGCAATTAGGATTTATTGCCTATAACCCTGTTAGTGGTAAAAATAATGACCAGGTGTACAGTGCACTGCATCTTATTGATCCAAGATTACGGTATGATGAGACAAATTACAACACACAGCTTTTGGGTAGTAATTTTGAAAAACAATTCCTATTCAATTATTTAAACAGTAAAAAAGCAAGTTATTTAAATCAAGTATTCCAACCACAAAGAGCAATAGATACTATTGTGCCTTTAGAAAGAGCAAATGAGTTCAATAGGCAACAAGTTGATTTTGCAATAGAAATACCTTATAAAAATGCATTTGCCTATAAAAAATATGGAGAGGATAAAACGGGATATCGTAAAAATATAGGTGCTATAATTGAAATTGATGGAGCAAAATACCACGCAGCTTTTTCTCAAAAAATATTGGACAATTACCGTGATAATAACTCACAGTTAAACAATTGGGAAACCTTACGTGTTGAAAATCTACAGGAGCATACAATTATCCCTTGGCTACATAAACAAAATAAAGACATAAGTGACTATTTAACGCTTATTGAAGAAAATGCAAATAAATCTTTAAATAAGGATGAGTGGAGAGAGATTTTAGAGCAGACATTGGCACCATTTGCAATAGCAAGGCTTCAAAAAACAATAGTTGATCAATTAATTTCAGGAGTTTTAAGTGTTGAGGTTAAAGAGTGGAACATAGCAGTTTTTGAAAGAGACATACCTTGTGCAGTAGTTGCGATAAAAGACCTTAAAACTACAATAACAAAGCTATTCCAAATGAGTAGCGATAAAGCGATTAGAGAAACCCACTTTCCAAAAATCAATCTAACGGTAATATCTACAAAGGAGTTTAAAAACTCAAAACTACACTTAAATCAAAAGGTGGTTTTGGAAAATGACATTCAAAACACTTCAAATTTCGACTTATTTATAGATATATCTATGTTGCGTCGCTCACAGTTAGAGGCCAATAAAGTACAGTCACACAGCAACTGGATTAAAATAAGAAGTGTGCATTATATTGATTCTAAAAGAACAATTTTAACCTCTAATACCATTAAATATAGGAAGCTTACAAAAAAACTGGATAATGATGTCTATGAAAATTATAACGAAGCTTGCGAACATTTAAAGTATTTTGTTCAAAATATATTTCGAAAAAACGACTTCAGAAAAGGACAGCTACCAATACTTAATAGAGCATTACAAGGGAAAAGCGTAATAGGTTTGTTGCCTACAGGAGGAGGTAAATCCTTAACCTATCAACTGGCTTCTATGATGCAACCAGGTGTTACCATGACAATTGATCCCATTAAATCTTTAATGCAGGATCAGTTCGATAGTTTAATTAAAATTAATATTGATGCCTGTAATTTCATTAATTCGAAATTAGATAGGTTTGAAAAAGAAATTGCAACAAATCAGCTAACAGATGGTGAAGTCATATTTAGTTTCATTTCACCAGAAAGATTACAAATTCAAAGTTTTAGGGATGCACTTGATGCCATGTACAATAATCAAGTGTTTTTTAGCTATTGTGTCATTGACGAGGTACACTGTGTTTCAGAATGGGGACATGATTTCAGGACCTCGTATTTAAGTTTAGGTAAAAACGCAATAGAGCATTGTAAAACAAAAGAGTATCCTAATAAGTTACTGCCAGTTTTTGGACTAACAGCTACAGCCTCTTACGATGTGCTGTCAGATGTTGAAAGAGAATTGTCTGGTAATGGAAGAGCAGATTTGGATACGGAAGCTATTGTTCGTTTTGAAAACAGTAACAGAGACGAACTTCAATACAATGTGGTTAATGTTGAGGTGAATTTTGAAAGAGAAGAGACCTTTACAAAAACACTTCCTAATGGCGAATCTTTAGAGTTTTCAATAACCCCTTTAAAAACAGGGGTGAAAAATAAAATAGCAGAAGCAAAACAAGAAAAGCTGATTGCATTACTTGATGAGATTCCTGTTAAATTATCGGGTTTTAATGACCAAATCAATTTTCTTAAAGAAAAAGCACTGGAGAGGGTAAACGATCTATCACAAAGGGATGACGTAAATATAAAAATTGAAAATTTTAATACCACTACATTCTTTCAACCTACCAAAGAAAACAATAGCGTTTTATATCAAAATGCAGGTATTGTATTCACCCCACATAAAAGTTGGTATCAAGGGGTAACTGACCAGTTTAAAGAGGATAAGTATGATCAAGATGAGTATGATGATTATGGTAATATAATTCACCGTAGAGGAGAAATAATTAAAGATGATAACGGAAATCCTGTTAGAGTGCCTTTAGATAGACGAAAAGGAATCGCGGATAAAATAATGCGTGAGGCGTCTCACATCAAAGTTGGGATGTTCATGGGCTCTTCAGATGATGCAGAGAAAGTAGGCAAGGAAATTGAAGCGAAATCATTTGCCAATCAATATAAATTCATTAATAATCAACAGGGCATAATGGTAGCTACCAAAGCGTTTGGTATGGGTATCGATAAGCCCAATGTGCGTTATACCATACATTTCAATTATCCGGGGTCTATTGAGAGTTTTGTACAAGAAGCAGGAAGAGCAGGAAGAGACAGGAAATTAGCGTTAAATTCCATACTCTTTAACCAACAACAAATTGTGTCTTTTGAAACTGAATTTTATGATGAAATAAAAGAAAAAGTATCAGAAGAAATCTTCAATAAGTTAAGGTTGTTAAAAGGAAATCAATTTTTAAAGGAGGATATTCCAGTATTATGTGAAAATTTAGACATAGAGGATTTATCTCAAAATGTAGCATTTAATGACGCAATCATTATTAAAAATTTAGATAGAGACAACCTTGCTTATTTTCACAACAACTCATTTAAGGGAGAAGACAAAGAAAAGGTGATGATCTTTGAGCTACTTAATAAGATTACCTATCCAAGTCAAAGAGTAACCTTTAATCTTGCCGAAGAAATTGAAGAAATTACAGGAGAATTAGATGTTTATATTAGAGTTAATCAAAATTGGTTAAACGTAAATACTAATTTTAGAAACAGAGTAGGTGCTATTAACCTTAATACATTTAATTATTCTTATAATTTCACCACTTTTGAACAAGAAGAAGCAAAACAAATTTTGGATGTTGCTAAAGATTTAATTCAATCAAACTTCCCAGATTATAACAATTCAAAATTGCTTATTAACTGGCTAAACAGTACACAGGATCGTACGGCACAACCAGGTATTGAAAAACGATTAGTGGATTGTGAAATTGGTCAGGAAGTAAATCCAGCTATAGAAGTTAATTTCTCTAATAGATATGCAGATAAAGAAGTCTATTTCCAAAGCTTAACACGTAAGCTTCAATCACTTTTACATCCTAACATAAATGAGAATAATGTTCAAGAATGTCACTGTTCTGATTATTCTGAATTTATTAAAAACCTCATAGCAAAGAGACCTGATTTACAAATTGATACGATAGACGCTGATAGAGTAGATAAAGGAAAAACACTGTTTTACAGTCCAAGAAGAAAAGACGATACCGATAAAGCATTATTTAGGTTAATGTCAATTGGCGTTATTGATGATTATACGGTAGATTATAATTTAAAAACATACACATTAAAAGTAACCAAGAAAAATGAAGGTGAGTATATCGAAGCGTTATTTGAATACATAAAGCGATACTATTCAGAAAGCAGAGCTAAACAAGAAATACAAAAAGTACAAGAATATAAAGGGAATACCGAGATCCAAAAGTGTTTAGGATTTTTAACAGACTTTATTTATCGTGAGGTAGAAACAAAGCGGTTAAGAGCGATTGACGATATGATATTGGCGTGTAAAATAGGTCTGCAAGAAAATGGAAATGAAGAGTTAAAAGATTTCATATTTCTATACTTCAATTCCAAATATGCTAAAAATGATTATACAATCGAAGTGGATGGCGAAGAAGAACCATATTCTTTATCCGAAGACACGAATTTTGGAAGAGATTTCGATTTCAATGTGGTTTGGAAGTTCATCAAAGCAATTGAAATAGATAGAGGAGGAGAAAAAGATAACATTAAACACTTAAGAGGGGCTTGTTTACGACTTCTACGTTCAAATCCTGAAAATGGAGCCTTATTACTATTGAAAGCCTTTACATTGTTTGCGTTGGGCTATGGTGATAATGCAAACTTATATGAAGAAACAAAAACCTCATTTTTTAAAGGTGTGGAGTCCTTTTTAAAAATAGAACCACGAGTAGAGTTTAATGAAATTATAGATAATATAGAGAGATTTAGGGACTTAACTATGAAATTCTCAAACGATCCAGTTGAGGTTGCAAAAGTTATGGATACCTTTATAGAACAACTATATTTTAATTATCATAAAGAGTGGCTAATACAATTCAATAATAAATTCCTTATAGGTTATGACAGATAAAAATACCAACGATTTACATGCTGGCCTTGTAGCTTTACAAGAACAGCTTGAAAAATTAGATAGCGCATCACAGCAGATAGAACAAGTAAAGACAATCGGTAAATCAGTAATTGATGCAATGTCAGACCTTCAAGATAAATATGAAGGGCATTTACAAGCCTTAACTTCGGAAAATAAAAAGGTGCTTCAAGGGCATGATAACGTGTTTAAAGAACAGTTGTTAAATAATAAAGAAGCCAATTCCAAATTGGTTCAGAACACAGAAAAAGCTATTGAAGAGATAAAGCACGCTTTAAATGATAATGTTGAAGAAAACCAAAAAGTACACCAGAAGAATAGTGAAGAAATAGCATCTCATCTAACACTATATAGTGAGTTTGTAAACAAGGTAGAGAGCCTTACAAAAACAATTGAAAGTGTAAATTTTCCTAACAGATTGGATAAATTAGACAATACCGTTAGCGCCATAAATTTAGGTATTCAAAACATGCAATCATCTATTGCCAATTCAGAAAGAGTCTTACTGGATGAACTCAAAAAAAATAGTGAAACAGTAAAATCCGAATTTGAATTATCTAAAATCAACCAAAGATCACTTAAAAAGAATGTTTGGGTATTCGGCCTTGTAATCATAATACTTTCACTCATATTAATAGTTAAGTCTTTCACTAACTAGAGCGAGTGATTAAAGGAAATGATATTAAGCTAAGCTACTCAGAAGTTATATTTTCTGTCTCCAAATTAACCTCTAATGCGGCTAGTGATGTATGCCTAGATTCCCACATATCATATAGTGCTGTATTGTATTCATCGTCCCATCCAACGACTTCTTCTTCATGTTTATTATAATCGTTGAGAAAAAACAATTGGTTTTTATAATATGTGATTCTACTATACTCTCTTGATTTTTTACTTCTCTCCACCTTATAATATTTGATTATTTCACTTTCGTCTTCCAAAGCCCAAATCAAAAGACCTCCAGTATTAACATAATTTCCATCAAATCGATCATAATTTTCGTATTTCCATTCAATAAAACCATTCTCAATATTTATAATATAAAAAACAAAAGGTGTTCCAATTATAATAAGGTCTTCCTGAATTTCAATAGAATGGATTTGAGTTTCACAATTCAATTCCCACAATATCCTTTTTGAATATTTATCCCTTACTGTTAAAAAACCTAGTAGGCTACAAGTGATAAGTTTATTACCTGAGATGATGAGTCTATGAACATCTATGAATTCTAGATCATCTGTTTTTTTAAATTTATGTTTAATTACTATATGTTCATTGGATATTAAATCAAATTCATGAATTGAACCATCTTCACAACCAACATAAACCTGATTATCAATTAAAAAAATATTACTGGTTATTGAACTTCCACATTTTAATTTATGGGCTTTACTGAAGGGATTAAATGAATAAATAAGTAATGATTTACCTCCATTATCAAAAAGATAATCTTCACTTAATTTGCTATAATCTGGTCCTTCCCATGGACCACTGATTTTTTTTACTTTATCAGGGTCATTAATGTTGAAATAATATTTAAATTTTGATGTATTGAAAGAGAGTGTACTTTTAACTATTCTTAAATTCAATAAATACTCCTCTCCGAACTTTCTTTTACTTAAAATTTTTCCTGAATTGAAATCAATTTCTAACAGGTAATTTTTTTCTAAGAAAAAAAGTCTATTCCCCATTAATGTGACAGAATGCCCATCTCGATAACTCCAGATTTCTTCTCTAGTATCTAGGTCAATAGCATATAGGGAATGATCATCTTCAAAAACAACTAAATTATTAAGCCTTATTAAATTACTTCCAAAAGAATCATTCTTTTTTTTATATTCCCATTGTATTAATGTTCCACTCATTTGATATTATAAATAATACTTATCTTTTAAATTTATTAAATTTTCTATTATCAAAGAATAAGTGGATTCATTTAATCTAATTAAAAAGAGTTTGGTTATAGCGGTTTTAAAGAATAAACCGCGTATTTTCCTATATTATCTATTATCCAAAAATGTAGAAACAACTTTTCCAAACAAGTTGAGGTTCTATGAGTTTTTTACCATTATGCTTAAATCTGCATACAAGCGATCTAATGGTAAGCTACAATTAAAAATTGAAAATCCAGAATGGGAAGATGAGGGTTACAAGCATTACTGTTTCTATGATAATTACCATAAGCATAGCCGAATCTATGTTAAAATAAAGGAATCAAATGGAAAGCTTTATTTTGATATGTTACCATTTTAATATTTATTAATGGAGTAAACAATTGTAACTTGGCTCTCAATAGATTTTAATAAATCGATTACCTGTTAATCAGATTTTTTTGTAGCTGTAAGTTCAAGTTACAAAAACTAGTTTTGTTAACTTCAAATATATTTTAATTGTTGATTAATATATGTTTTTGTGTTCGGGTAGTACAACATTTTATTTATTTTGAAATAAAAGTTGTAGTTTTTAATATAGTAGTGCAACTTTTTATGTTGGTTGTAGCGCATTTAAAAAGTAAGCAGTCCGATTTAACCTTGAATTTCGATCAAAAATAAACTCGTCTTTTGTAGTTGTGCAACCATTTAGTTAGTTGGTGGTACAGCATTTTATTCGATAATTTAGTAAATGCAGTAATTGTTGAGGTGGTGGTGCAACTTCTCAGTTATGTTGTACAACTTTTTAATTATGGAACCAATTAATTACTGAAAATCTAATAGAATGGAAGTAATGGTAGTGCAACTACTTAGAGGTAGGCTATAAATTCACATTAAATACATTTTGTAATAGGAATGTATCGATCTCTTGTTCTGTAGGTTTTATTAATGTTTTATCTTCTTTTTTGTTAAGTGATGATTTTTGGGTGGTTGTGGTACTACTTTTTTCTACAACTAATTTATTATTAAATGTAGGTAGGTTTAATATTCGGTTGGTTTGCTTAGGTTGGTTATCAATTGTTGCAAAATGTTGTACTACGTCGTTGCAATGCTTTTTTAATATGTTATGTTGGTAATTTAGATATTCCTGTGAACTGATATTATAATTTTTAGCATGATTTGCAGCTTCATTTTTAATAATTTCAGTGGTAAAAGTCCAAGTTGCAACTTCCTTGTAATATTCATTGATAAAAAAATCAAAAGCTAACTTGTCTAAAGTTGATTTTAATTGTATTAATTCAAACAAGTTTGATTTTAGGATTTTTTCCTTTTTCAATATCTGTAAATAGTCATAGTCATTTTTAATTTGTATCACTCGACCATCAGTTGCGAAAATATACAGCCTATTTAATACATCGTGAGTTTCAAAATTATTCAAATTTATAGAAGTAAATTTCTCAATACTAGACTTAGGTATGAAAAAGAGTAGTGGTTGTTTAACACTGGCAATAAGTTCTTCTATTTTTCTATGCATACTTTTACGGCTTTAATAAATCTGAATAATCTTTTGGCAACTCTGCGTCAATGTCTCTTAGATACTTTTCTAAAGCAGCCATAGCACTATGTCCTGTAATTAACATCAACCTACTTTTAGCTTCAAATGGTGAGGAGTCCTTGACCATAGCTCTATATAATCTTGTAATATATGTATGCCTAAAACTATACAAACTATAGTTATTAGTAAAACCTAGTTCCTTTTTTATTTCTGAAAAACGTTTGCCAAAGTGGGTCCTTCTATTGATTTCAGTTGCATCCCAATCACCACCAATTTGTTTGGGTGTAAATAATAAATCATTAGGATTGAATCGTGAAAGATCAGGTAATTCGTCAAATAAAATACTTGGGATTAGTTTTGTCTTTAACAATTTGTTTTTGGCCTCAAACTTTAAAGTCTTTTCTTCAATATTAATATCCTTAATTCGAAGTCTACACACTTCTAACGGTCTCAGAAAATTGTAAGAAATAAATTTAATATAAAGTAGAAGTAAAGGGTCTTTATCTTTAAGGTGCTTAAAAATGGCTTCTTGCTCCTTATCAGTATAAGTTTTGTGACGTTTTGGATTAGTTTTTAATGATTTAATACTTTTTACAAAGTTCTTTTCAATGATATCATTGTCTTCAAGAACTTGAAAAATAGCACTAAAAACAGTTTTATAATTGTTTCTGTTTCTAGCGGATGAACGTAGTTGTACCTCGTTGAGATATTCTATAATATGTTTTTTAGTTATATGCTCAACATGTGTGACATCTTTATGATGTTTTTTTAACCATTTTTCAAGTGCAAAAATACGTGATTTATAGTCTTCAAGTGATTTCTCTTTGATGACATTGGTCTTGAGTTCTATTGCGCGCTCAAATGCTTTTAAAACCTTTGGTGACTTAGGCTTTGGTGCTTTGCCGATTTCCTTAGCTGGAACTTGTTTTTCAGAAACTGTTGGTTTCGAAATGAGTTTTTCTTCTAAAATATGTTCCTTTTCTTTTTTCTTGAACTGGGTATGTTTTTTATATAACTGTGTGTTGTCTTCAAAAGGATTGTAGCCTTGTTTTAAGAAGTAAATTAGCCGTTTGCGATAAAGACTTAAAATACTATAACGCTCAGCTTTTGTCTTGAATTTATTAACACCACCATAGATGTTTTTCATTCGTTTCATTTTTCCTGTATTTGGGTCTCGATATGAGAAATAAACGTACCAACGTTTCTTTAAATCGCCATTAGCATCAAAAATTTTAGGAGTTGAAAATTTTCTTTTGTGTTCCAATTCGTGTTCTAAATCGTGTTCATTTGAAAACTCTAAGGTAATTAATTCATAAATAATACACATAAAAAAACGGTTTAGTGTGAACTAAACCGTTGATTTGTTTTGATTTAACATTTTGTAGCGAGATCGAGATTTGAACTCGAGACCTCCGGGTTATGAATCCGACGCTCTAACCAACTGAGCTACCTCGCCATTTGCTCTAATGCGGCTGCAAATATAAAAACAAAATTAATGTCAACAAACATAATACACTTAAAATATTTTTTAAAAATTAGTTTTTAAACTAAACAATTAATGTATATATTGAGCACTATAATTAAATTTACCTATGGACGAAAAGATTAAGTTTGAAATGGAATTCCCTATTCACGCGTCTCCACAGTTGTTATATCAATATATTTCAACGCCTTCAGGATTATCTGAATGGTTTGCTGATAATGTAAATTCTAGAGGAGAAATATATACCTTTATTTGGGATGGTAGTGAGGAGAAAGCAAAAATGTTAAGTAAAAAAAGTGGCGAGCGTATTAAATTTAGATGGATGAGTGACGATGAAGATGGAGCATCATATTTTTTTGAAATTAAAATTCAAGTAGATGAAATAACTAAAGACGTGTCTTTGATTGTGACAGATTTTACTGAAGAAGATGAAATTGACGAAGCCAAAATGCTTTGGGATAATCAAATTTCAGATTTAAAACAAGTTTTAGGTTCTGCTTAGACAAACACTTTTATAATTGATATATTTGTCCCGATTTTTAATCGGGATTTTTTTATGGTTAATTTAAACGGAACTATTTTAGACCAAAACGAAGTAAATATAACACTAGAAAATAGAGGTTATAAGTATGGAGACGCACTTTTTGAAACATTAAAAGTGGTGCACTCCAAAATATTTTTTTGGGAAGATCACTATTTTAGACTTATGGCTTCTATGCGTATTCTGCGTATGGAAATTCCTATGGAGTTTACAATGGAATTTTTAGAGCAGGAAATTATCAAGACAATTTCAGTAAATGGTTTAGCAAAGTCTGCTGCTCGCGTTAGATTAAACATTGATAGAGGAGAAGGAGGTAAGTATACACCAATTACTAAAAACATAAATTACAGTATTGTAGTTGATGAACTAGAAAACGAGTTTTACACTATAGATACAAAACCTTATACTGTCGATTTGTTTAAAGACTACTATATGTCTCCTGGTTTACTAAATACTATAAAAACAAATAATAAAATTATTAATGTTTTAGGAAGTATTTACGCTCAAGAAAACAGTTTTGAAAACTGCTTACTGCTTAATACCAATAAAAATGTAGTTGAAGCACTTAATGGAAACTTGTTTTTAGTAAAAGGAAAAACCATTAAAACACCACCACTAGAAGATGGTTGCTTAAAAGGAATAATGCGAAAACAACTTATTGAGATAATTACAAAACTAGAAGATTACGAGCTTTTAGAAGCATCAATTTCTCCTTTTGAGCTTCAAAAAGCAGATGAGCTGTTTACAACAAACGTAATCACAGGAATACAGCCTATAACCAATTATAGAAAGAAAAGTTTCACAGCTGATGTAGCTACTTTACTGGTTGAAAAATTAAATATTAAGGTAAGACTATCTTAGTTGTAACTAGGGTTTTCAGGTGCATTGGACCAAATAGAATAGTCACCACCTAACTCTAGCATTTTTTCTTTCCAAAAGAAATTATCGTAGCTTTTTTCAATAATACCATTTTTATACATGTTCATTGAAACTACCCAAGAGTTAGATTGTAACTCCATATCTAGTTGGTTAGGTTCCCAACCAGAGTAACCTAAAAAGAATTTAATATCAGAGGGTTTAAGCTTGTTATTATTAATAAGGTCTAGAACAACTTCAAAATCTCCTCCCCAATATATTCCTAAAGAAATCTCAATACTGTCTGGTATTAAGTCAGGAACTTTATGGATAAAGTATAAGTTGTCTTGTTCTACTGGTCCACCATTGTAAATCTTAAAATTGGCGTCAGTGTCTGTTATTAAGTCTTTTAGTTTGTATTGCAGTGGCTTGTTTAAAATAAAACCAATAGAGCCTTCATCTCCATGATCAGCAAGTAAAATTATTGATCTGTTAAACGACATGTCACCAATAATAGAAGGTTCGGCAATGAGTAAGTATCCTTTTTCGGGCTTTAAAGTAATCATAGGCAAATGATTTTGTATTAAAACTAAAACATATTTTAATAAAAACCAACATTTTGACTAGGAAACTCTATAAAACAAAAAAGCCCACTTTTAGGGAGTGGGCTTTTTTTAAAGAAATTAAAATACTAGTTGATAGCATTATTTAAATCTGAACCAGCTTTAAATTTTACTACGTTTTTAGCTTTTATTTTTATTGTTTGTCCTGTTTGAGGGTTTCTTCCTTCTCTAGCAGATCTTTTAGAAACTGACCAAGAACCAAATCCTACTAAAGAAACTCTGTTACCTTTTTGTAAAGATCCTTCGATATCAATTAATAATGAATCTAATGCTTTTTTTGCAGCAGCTTTAGTAATTCCAGCGTTTTCTGCCATTCCATTGATTAAATCTGTTTTGTTCATAAATTTAAATTTTTAATTATTAAAATAATAGTTGGGTTAAACGTTATTGTTAATCCTCGTACAAATTTATACGGAATATCCATTCACGCAAGTAATAGCAAGGGAAATGCAATTTTTTGTTAATAACTTTGAGAATTTGTTAATAAAGAAGGTGCTTTTTATCGATGTTTTTAATATATCAGTAAATATAAGGGTTTACAGCACTTTAGCGTCGTCATTAAATGAATATCCATTTATTAATGATTTTACATCCATTTTTCGCTTTCCTGGAAGCTGAATTTCTTTAATAATAATGTAACCGTCTTTGACTGAAACTTTTAAGCTGTTATGGTCAATTTTTAGTGAACCAAAAGTATTTGAATGTACTGTATGCTCCTTTTCAACTTCAAAAATTTTAACACTAACAGTTTCTCCGTTGTTTTCTAAAAAGCTCCAAGCAGAAGGAAACGGATTAAGACCTCGTATTTTGTTATAAATAGCATCTAAAGGCATAGTCCAGTCAATCTTACAATTGTCTTTATTAAGCTTGTAGGCTGTTTTTAGGTTATCATTTTTAGGTTGAATAGTTGTAGTAACTTCATTATTTTCAATCTGCTTAACAGTATCAATAACCAATTCACTGCCAATACTCATTAGCTTGTCATGTAATTGACCTACAGTTTCGTTTGGAGAAATAGTTGTTTCTTTTTGAAGAATCATAGCTCCTGTGTCAATCTTTTCATCAATAAAAAAGGTGGTAACACCAGTTTTAGTTTCACCATTAATAATAGCCCAATGTATTGGAGCTGCACCTCTGTAATTAGGAAGTAATGATGCGTGGAGATTAAACGTTCCATATTTAGGCATGCTCCAAACCACTTCTGGTAACATTCTAAAAGCAACTACAATTTGAAGGTTAGCATCTAGCGCTTTTAACTCATCTAGAAAAGCTTCAGATTTTAAATTTGTAGGTTGCATCACATTAAGGTTTTGTGATTGTGCATATACCTTTACTGCCGATTCGTTTAATTTTCGTCCTCTGCCAGCAGGTTTGTCTGGTGCAGTAATTACACCAACAATATTGTAATTGTGTTCAACCAAAGTTTTTAAAGTGGCAACTGCAAAATCTGGAGTTCCCATAAATACTATTCGTAACTTTTCAGTCATAGATTAATTTAATTTATATGTGTTTGTTGGAGTAATGCTTATAATGTTGTGCTCCAACAATAATTTTAAAGTGTGTAATATTTCGGAGTCATCAAACGGAAGCAATTCTATCAATGCTCTTGACGACAAGTCTTGTTCTTTTAAAGCAACAATAATACCATTTTTAACGGATTTAGTATCTGTTGAATGTTTAGATTTTTCTTTGGATTTGCATACTGAACAAATTCCGCAATTAGTTGAGGTTTTCTCGCCAAAATAATTCAGCAATACAATGTTTTTACATACAGAATTAGTATTTGTATAGTGTAAAACAGCTTCAATTTGATCGTGCTTTAGTTGATGTTGTTTTTCAATATTTGCAGCAATCCTGTTTATGGTTTTATCATCTTCTCTAGGTTGTAGAAAAGTAAGTTCAGAATCAGTGTTTGAATATTGAAAGTCTACAATCTCATCGGTTTTAAGTTGGCTTAATACTTTAAGAACGTGTTCTTCTGTAGTTGATGCTTTTTTGGCGATTATTGAAACATTAATATTAAGTAAATGTTCAAAAATTCCGCCATAAGTTCTAAGTATAGATTTTATAATTACAGCTTGCTTTTCATGAGTTTCAAGATAATTGAACAACGCAGCATTACTTACAATAAATTGTAGTTTGGTTTTATAATTGAATTGTTGCGATAAGCTAATTACACTATTTCTGTCTAGTATTTGTAAAGCGTTAAAGGTTAATGAAGATTTAAAGTCATAAGCTTTACAGAAATTGACAAAACTAAACTGGTACTGGGTTTGTTCACCTTCGCCATAAGAGATTTGAAAGTAATTGCATAGTTTTCTATATACCAGTTTTATAAAGTCTATTGATGGTAATGTTTTTAAAAATTGATTTCTTAAATGTTGTTCATCGGCATTTGTTTTTAATAAAATTGCATAAGCATCATCACCATTTCTTCCTGCTCGACCTGCTTCTTGATAATAACTTTCAAGACTCTCTGGTAAATTAAAGTGGATAACATTTTTTACATCGGCTTTGTCTATTCCCATTCCAAAAGCTGTTGTGGCAACCATTATTTCAACCGCATTGTTGGTCCATTGGTACAAACGGTCTTGCTTTTCTTTAGTATTTATACCACCATGAAAAAAAGTACAACTAAATCCTTTTTTTGCTAAAAACTCACTTACTTCAACGGTCGCTTTTCTATTTCTTACATAAACAATCGACGATCCTTTATTGGCTTGTAAAGCTTGCTCAAGTTTATAATACTTGTCCTCGGTTTCAATGATTTGATACGAAATGTTTGGACGACTAAATGAGGCTTTAAATACTTTTGGTGAAATAAAATCCAGTTCGGTTATAATTTCATCAACAACGTTTGCTTTTGCAGTAGCTGTAAGTGCAATAATATTAACAGAAGGATGTAATTGCCTTAAAATACTTATGTTTTTATAAGCAGGTCTAAAGTCGTTTCCCCATTGCGAAATACAATGCGCTTCATCAACAGCAATTAGGTTTACATTCATTTGCTGTATACGATCTTTTACAATTTGTTGTTGCAAACGTTCAGGAGATAAGTATAAAAACTTATAGTTGCCATAAATGCAATTGTCTAAAAGCGTATCTAGTCTGTCATAAGAAATGCCACTTGTTAAAGCCATTGCTTTTATTCCTTTTTGGTTAAGTGCATTAACCTGGTCCTTCATTAAGGCAATTAATGGAGAAATAACAATGCAAATACCGTCTTTAATAAGCGCAGGAATTTGAAAACAAATAGATTTTCCTCCACCAGTAGGGAGTAATACAAAAGTATCCTCATTATCTAGTACTGCATTAATGATGTCTTCTTGCAGTGGTCTAAAACTAGTGTGGTTAAAATAATGTTCAAGTATGGTTATAGGATGTTGCATCACTATAAATTTAACAACTCTAGTATAAAGTTAGCCCTTTCTTCAATAGGACCAAAAGGAACATCAATTAAATTGTAGTTGAATCTTTTGTAAGTGTTTAGTAAATGTTTGTGTATTTCTACTGCTTGCTCAAAGTTTTCGTAGCGTTCAGCATCGCTAATAAAAATCTCTTGCCAAGGTGCTAAAACAAAAACATGATTGTAGACAAGGTTTTGAGAAGCCTCAATAAAGGGTTCAGGATACGTGTCACCAATATAGTCCATATATGCTAATATGTCAGGTATACCTCTATCAAGAAAAATAGTATTGGAGCTGTGAGCGTTTGCATCTTCAAACTGCTTAATTCTACCTTTTAAAAGAAGCTCGCTAAATAGTAAAGGTTCAGTTAAAAATAGTTGCTCTACACCATTTTTTCTAGCTTCAAGTGTTACTTGACGCGAAATTTCATCAAAGCAAGTATATCCTCTTTCTTTTAGTTCGTTAATTATAGAAGATTTTCCTGTACCTGGTCCTCCAGTAATAACAATTGTTTTCGTACTCAAATTGGCAAGATTTTAGCTATATAAAGCGTATAATGTGTTTTGGTCGAAAATAATTATTTTTTAACAAAACAAAGGTTTAATTGCATAATATTTTTGAAGCAGCAATTACCTAAAAAATATAACAGAATAAAGTAATGCAAAATGTATTTTTACATTCTTAAATGAAAACTATGGCAGAAGATAAAAGAACAGAGGAATTTTATAACAAATTAAGAGAACAATTATACGATACAGCTAGTTGGCCTTCAGAGTATTTATATAAATTTATAGTAAAATCAGAACTAGATAAAATAGCTGAAATAGAAGCGCTTTTTGATAATATGGGAGCAGTTATAAATACTATTGAATCTAAAAACGGTAAATATACTAGTGTTTCGATTAATTTATTGATGAGAGATCCTGATGCTGTTATTGCAAAATACAAGGAAGTTACCGAAAAAGTAGAAGGCGTAATTTCATTATAATTTAAGATAGAACTAATTATTTTTTTGTATTTTGCGCTAGTGCATAAACAACTACATGCACAGTAATAAAATACCTATATCTTATTTTGATAAACGATTTAGAATACAATACAGAGCGTGAGCATTTAATCATTCCGGAATATGGAAGGCACTTGCAGAAAATGATTAATTACGCTAAAGAACTTCCAACAAAAGAAGAGCGCAATAAAGTCTCAAAAGCCATTATATCTGTAATGGGAAATTTGCAACCTCATTTAAGAGACGTACCAGATTTTCAACATAAACTTTGGGATCAATTATTTATTATGGCCGATTTTGAGCTAGATGCTGATTCGCCATATCCACAACCATCAAAAGATGAGTTGCAAGCAAGACCAGAGCCTTTAACATACCCTCAAAATCATCCTAAATATCGTTTTTATGGAAACAATATAAAGACGATGATTGACGTTGCTAATACATGGGAAGAAGGAGAGCTAAAAGACGCTTTAATCTATACCATTGCAAACCACATGAAAAAATGCTTCTTAAACTGGAACAAAGATACAGTTGAAGACGATGTAATTTTTGATCATTTATTTGAACTTTCAGGTGGTAAAATAAACCTTAAGAATAGTGATGAAGACCTTTCGGACTCAACAAGTTTAATGAGAGGTAAAAAGAAGTATTCTAAAAAACAAGGACACAAAAAAAGTAATTCTAATCGTAACAGAAAACGCTACTAACATTTCATGGGTACATTTGTAATTGAAGGAGGTCACCAATTAAAAGGAAAAATACAACCTCAAGGCGCAAAAAACGAAGCACTTCAAATTTTATGCGCAGTTTTACTAACTCCAGAGCAAGTAACTATTAATAACATACCAGATATAGTTGATGTCAATAAACTTATCGCATTATTAAAAAAGCTAGGTGTAAAAATCAACAAAATAGGTTCTGGGTCTTACACGTTTAAAGCAGATGAGGTTAACTTAAAATATCTTGAATCTGCCGAGTTTAAAGAAGATGGTAGAGGTTTAAGAGGGTCAATTATGATTGTAGGTCCACTTTTAGCACGTTTTGGAAAAGGATATATTCCTAAACCGGGAGGTGATAAAATTGGTAGACGTAGATTAGATACCCATTTTGAAGGTTTTATAAACTTAGGTGCAAAATTTAGATACAATCGCGAAGACTATTTCTATGGTGTTGAAGCCGAAAAACTAAAAGGTACTTATATGCTTTTAGATGAAGCTTCAGTAACAGGAACAGCAAATATTGTTATGGCTGCAGTTTTAGCCGAAGGGACTACTACAATTTACAATGCAGCATGTGAGCCTTATTTACAACAGCTTTGTAAAATGCTTAATAGAATGGGAGCAAAGATAACTGGAGTAGGTTCTAATATGTTAACTATTGAAGGTGTTGATAGCTTAGGAGGAACTGAACATAGAATGCTTCCTGATATGATTGAAATAGGAAGCTGGATTGGACTTGCTGCAATGACAAAAAGTGAGTTGACCATTACTAATGTAAGTTGGGATGACCTTGGACAAATACCTAATGTATTTAGAAAACTAGGTATTACTGTTGAAAAACAAGGAGATGATATTCATATACCAGCGCATACAGATGGTTACGAAATACAAAGTTACATTGATGGTTCAATACTTACTGTAGCTGATGCACCATGGCCTGGGTTTACACCAGATTTATTAAGTATTGTTTTGGTAGTGGCTACACAAGCTAGAGGTAGTGTATTAGTACACCAAAAAATGTTTGAAAGCCGATTGTTTTTTGTGGACAAATTGATTGATATGGGAGCGAAAATTATACTATGTGATCCACATAGAGCAACTGTTATTGGTCATGATTTTAAATCTACATTAAAAGCAACGACTATGACATCGCCAGATATTAGAGCAGGAGTGTCGTTATTAATCGCAGCTTTATCAGCTAAAGGAACATCTACAATTCATAATATTGAACAAATTGATAGAGGTTATGAAAATATTGATGAACGCTTAAGAGCAATTGGTGCAAAAATTACTAGAGTAGAAGGTAACTAAACCTAAAATATAAGTATAAAAAAGGCTTCGAAATTTCGAAGCCTTTTTTTGTATGTATCTATACAAGGTTATTCTTTTACAACCTTATAAACAAGTTTTTTACTATCAGTTTTAAGATGTACAAAGTATACACCACTATCATAACTAGATAAATTTATAGTAGCTTCATTGTTAAAAAACATGCTATTGTTTTTTACCATTTTCCCTGAAATATCAAAGATTGAATAAGAGGCATTAGTAATATCTTTTAAGCCTTCAATAGTTACATTGTTTTTTGTTGGATTAGGATAAATTTTAATATCAGTATTAGTAAATTGATTGTCTCCAAGTGTTGCACCTTCAATAATTAATATAGATTCATTAATGTTAGGGTTAAATAACTCATCAACGATACCAGAAGGCCACTTAACAACTATCTTAGTGATTGCAGTTTGTGTTCCTAAACCAAAATGTGTCATTAGTGAGTTCATAGTTCCGTAGCTTTCACCCGAACGTACTTCTCTAATTTGAATACCAGTAGCGGTATGTAATTCTATTCTTGCTCCAATACCATTAATATTACTTGGGCCTCCTTGTAAACGTATTTCACTCCAATTGTTAGAGTTTCCATTGTTGTAGAATAAAATGTCTGGGTCGTTTGTTGGGCTGTTATAGCCTATAGCAAAACCAGCTACAACATCAATAAAACCATCATTATTGAGGTCTCCAACAGCAGCACTTTGTATATTGTCATTGCCTAAACCAAAAGGTGATGGCATTTTTGAAAAAGTAAGGTCGCCATTGTTTTTAAATAGTGCATGAGAAGCATATCTACTAGTGATAAAAAGATCAATAAAAGTGTCATTGTCAAAATCTTCCATAATAACCTGAATTCCTCCACTACCTAAATCGTTTAACTCTGTAGCAATCCCAGAAGTTGCAGTTATATCTGTAAACGTACCGTTACCATTATTTACGTATATAATACTGCTAACATCATGGTTTATTAACACGCAATCTAAATCGCCATCGTTGTCTATGTCTTCAAAATTAGCTGACCATGATTGTGCATAAGGCACTAAACCAGCTGCGACACCAACTTCGGTAAAGTTACCGCTGCCATCATTTTGAAATAATAAGTTGACACGTCTACCATCGTTTGGGTTACTTACTCCAAGTCTACACTTTGAGATGTAAAGGTCTTGGTCGCCATCATTATCATAGTCAACCCAAATAGAACCATAATTACCTGAATTATCAGAAGGAATCGTAGAAACAGCATTTATTAAACCAGCATTATCTTGTGTCATATTGCCATTGCCATCATTATTGTAAGCAGATGAAACACCTTCATCATGACAAGCAAAAATATCAATTGTACCATTGTTGTCAATATCAATAAAATTAAGGTTTTGAATGAAAATATTTGAACCACTTAATGAATTTGAAGTGTAATTTGTTCCAGTTGAATTTGCAATTAATAGCTTTTTGCCATTGTAAGCTCCTCCTGTAAAAATATCGTTATAGCCATTTTCATCGACATCGGCAATACAAAGTCCCCATTCATTACCACTACCAGCTAAATTACCGTAGTTTAATCTGGTAAATACTCCATTAGTGTTTTGGTATTCTATTTGAAGATATCTAGCATCATCCAGTCTAATGATGTCATCTAAACCGTCTCCATTCATATCGCAAACTCCTATGGCTACTCCACTTGTTAAATTAGGATTTACCAGATTTGAAGTTGCATTAGTAAATGTTACCTGTGCGAAATAAATAGAAGGAAAAAGTAGTATACTACTTAAAAGTAATTTTTTTATCATGATGAGATTTTTTTGTGATTAAATATAGTGTTTTTATTATATAATTGTCTAGTTGTTAGTTAATTTGTTCTTTAAAAGTTTGTAGAATGTTTAGTCTTTTTTTGTGGTCAAGATGGTTGCTTTGTACTTTAATTTAAGGTTTTATTAACATCTAGAGGGCTTTCTAATTTGTAATTTTAATTTTTTAAAAGCGATACATTAATTCTAATCAAAATCTAATCAAAATGAAAAAACTATTACTACTCACTTTGGCAATTGCGTTTACATTTAGCGTAAATGCTCAAATTGAAACACCACAATCTAGTCCTGCTAGTAAGCTTGAACAAAAGGTTGGTTTAACTGATGTTACTCTAGAGTATTCTCGTCCAGGAGTAAAAGGAAGAGCTATTTTTGGAGATTTAGTACCTTATGATAAACTTTGGAGAGCAGGAGCTAATAAAAATACAATGGTGACATTTAGTGATGATGTTACTATTGATGGACAAACACTTAAGGCTGGTTCTTATGCTATTTTTGTTAAGCCTATGAAAGGTTCTTGGGAAGTATTTTTCTACACTGATACAAATAACTGGGGAAATCCTCAAAATTGGGATGATGCTAAAGTAGCAGCTAAAACTACTGTTAAAACTTACGAAGTACCATTTAATGTTGAAACGTATACAATTGATGTTAATCAAATATCAAATAGTGGTGCTGCATTAGAGTTTATTTGGGAAAAAACTTATGCTGCTGTACCGTTTACTGTACCAACAGATACAAAAGTAACTTCTTCTATTGACAGAGTAATGAATGGACCAAGTGCTAATGATTATTATGCAGCTGCTGTTTATTATTTAGAAGAAGGTAAAGATATTAATAAAGCTAAAGAGTGGATAGACAAATCAATGTCTTTGACAGAAACTCCTAGATTTTGGCAATTAAGAAAAAAGTCGTTAATCTATGCTGCTGCAGGCGATAAAAAAGGAGCTATTGAAGCAGCAAAAAAATCTTTAGCTGCAGCCAAAGAAGCAGGAAATGATGATTATGTGAAAATGAATACAGACTCATTAAAAGAATGGGGAGCAATGTAATTGTAAACCAATAATAATACTAAAAAAAGCGCAACAATTGTTGCGCTTTTTTTTATTCATAATGTAAACCTATTTTTTGTCTTACAGTATCTAACATTGTAATTAGAGTTTTACTAAATTCAAACGACATAACATCACTTTCTGTTTTTCCATCTCTAAGTAATTGGTTAAAGTGTATGGTTTCAAAATTATAACCGTTGGTAGTATATCCAAAATCGAAATGTTCTTCTTTGCCTTCATTAGGAATTAAACTCACAGTCGAAGGCTCTTGAAAACGACTGTTTATTTTTACAATTCCGTTTTCACAATAAAATATAGCTTCAGTGGGTGTTTTTTCTAAAAGTGTGCTTTTTAAATGCGCTTTTATAGAATTATCATAATCAAAAGTGATTGTACAAGATGAATCTACACCATTTTCAAAAAAAGTAGCATTGGTTTCTAAGGTATTTGGTTGACCTAGAGTAGACAATGCTGCAAAAATAGGATAGATACCAATATCTAAAAGACTTCCGCCACCTAACGACTTTTTAAACACACGAGAGTTCATGTCAACTGTTGGTTTAAAACCAAAATCAGCTTCTAATTTTGTGATGTTACCAAAGGTTTTATTTTCAAGGTGTTGAAGTGCAAATTTGTAATGTGGTAAAAAATACGTCCATAGGGCTTCCATGAGTAGTACATTGTTTTCTTTTGCTATTGTAATCATGTCTTCAACCTCATTTTTATCCATAGCAAAAGGTTTTTCGCATAACACCGCTTTTTTATTTTTTAGACATAATATGGTGTTTTCTTTATGGAGCGCATGAGGAGTCGCAATATAAACTGCGTCAATATTTGGGTCTTTAGCTAAATCTTCATAACTGTTGTACGCTTTTTCGGCATTATAAGTTTTAGCAAATTCGTTAGCTTTTTCTTGGCTTCGGGAAGCCACAGCATATAATTGACAATTGTCAATAGTTAAAATATCTTGGGCAAATTTATTGGCTATTTTTCCAAGACCAATAATTCCCCAGCGTATGGTTTTAGTTTGTTGTGACATGTGTTTTTTGATTCAATTGAATACCTAATGCTAATACAATAACAATAAGGCAACCTACAAAATTTAACCATAAATACGGTAGGTTGATAAGGCTAAAATGGTTTAAGAAAAACAGAGCAATAACAATAACTTGAGTTAATAATGCAGCAATAAAAACCGCATTTCCTTTAACGTGTTTAAAGAAAAAAGCAAGTAAGAAAATACCAAGCACATTTCCGTAGAAAATAGAACCAATGATGTTTACCAACTGAATGAGGTTTTCGGCTAAATTAGCAACACATGCTACACCTATTGCCATTAATCCCCAAGCTAGAGTAAACCATTTTGAGGCTTTTACCATTTCAGCTTCAGATTTTTCACTTACATTTCGTTTATATAAATCGATAGTTGTTGTAGATGCCAATGCGTTGAGTTCACTAGAAGTGCTAGACATTGCAGCACTTAAAATTACAGCAAGCAACAACCCAATAAGACCACGAGGAAGGTTCTTCAAGATAAAAGAAATAAACATGTAGTCTTTATCATTACTTTCAATCTTTAGGTTTTTGGCTTCAGCAGCTTTATCAATTAAAACTCTTGCTTCGGCTCTTAGTTTGTCATTTTCGGTATTGAAGTTGGCAATTGTAGATTTTGAAATTGACTTTCCCGTAGTATTAAACGAATTAATAGCTTCCTTTTTAACATGAAAAAGTTCTTGTTGCTGTGTTTGAAGTTGCTTGTAGTCTTCTGCATATTCTGAATTTAAAACGGTTTCAGTTGCTAAAGGGTTAAAATTTAAAGGCGCTTCATTAAACTGATAAAACACAAACACCATAACACCAACCAATAGAATAAAGAATTGCATAGGTACTTTTAACAAGCCGTTAAAAATGAGTCCTAATTGCATTTCTTTAACCGATTTTCCTGAAAGATAACGCTGTACTTGACTTTGATCTGTTCCAAAATAGGAGAGCATCAAAAACGTACCTCCAATAATTCCACTCCAAAAGGTATAACGGTTATTAAGATCGAATGAAAAATCTAAAACATCCATTTTGCCACTAGCTCCTGCAATTTCTATGGCATTGCTAAAGGTGATATCTTCTGGTAGCTTATTGATGATTAAAATAAAAGCGACAATCATTCCTGAGAAAATAACTAGCATTTGGTGTTTTTGAGTCACGTTTACAGCTTTTGTACCACCTGTAACTGTGTAGATGATTACCAACACACCAATAATGATATTGAGTAAAAGCAGATTCCAACCTAATACAACCGATAAGATTATAGCAGGTGCAAAAATGGTTATTCCTGCAGCTAAACCTCTTTGTATTAAAAAGAGTATTGCTGTTAGAGTTCTTGTTTTTAAATCAAATCTGTTTTCTAAAAACTCATAAGCTGTATATACTTTAAGTCGATGGTATAATGGAATAAACACCATGCATATAATAACCATAGCAATAGGAAGTCCAAAATAAAATTGAACAAAGCCCATGCCATCATTAAATGCTTGACCAGGAGTTGATAAAAACGTAATAGCACTTGCTTGTGTTGCCATTACAGAGAGTCCAATAGTCCACCAATGTGCAGTATTGCCACCTTTTATGTAATCTTCAACATTTTTACTACCACGAGTTTGCCAAGTACCATATAAAACAATAGTAAAAAGGGTTAATGAAAGTACAATCCAGTCTATTGTTTGCATAATTAGTAAGCTTGTGTAATTAAGTAGAAAAACAAAATGTACAAGGCATTAGCTACCAAAATTAAGGTGTACATTTTTTGCCATTTGTAGTTGTCTTGTTCCATTAGTTTTTTAAACTTTCTTCGGTTGAAATATCTTCTTTTCCAATAGAAAGCATATTGGCAAATAAACGGTAAGCACCAGAAACTCCAGCAGGAAACTCTCTAAAAAAGCTTAATCCTGTATAAATGTAATACCCTTTGCCATGCTTTGCTACGAGTAAGCTGCCTTCTTTAGCAGTTTCTCCTTTGTCGTGCATTGAAAGCAAAGGTGTAAACTCATTAGCCCATTCATTAGGAAAATAAAGCCCACGCTCTTGAGTCCAACCTTCAAAATCTTTTGTAGTGATTTTATTAGGGTAATTAAGAAGTGGGTGTTCAGGGTTTAAGAACGTAACTTCAGCAAACTCATCAGTAACACGATCTCTAGACAATTGTAATTTGTAAGGTGCTAAATTGTTGGTTTTTAATCCTCTGCTGGTATTGTATTGTACAATCATGTTTCCACCATTAGCCACATAATCAAACAGTTCTTGTTGTTTATATTTTAAGTCTTCAACTGTGTTGTAAGCTCTAATACCAACTACAACAGCATCAAACCTGCTTAAGGTTTCTGTGTTAATGTCTTCAGGTTTTAGTATCACTACATTATAACCTATTTGTTGTAAGCTTTCAGGAACTACATCACCTGCACCTTCAATGTAAGCGATGTTTTCACCTCTCTTTTTAATGTCTAATCTTACAATTTTACTTTCACTAGGAAGTAATACAGTTTGAAACGGAATATGGTCGTAATCAATCTCAATAAGCTCTCTAGTAAATACTTGGTCACCAACATGAACCATTGGCGTAATTAGTCCTTCGCTTTGGTTTTTAGGAGGTACAACAGTAAATACTAATGTTTGCTCCTGACCACTATTTGCAATTGATACTTTTTGTTTTTCAGGATAAATGTTCCAATCTTGTGGATGTGCAATTTGTACATAACCTTCAAGATTATCTTTTCCTGATTTTACCACAACCTGAATGTCTTTTTGCTGATCGTTTTCAAAAATGATAACCTTTTCAGATACTTTAGCAGAGGCTTCAGGGATAATTTCAAAAGGTTTATAAACTTCACCTTTTACAGGATCGTTGGTTTTGTAAACTATAGGTCTTGTAAATTCTATAGGTGTTTGGTTGATTTCTAATTTAAAAGTTGCTGTATATTCTCTAGGTGTTTCAGGATGCCCAATTAACGCTTTGTCTTCAACTTTGTACATGCCCAAAGTACCTTTTTTTGTTAACCAATATGGTGTAGTTGGTAGTTGACGCGAAGAAATGAGAATAGTATCTTTAAGGTTTTCTTCAATATTATCTTTTAAAGGAAAGCGTTTATAAAGGCGTTTTTTTCTTTCGCTATCTTTTAGTTGTAAGCCAGTAAACATAATGTTTGCGTCACTTCTGTTAATCATTTCAATAGAAAGTGGCACTTTAGAATTTGCTGTTGCGTGGTTAGAATTAGCAACAACTTCAAGAAATAAACCAGCACAATTAGCAATGATGTTTTTGATTTCTTCAGATTTTATAGTTTTCCAATGCTCATTTTCTAAATCCTGAATTAAGGTATAGGCTTCAACAAGCTTTGGAATGGATGCCGAAGGGTTTGAAAAATCGTAGTCTTTTTCAACTTGATAAAGAATGTCTCCAATGGCTTTTCCGCCTTTAATACGATTCCATGAAGTGTCAATACCATCAAAAATATTGGTTTTGTCAGTTGGTAACGAACCATTAATTAGTTCGATATATTCCATTTGTTCGCCTCTACTACCAGAACTCCCAAAACCTTGTGATTTGTGCTGACTTCTACTAAGTGCAGCAATCTCAGGATTACTCAATCCGTTTAACGGAAAATACACTCCAGTATCAATGGATAATAAATTGGTTTTATCGGCTTTTTCAAAAGCGTCTTGACTACCATAAAACCACCAGCTAGTATTAAAAAATTGACGTTTTGGTTGCCATGGACTAACTGTTTTTAATTGCTCTGGATAAACTGACGCGTTGTTTGCTAAATCAAAAGCTTCAACACTAAGCATTGCAGAACTTGTGTGATGGCCATGTGTGCTACCAGGACTTCTATGGTCAAAACGGTTAATGATAACGTCTGGTTGAAATTGGCGTATAGCAAGTACAACATCGCTTAACACTTCGTTTTTGTTCCAAATTTCATGGGTTTCATCAGGATGTTTGGAGTACCCAAAATCGTTAGCTCTGGTGAAACGTTGTTCGCCACCATCAATACGACGAGCAGTTAAAAGTTCTTGTGTTCTAATAACTCCAAGAAGTTCGCGTATTTCGGGTCCAATTAAGTTTTGACCACCATCGCCACGTGTTAAGGATAGGTAAGCAGTACGTGCTTTTAAGTGGTTGGACATATAAGAAATTAAGCGTGTGTTTTCATCGTCAGGATGCGCAGCAACGTAGAGTACCGAAGCTAAAAAATTAAGTTTTTGTATGGATTCGTATATTTCTGAACTATTAGGCTTTTTAGGTTGTTGAGCAAACGTTGAGTAAGAAGAAATTGCAATTGCTAAAAAAGAAAACAGTAGTTTTTTATGCATGGTTTTTTGGTTTGTGGGCAATAAATATAAAAAGAAAACCAGCGCATTTGCTGGTTTTAATGTTTCTTTAACGTGTGAGTTTTAGTATTTATAGGTTTTCATCCGTTATTCATGTTTATTCTTTTTAAATATCATTTTTAAATCCGCTATTAAATAAAATCCAACAAACCCAAATATTCCAATTGCTAATAGGTAACCTCCATTAGGAATTATTAGAAAGACATTGAGTCCAATTAAAAATAAACAAAATGGATAAGTAAATAAACGAATTAGAGTGTTTTTAGTAGACCATTCTTTCTCAATTTTCCTTTCTTCAATTTCCATATCCAATAGTTCGTAAATTTCGTCAAGTTGATTTTGCTTTTCAAACCTGTAAATCATTCGTGCAAAGAATGTAAAGAGTGAAACGAATACAGCTAAAAATATTATTATTGGCCAATTCCCTATAAAGTTAAATTCAGTTAGATTTTCTGGAAATACAAAGTATAGAAAACCAAATATTAAAAGTCCAATTAAAGTTTTGCCAATTGGATTTAATTTGTCTGAAATTTTAATTAGGTGATTTTTTGAGTTAAACTGAAATTTAAAAACAGGATAGAAAGTTGTATTCCAACTATTTTGTTTCCAAATTTTTATTTCATCTTTGCTAATTTCACCTATTGTTCTAATATCTCGCGTCAGCACATTCCACAAGTGATTCAAGAAGGTATCATTCTTTCTCAATTCAATTAACTTTTCAACTTCTTTTTTATAGATTTCCATAGTTTGATTTGGAAGAGTTGGTAATCTTTATTTAAGGTTTTATTTATTCAGTTTATAATTTTGTCCAGTCTTAAATCCGCAATAGCCTATAAAAATTAATAATGGTATTTGGATGCCAAAAAGTATGTTTGATATTAAGAGTAAACCATTTTCTTTAGGTTTTACTTCTGGTTCAATTTCTTGGTCGCTTAAAGGAGGATACACTGTCCAACTTGATGATTGTTGGTTTAATAGCTCTAGTATAGAAATTAGTTCGATTAGAACTAAAACTAAAAGGATAGTAAAAATCATCAAGATTAGATTTGCAGCTAAATTATTGAATTTCCTACGTAATGCTCTTATTAAATATACTCCAAAGAATATTATGGAACTGCAAAACAAAATGAATTGAGTGTTTTCAATTACTAAGTAAGTATCGTGAAAGTTTAAATTTAGAGTAGAATTAGTTGTTAATCCTTCAAACCCAAAAATGAGTAGATTTATAAAAAGAACAAATAGAACTGTTCCTATCAACCAAAAAACCTCTTTTTTATTTAGTTTGAATTGTTTCAAGTTTATAAAGCGTCTGACCCATCATCAAGAAAATCGTCAATGGCATCTTTTTTAACTAGTGTTACAGGTTTTTGCAAGATAAGGTTGTTTGGGTAAGTCACTAAATCGCCATTATCTAACCTTAAATGTAACTGAAACGCAGCAATGTCTTCAATAATGGCTTCCAAAGGAAAATCTTTATCATGGATTTGTATTTTATCACCAACCTTATAAGGAAAGTTAAAAAACATAATAATACCTGAAGTAATATTGCTTAAAATAGACCATATTGCAAATAAACCAATACCAATTACAGCAAACACCGAAGAAAATACTAAAGCCATATCTTTAAACTCTGCACCAAAAATAAAGGCCTCAATAAGTACTGCAATCATTAGTAAAGTAGCAGTTACGTAACGGTTAATGAGATGAATTCGAGCATCGTTAATACCACTTTTCTTTCCTATTTTTCGTACTGCTACTGCAGAAATAAATCGTATAAATAATAGTATAGCGATTAAAATAGCAGATTGAATTAATTCGTTTTTATAAGTTTCTAAAAGCATTGGAATAGGGTTTCTTTAAACAAAGATAAAACAGAAAACTAATAAGACCATTAGTTTTCAACTAAACTATTTAGTGTTTTATAAAGTAGGTGAGTAGGTAACCCAACCACATTAAAATAAGAGCCTTCTATTTTAGTAATACCAACTTGTCCTATCCATTCCTGTATGCCATAAGCTCCAGCTTTGTCAAAGGGTTTGCAAGTATTAATATAGTAGTTTATTTCGTCGTTGGTTAAACTTTTAAAAGTCACTTTGGTAATTGCATTTACCGTTTTTTGAAGTGTAGGAGTCGTAAAGCAGATAGAGGTGATGACTTCGTGTGTTGCATTGCTCATAGATTGAATCATATTAAACGCTTCAGCTTCACTATTAGGTTTTCCTAAAGCTGTATTGTTATGCCAAACTATGGTGTCGCTGGTTATTAAAATGTCATTATCCTTAAGTTCTTCTTTAAAGGGTAAAGCCTTAAGTTGTGACAGGTAATCACTGATTTCAAAATGCTGTAAACGCTTTGGATATTCTTCTTTAACAGGTTTTAAACGTACTTCAAAATCCAAACCCAATTCTTTGAAAAATTGTTGTCTTCTAGGAGAACCAGAAGCTAAAATGATGTTATGGTTTTTGAGTAAGTCGTTAAGCATTAATTTATTAAAATGAATTTATACAGTAATAATGATAGCATACCGAAAAGCATTACTAATTTAAGAATATTACTAATAGCGTGATAGTCTTTTTTTGTTTCTGCAGTAAATATTTTTATGCTCACATAAATTAGTGGAGCAATTATGAACAGTAAAAAGTAAGCAACCACAAGTTGTTGCTTAAATAAGTAAGTGACTACATAATATACCGTTGCAGCAATGGGAACAAAGGATAAAGCAAACACAATTTTTTTGGCACGTTCACGACCAAGTGCTATTGGTAATGTGTTCATTCCTGCTTTATGGTCGCCATCAATGTCTTCGATGTCTTTAACCATTTCACGCAGTAGGTTTATAATAAATGCAAACAATGCATAATCCCAAAGGATTTTAAAAAACGTGACTTGAGTTGCTTGATTTTCTGGAGTAATAGCAGGCAAAAGCTCAAAAAGACCAACAATAATAATACTTAAAGCAACCAATATAGAAACCAATAGATTGCCAACTAAAATAAGTTGTTTAAAATAACTAGCATAGAGGTATAGTAGTCCTGAAATACCAACAAAAAGTACAAAAAATCCGCTTCTTCCTACTAAATGAGATAAATAAAACCCAACACCTACACCAATAACGTTAAATGCGATAAAGAGGTTGTAGGCTGTTTTTTCAGATACTGTTTTACCAACAATTACCTTATCTGGTTTGTTGATTGCGTCAGTTTCTTTATCGTAAATATCGTTGATGATATTTCCGCCAGCAGCTAAACAAAGCGTTGCAATAACTAATAAAGAAAACCCAAATCCATTAAGAGTTATCGCTACTCCAAAAGGCTCAAAAAGTGCATATTTTATTAATAGCTGCACTATGGCAATCATTAAAAGGTTTTTATAGCGGATGAGGTTGAGTATATTCAATGTGTGTTTTTGTTAGTTGTTAGATTTTTTATTGATGGCTGCATACTGCCAACTAAAAATTAGTCGTATTTAGCACTAAAATCGGTATTCCATTTTCCTTGTACTTTAAGGACTTGTTCTATAACGTCTCTTACAGCACCTTTACCACCATTTTTATGAGATACATATTTTGAAATTCCTTTTATTTCAGGAACTGCATCTTGTGGGCAACAAGGTAAACCTACTAATTTCATAACAGGATAATCAGGAATATCGTCACCCATGTATAGTACATTTTCGGTTTTAATAGAGTTATTGTTAAGGAACTCGTTAAGTTGTTCAATTTTGTTGTGAGCTCCAAGATAAACATCTTTAATACCCAAACCTTCTAAACGCACACGAACGCCTTCGTTGGAACCTCCAGAAATAATGCATATATTAAAACCAGCATCAATGGCAGTTTTCATGGCAAAACCATCTTTGGTATGCATGGTTCTTAGCATTTCACCAGAAGTTGTTAAGGTTATGGTGCCATCAGTTAATACACCATCTACATCAAAAATAAATGTGGTAATATGTTCTAGGTATTCTTTATAACTTTTGTCTTCCATGTGTTTTTTGTATTGAAGCTGTTAAGAGTTTATAAATAGCTTTATGATGCTCGTTATCCAGTAATTTTAAATGTTTTTTTATTGTTTTTTTATCATTGCGTTTTGCAGGACCAGTTTGAGCCATGTAAGGCGAAATATCTTGCACTTTTTTAGCAGTTTCAGTAATTAAAGGTTTTAAAATTTCAAATTCTACACCTTCAGATTCGGTGATTTCATGAGCAACTCTATACAGCTGATTGGTAAAATTATTTACAAATACAGCTGCTAGGTGTAATGCTTTACGTTGGTCGCCATTAACTTTATAGGTTTTACAACCTATAGCTTCACCAAGTGTTTTTAAAGTTTGATAATCGGCTTTGTTAATAGTTTCTATGCATAAAGGAATTGTTGAAAAATCAACATCAGCATCTTTTGTGAAAGTTTGTAACGGATAAAACACACCTCTTTTAAGCTTTTTGTCTAGGTCATGAACACCTATACTTCCAGAGGTATGCACAACCAATCTATCTTCAAAAGGCAATTGAGAAGATAAATGTGAAATTGCATCGTCTTTTACAGCAATGAGGTAAACATCAGCAGGTTTTAACGCTTTAATGTCGTCGGTAATTTCAACTTCATTTTGATAGGTTTCAATTGCACTTAAACGTCTGTTGTACCATTGTGTTACCGAAACGGTTTCAGCTGTTTTAAATGTTTTGTAAAAATGTGAAGCAACATTGCCTGCACCAATAATTATAACAGAAATCATAATGCTAAAATAAAGATATTTATATATAAACTTTATGTCGTTTTAAGGTTAATTTGCCGATTTTCTCCAACTGTTTAATAGCTCTAATAACAGTTTCTACACGCAAACCTGTTAAATCGGATATTTGTTGTCGGGTTAAAGTGATTTCAAATAACCCTTTATTACCATTGGTTGTTTTTAAATGATTTAAAAGTGTAAGGATGCGATGCTCTGGAGGATGAATGGATACTTCTTGTATGATTTTTGATTTGTATAACATTCTATTGCACAATAGCTTTGTGAAGTTTAAATGAATTTCAGAATGTGTTTTAAAAAGCTCTATCAGTGTTTCTTTTGGGAGAATATATATATCTGAATCTGACAAACAAATTGCACTTGCAGGATAATTGAAATCTCCAAATAAAGGAGGTTCTCCAAAAGACTGTCCATCTTTAAAAAAGCCTTGAACAAACTCTTTGCCGTCTTGGTTAAGATTGAACATTTTTACAGTTCCTTTTTTTACCTGATAATAAAAACGTGCGCTTTCAGTCTCGTTGAAGATAATATCATCTTTTACAAAAGTCTTTAAAACAGGTTTATAGCTTTCTAGGATATTTACTGGGATCATTGGTTATGATTTGAATCATAAAATAACAAAGATAACTTATTGAAATTTGTACCAATAACTAAAAGCATATTTTATAATGAATACTTATAACAATTTATTCAAAGACTTTAACGACAATTATATTCTGTACATCCCACTTTCAATAATTCTTCAAAGTTGTATCGGCTCAATAGCAGCTATGTTTATCTTAATGAATAGTACAGCAACATCTTTTCATTTTTTTCAATTAACTTTGTGCGTTGTGGTTTCAATGAGCTATAATGCAGCAATATTTGCTCAATTAAAAAATAAGTTTGTCTTTAACTCATTAATAGTAGCTCTTGTGGTAAACATCATGTTAATTATTGTCAATGTTTGGATATACATGAGTTAATGAAAAAAGATATAGGTACCAGAGAAGATGTTTACTTGCTAGTATCATCATTTTACACAAAGGTTAGAAAAGATGATCTTTTAGGCCCAATTTTTAATACTGCCATAAAGGATTGGGACGAGCACTTAGATAGATTGACTACTTTTTGGGAAACAAGTTTATTTATGACTCGAAAGCTAGAGCAGAAATACATTGGTAACCCAATGGAAGCTCATGTAAAGGTTGATAAAGATAATAACCATAGTATTACAGAACTTCATTTTGGAGTTTGGTTGAATTTGTGGTATCAAACTATCGATGAATTATTTGTAGGTGAGTATGCAGATGTTGCCAAAAGAAGAGCGCGAAAAATGGGAACATTTTTACATCTTAAAATTTTTGAAGAACGACAAAAGCATAAAAAAGATTAGTACGTTTTAACATCTGTAAATAAACTAAAAGCCTTAAATTTGCACGACTTATTAAAAGAGTCCTAATATCATGCAAAATATACTCTCCAAAATCCTTTTTTCTACTAGACTTACTGCTGTTTTATTTATTGTTTTTGCTGTAGCAATGGCTACTGGTACTTTTTTAGATGCTAGCCAAGATACATCACCAACGCCATATACCAGAAACCTGATTTATAATGCGTGGTGGTTTGAAGCCATTATGGTAATTTTTGTTATCAATTTTATAGGTAACATTTTTAGGTATAAGTTACTACAAAAGAAAAAATGGGCAACCTTTATTCTGCATGCAGCATTTATTTTAATATTAATAGGAGCATTTGTTACTCGATATATTAGTTATGAAGGCATGATGGCTATTCGCGAAGGCGATACCGAAAATGTCTTTTTATCTCAAAAAACGTATATCACAACTTATATTGATGGAGATTTAGTAATTAATGGACAAAACCAACGTAGGGTTTTAGAAAGCGAAGTAGACTTTTCTCCAAGAATGAACAATACTTTTTATGCTTCAACTACTTATGATGAAATGCCAGTAAGCATTGAGCTTGAAAAATTTATTGCTGGTGCTGAAAAAGATATTGTACCTGACGAGAATGGAGAAGAATATCTTAAAATAGTAGAATCTGGTGGTGGGCAACCACACAATCACTTTTTAAAGGTAGGGCAAGTACAAAGTATTCATAATGTATTATTTTCTTTAAACAAGCCTCAAGAAGGAGCTGTAAATATTACTTATAAAGATGGTTCGTTAACTGTTGAATCTCCTTTTGAAGGTGAGTATTTAACAATGGCTACAGGGCAAACAGGAATTTTGGTGAAAGATTCTATTCAGCCACTTATGTTACGTTCAAGATATATAATTGGTAATATGCAAATGGTATTCCCAAAACCTGTTGTAAAAGGAGTTTTTGATTTGGTTAAAAAACCTGAAATCTTAAAAAGTGATGAAGACGGTTTAGTGCTAAAAGTAACTGCAAACGGCGAAACTGAACGAGTAAGAGTGCTAGGAGGTAAAGGTAGTGATAATGCTTTTGAACAAATAAAAGTTGGCGGATTGGACGTTGCTGTAAAATATGGTTCTAAGCGTATTGAACTACCGTTTAGTATTAAACTTAACGATTTTATTGCTGAACGTTATCCAGGAACTGAAAACAACTATTCTTCATACGCTAGTGAAGTAACTGTTATTGATGAAGCTAAAGAAAATTTTAATTATAGAATTTACATGAACCACATCCTTAACTATGGTGGTTATCGTTTTTTTCAATCGAGTTTTGACCCAGATGAAAAAGGAACCATCCTTTCAGTAAACCACGATTTTTGGGGAACTTGGATAACTTATATTGGTTACTTTTTACTGTATTTAGGTTTGTTAGGTATTATTGTAAGCAAGTATTCTCGTTTTGGAGATTTACGTCGTATGCTTAATAAAGTAAAAGAGAAAAAAGCAAAAGTACTAACGGTTCTTTTACTATGCATTGGAATGTTAGGTTATGGACAAGAACATTCTGAAAACGATGGTCATAATCATTCAAAACCTACAAAAGCGCAAATTGATTCTATTCTTCATGCTAATGTAGCTCCAAAAGAGCACGCCGATTTGTTTGGGCACATGGTTGTGCAAGATTATAGCGGACGTATGAAACCTATGAATACCTATGCGTCTGAGATGCTTCGTAAATTAAGTAAACATGATACTTACGAAGATTTGGATGCCAACCAAGTAATGTTGTCAATTCAAGAAAGTCCGTTGCTTTGGTACAACGTTCCTGTAATTTATTTAAAACCAAGAAAGGCAGATACTATCAGAAGTGTAATAGGTATTTCAAAGGAAGAAGATTATGCGGCATTAGCCGATTTTTTCACAGAAACAGGAGCTTTTAAACTGCAACCTTATCTTGATAGAATTACTAATGTAAATGATTTAAACGCTTACCAAAAGGAGTTTAAAGAAGCCGAACAACGTGTGTACTTATTATACAATGCAATTGAAGGACGCTCGTTAAAGATTTTTCCTGTACCAGATGACGAAAACAATAAATGGATTTCTCCAATAGAGTTTAGAGAAGAAGGCTATAGAGAAACTATAAAAGATTCGTTGTATGCTAATTTTATTAACAATGGACTTAATGCTTATTTGGTGAATGTTTACAACGCTAAAACCTCTGGAGACTATACTATTGCAGAACAAGTACTTGATGGTATTAAGAAAACTCAGCAGAAGTTTGGTAGTGAAGTCATGCTTTCAGATGATAAGATACATACCGAAATTCAATATAATAAATACGATATCTTTAAAAAGTTGTTTAGTTGGTACATGTATGCTTCAACTGTATTATTTGTGCTATTGATCGTTCAGATTTTTAAAGACAAAAACAAGACGATTGATTATATCGTAAAAGGTCTTATAGGAGTAATTATATTACTGTTTTTGCTTCACACAGCAGGACTTATTGCACGTTGGTACATTTCTGGTCATGCACCTTGGAGTGATGCTTATGAATCTATGATTTATGTAGCTTGGGCTACCATGTTGTTTGGTTTAATTTTCGGTAGAAAGAGTAATTTAACCATTGCTGCCACAGCTTTTGTAACAGCTATGTTGTTAATGATTGCACACTGGCAATGGATGGATCCTTCAATCGCTAACCTTCAACCTGTATTGAACAGTTATTGGTTAATGATACACGTTGCTATTATTGTGGCGAGTTATGGACCTTTTACTTTAGGTATGGTGTTAGGAGTTGTAAGTTTATTGTTAATGGTATTTACAACCAAAGAGAATAAGCTTAAAATGGACCTTAATATTAAAGAACTAACCATCATTAATGAAATGGCATTAACAGTTGGTTTAGTAATGCTTACTATAGGAAACTTTTTAGGAGGTATGTGGGCGAACGAAAGTTGGGGTAGATATTGGGGTTGGGACCCAAAGGAAACTTGGGCTTTAATTAGTATTATGATTTATGCTTTTGTAATTCACATGCGTTTGGTTCCTGGTCTTAGAAGTAGATACATTTATAACTTGTCTTCTGTGATTGCAATAGCAAGTATTATATTCACTTATTTTGGGGTAAATTTCTATTTATCAGGATTACACTCGTATCAATCGGGTCAACAAATAGCTAGTTTTAAAATTATTGCAATAGCTGTTGGTGTCGTTGCTGTTTTAGGTGTTTTAGCATATAGAAAATGGGTGAGGTTTTATAAGAAATAGCCTGTTTTTGTAAGGATAAATAATTAGGTTTTAAAATATTTACCTTGTTGAGTAAAAGTAATAAACCATATTTTTTGATTTATCAATTATTAAATGTTCTGTTTTATAATCAACATTAGTATTTGAATAGTGTTTTGGGTTTTTTATAGATTCTGGATTAAACCACTTAGGTAAGGTATAGTTTCTTTCATATTTTGAATTATCCAACTCGAAGTTTTTTAGACTTATTATGCTATCTATAAGTTTTGGACTTGTCTCAAATTTTATACATGCATAAGGATCAATACCTGTGTTGTTTTTGTAATAGTGTAGATTTGATATTTTATTGTAGAAATTAATCTGAAGTAATGATTCAACATCATTTTTTGCTTCATTAGAATTAATAGGATAGTCAATTTCTTCACCAAAATTTAAGCAACTTTGAAATATCAAAGCGATCGACAGTATTGATATTACTTTTTTCATATTGCATTTAAAATATACTTATAAGCCATACCAAACGCAATAGCAAGACCAAAACTAAGAAGCGTTCCTATAAGAATATATTCGGTAAGTTTACGGTCTTTAGCTTTTGAAAGATCTCCAAACCTGAAAACAGATTTAGCAGCAATTAAAAACCCAATGCCTTCCCAATAATCCATTACTATAAAGGCAAAAACAAACAAGCGCTCGAGCATGCCTATGTATGCTCCAGCATTTTCTAAAGACTCGCCTTTAAGGTCTTCTTCTAGTTGCCATTTAGAAATTAGTGTTTTCATAATTACCGATGAAACCACAGTAACACCTAACAAACCTGTAACAAACAATAAAAATTCACTAGAGAAGAAACTGTCTGTGTTTATGCTGTAAGGTTCATAAATGTTTACAACCAATGCAATTACTAAAAGGTGTGCTAATTGATCTAACCCAAACAGTAAACGTGTATTCAGTTTGTTTTTTAGATTTAGTTTTATCACATCTATACCATAATGGCTTATCAGTATTATTAATAGTCCTAGCCAATATTTAAAATTGAATTGAAATATAATAACCAACGCAATTAAGTGCACCAAGATGTGCCAATACAAGTACTTCGATTTGTGTTTAAATTTTTCTTTATGCTTTACCCATTTTTCTGGTTGTAATAAAAAGTCTCCAACAATATGAGCAAGTACTAGTTTTATAAATAAAGATATCATAGTGCTTTAACTTGGGTTTTATAATAGGTTAACATTTTTGAAATTTCATCAAATCCACCACGTTTAAGCCCTTCGCTAATATTACTTTGCGACTTACCTAGTAATTTAGCAATCTGCTTTTGGTTCAGTTCTGGATTGTTGAGTGATGCTTTAATAATTTTAGAAGACGTAGGGCTCCAACTATTCATGGTTAATTGAGCAAGCTCTAACATAAGGTTTAGGGTAGTATCAAAATCTTCATGTTCAGATTTTAACGCAAGCGTACTATTTTTCATAGTTTCAAAACACTCTCCAGAATTAATAAATGCACTACCATTAGACTCAGTTATTTTATCCGAAGTGTATGTTTTTTCGCCTAAACCAATAGCAATTCTAACATCAATAGCTTTAAAAGTTTTTATAGTGGCTTTTATTAAAGTTGCAGCTTCAAGAGCTTGTTCAGGAACAACTTCTAGTTGAAAACTATCACCTCTGTATATTTCCCAAGCTACTGGCTGTTTTCCGTAAGTGCTCAAAGTCTCTTTAAGTGCAGTTAACCATTCATTTGGTGCGCTCTCTCTAGAATTTATAATATCACCTGTTAAAATACTTGTCATTTTTTTCAATGTCTATAATCAAATCTATGATTTTTTAATCAGAAAAACAAAATTATCTGCTAAATATAGGATAATTTAAAATATCTGCTAATAATCAGATAAAATAAATTATCTGTTTTTGAAAAGATATAGATAAAAGTAAAACCATATCTAATTATCTTAGCGGTCAGTATTTAAAATTTAAGATAAATGAAAATTATAAAAGAGTTTAAAGAGTTTGCTGTAAAAGGAAATATGATGGATATGGCAATAGGAATCATTATAGGAGCATCGTTTAACAAAGTTATAGATGTTTTGGTAAAGAAAGTATTTATGCCACCATTATCATTGCTTTCTGGCGGAATTAATTTTCAGAATAAAAGCATAATTTTAAAAGAAGCAGTTAAGGATACTTCAGGAACTATAATAACCGATGAGGTTGCTATTGGCTATGGTGCTTTTGGCGAAGCCTTTTTAGATTTTCTTATTATAGGTTTTACGGTGTTTGTGGTAGTTAAGTTCTTAAACCGATTAAGAAACAAATCGCATGATACTAATGATAAAACAGTTGCAACTCCTAAGGATATTGAACTGTTAACAAACTTGACTGTTTTAATGGAAGAACAAAACAAGCTGTTAAAATCTAGGTTAAAAGACTAGGTGTTGACTCTTGAAACTAAAAAAACTTTACCTTTATAGAGAAAAAGAGAGTTAACTTAAACGGTCAACATTAATTACTAAAAATTTGAACTTTTGAAAAAGATAGCATTACTAATTTTTGCGGTTATAGTTTGTAGCTGTAAAGAAAAAAAAGAAACAACAAACGAAGTAGCATCAACTAGTTTAGAAACATCAAAAACAAACATGGAAAAAGAAAACATCTATCAATTTACAGTAAAAGATCTTTATGGAGACGATTTTGATTTTTCAACTTTAAAAGGAAAAAAAATTATGGTTGTTAATACAGCAAGTGAGTGTGGTTTAACGCCACAATACGAGCAGCTACAAGAGTTGTATGAAACATTTAAAGATAAAAACTTTACAATTGTAGGGTTTCCTGCAAACAATTTTGGAGGACAGGAACCAGGAACCAATACTGAAATTGCATCGTTTTGTAAACAAAATTATGGCGTAACATTTCCTATGATGGGTAAGATTTCAGTAAAAGGAGATGACATGCATGAAGTGTATACGTTTTTAACTGAAAAGTCTAAAAATGGGTTGGAAGATTCTGAAGTTGCCTGGAACTTTCAAAAATATCTTATCGACGAAAATGGACATTTAGCAAAGGTTATTTCTCCGAGAACATTGCCAACAGACGAGTCTGTAATTAGCTGGATTGAGTCAAAATAGGGTTGTAGTTTCAAAAATTTTGTGCATATTTGCGGTATTATGATTGCATAAATTTAAAAACAGGATAACGCTGAAGTTCTTTTTCGGCTTTTAATTTGTCTAAACTTAAGTGGCTTAGACTAGTTTTTACATTTAAAAGTATTAAAAATGCAATCAAACAAAATTACCCTTAAACAATTCCTTAAATATTTTAAAATAGCTGTAACAGGTAAAGAACAAGAATTTACCTCAGGCAGTATTCGAAGAGCAGTTTTCATGTTATCAATTCCAATGATTCTTGAAATGCTCATGGAGTCTATTTTTGCTTTGGTAGATATTATGTATGTCTCTAAAGTAAGTGTCAATGCAGTAGCTACTATTGGTTTAACCGAATCGGTTATTACCTTAGTGTATGCAGTAGCTATAGGATTAAGTATGGCAGCCACAGCAGTTGTAGCAAGACGTGTTGGTGAAAAAAATATAAAAGGCGCTTCGCAAGCTGCGGTTCAAGTCATTATTCTTGGTATAGCAGTATCAATACTTATTAGCGGTATTGGAATTCTGTATCCTAAAGAAATTTTACAGCTTATGGGAGCAGAACCAGATCTCATTGCTGAAGGTTATGGTTATACTCAAGTTTTGTTAGGAGGTAACATAACCATTATGTTATTGTTTCTTATTAATGCCATTTTTAGAGGAGCAGGAAACGCCTCTGTAGCCATGTGGACATTAATTCTCTCTAACGGATTAAACATTATCCTCGACCCTATGTTTATTTTTGGTTTTGGACCAATTCCTGCTTTTGGAGTAGAAGGAGCAGCAATAGCAACCACAATAGGAAGAGGGACAGCAGTATTATTTCAACTGGTAATCTTATTTTATGGTTATAGCAAAATTAAGATTGGTATTAAGGATTTAGTCGTACGAATAGGTGTCATGTTCAACCTTATAAAAGTCTCTCTTGGTGGAATTGGTCAATTCTTAATAGGTACATCTAGTTGGGTGTTTTTAATGCGAATTATGAGCGAATTTGGTAGCGAAGTTTTAGCAGGCTATACCATTGCTATTCGTGTAATGATGTTTACACTAATGCCTGCTTGGGGAATGAGTAATGCTGCTGCTACATTGGTAGGTCAAAATCTTGGAGCTCAAAAACCTGATAGAGCAGAACAATCCGTTTGGAAAACAGGACGCTATACAGCTTATTTCATGGGCTTAGTGTCCCTTATTTATTTAGTATTTGCTACTCATATCATTGAATTATTCAATACGCAGCCTGATGTTGTAAAATATGGTAGTCTATGTTTACGTGTTTTGGCAGCTGGTTATATATTTTACGCATATGGTATGGTGGTTATTCAATCATTTAATGGAGCAGGAGATACCAAAACACCAACTTATATCAATTTTGTTTGTTTTTGGTTATTTCAATTACCATTTGCTTACCTCACAGCAATTACTCTAGATTTTGGTCCAATAGGTGTTTTTGCATCCATTACAGCTGCTGAAGTTTTAATAGCAGTTATAGGAATTATCTGGTTTAAAAAAGGCAAGTGGAAACTTGTTAAAGTATAGCTGTGAAGCTAATTTTAATTATTGATAATTGCTTGAAAACCAACGTTGGAAGTTGTTTTTTGCGTTTTATCGATTAAATTCTTAAAAATCAGGGAGTAAAGATATTTTTACTGTCTACCATTAAATTTAATTTGGTAGTATTTAAACTATTAGCATCATTTCTTCCCTCTGATAGTGCTGCTTGTTATTTTTTCTAATTAACAACAGATTTATGAGAAAAAGATACTTAAAATTAGCTTTACTTTTCTTCTTTACCTTCATATGTCAAAACGTGAAGTCTCAGTCAGGTATTTATGAAAGCTATATTATCATCGAAGATGGAACTCCATCAGGTAAATACTATGATTTACAAGCTACAACAGGAAATGATGATTTTAATAATTTTGACTTAGGTATTTTTAGCATAGGTAATGATTTAATCCTAAAAGGTTTTCAAAACAAAACCGATAAATGTAATACGGATGATATATTAAATGCTACCCTGCATTATAGAATATACTTACAATCCGATATGCCTACTGGTTTTAATTCTTTTTCGACTATTAATGTTATAAACCAAGAAGATAACCCTAATTGTGAGTCTAATTTAGCTCCATTTGCTGATTCTCGACAAACATGGGAAGATAATACTCAGACCATTAATATTGTCAATGGACTAGCTTCTGGAGATTACTATTTTGAAGTTTATACGACATCAAATTATACATGGACTGATAATGGAGGAGGATCAGGAACTCACTTTGCTGATAATGCAAGTAACTATTATAGATCTAGCTTTAGAGTAGATGATCCTCCAATCGCTATCTGTACAAATTATGTTGCTCAACTTGATAGCTCTGGTAATGTTTCTATTTCAGCAGCTAATGTAGATGGAGGCAGTACCGATGATTTTGGGATAGCATCGATGAGTGTGTCACCAAACACATTTGACTGTTCCAATGTAGGAGCCAACACAGTAACGTTAACAGTAACAGATAATAACGGAAGCGTATCGACCTGTAGCGCAACAGTAACCGTTCAGGATAACACAGCACCAACAGCAGTTTGTCAGAATGCAACAGTTGTATTAGACGCCTCAGGAAACGGAAGCATCACGACTTCAGATATAGACAATGGATCAAACGATGCCTGTGGAATAGCAAGCTTGTCATTAGACCAAACGAGTTTTGATTGTACTAATATAGGTGCTAACACAGTAACGTTAACAGTAACAGACAATAACGGAAACGTATCGACTTGTAGTGCAACAGTAACAGTAGAAGAT
>NZ_JBNWKB010000011.1:0-110297 GCF_050509525.1 Gaetbulibacter sp. PBL-D1 | reverse complement strand
GCTTGGGCATTTAACGCTTTAATAAGCACACCACTTTGGTCTGATATGTCATTGGCATACACTTGGGCACCCAAGGCAGCCATTACAGCAGCATTGGTGCAATCACCACAACCCAACTCCAGTACCTTGGCACCTTGCAACCGATCCTTAAAATGGTCTTGGTACATGCACACCCACGACGTATCTGTAGCTGTAGCATCTGCCAAAAAAGCATCCAAACGCTCTAGCTTACGCAATATACCATCTACCGATACCCTGGAATACAAAGCATCATAGTGGGCTCTATTTTGTGAGGTATTTTGTTCTGACGATACCATGAGTGTCAACGCATTGGGCTTTGGCGAATATACATCAACTACAAACAATACACAACAAACCAATCGCTAAAAACCAACCTGTAAGTATTACTCCCAACTTCTAATCCGCCACCTCTTCCAATAACGCTTGCAAAACCCCAATATGACGCTCCAAAGTAAAAAACCTATTAACACGCTCCTGTCCAGCTCTTCCAAGCTGTTGCGCATAATCAACATCATCAAGCAATCGCAACATATTTTGGGTCATAGCCTTTACATCATGCTCCTCACAAAGCAGTCCCGTCTCTCCATGCACAACAACATCAGGTATTCCAGCATGGTAAGTCGAAATCACTGGCAAGCCTGCTGCACTAGCCTCTAGTACAGCTAAAGGCGTTCCTTCCATATCACCATTATCAGCAGTTATGGAATGCTGTACAAAGGCCAAAGATTCACTCAGCAAGTTACGGTATGTTTGAGGTGTAATCACATCTAAAAACACTACCTGCTTTTCCAAACCGTAATGTTTCACCAAGTTTTTACATACATTCAACAAAGTGCCATCACCAGCTAATAACAAACGAGCATCAGGATGTTTATGTACCACCTCCTTAAAAGCCATAAGGGTATAATAAGGAGCCTTCTTATCTGTAAACCTCCCAATCCCTATTAATTGCTTTTTAGCAAATGTTGGGTTAATAGTTTCAAACTCGGGTTGTGGCCCATACACATTATATACTAATTTAGCTTTAGGACATCCAAGTTTAAGTAGTGTAGTCTCCATAACTCTAGACACCGCAATAACCTTAGAGGCCAATTGAAACACTTCTCGATACGCATCACAACGCGCTATAACATCCTGCCTACTGGCATCATAACCATGAAAATGAACCACCACAGGCAAACCCAACGAAGCCAAAACACCCCTTAAGTTATGGGCCTGTGTGCCATACTCTACTAGTACTACATCAACTCCTTGCTGTTTAAATGATGTACGCAACATACAATCCCTCACATAACCAGAAGGCTTCTTAAACAATTTCGCAATCGCTTTAAAATACAACCGCTTCCATTGTCCTACTAAACCTCCAACACCCTCCAAGCGTATACCCTCGCCTGTACCATAATAATAACATATCTTACCACGCAAATACTGCTTATGCGCCTGGATAAACGTTTCTGAATACGGGTTCTGACTAGGAGTTAAGATGGCTATAGTCATATCAAAATAGTTTAAAAGTCTTTAGCACTTTCTTTACAGTACGTTTTAAAAGCGTTTTAAGTTTTACAATCAAAGACTTCTTTTCAAAGTCAGATTCTGTTCGCGATTGCTGATGAATCCCTTTATTAAAAAAAGCAGCTATAACATCTACCTTTGAGTAATTGAGTAAATTATCCCTATAACGTTCAATATAAGGAATCAAAAGTGCATCGTCTTTCCATAAATAAGCACCCTTAAATAAGCTATTGGTAAAATGTATAAACACAATAGGAAAAGTATTATTAATCAAAACCGTACCATCGGCTTGCGCCACACGTTGGCAGTCAACTATATTCCAATTGGCAACATTACACCCTCTATGAGTAATATGTCCCACACCTTCAAATCGAGTTGGAAGAATATCCAAATAACGCTGATCTACATAAAAACCGTCATTTCGGTTAACCTCACACTTAAACAAACACAATTCAGCCCAATAACTCATAGCTTTAATTCCCTTTTTGCTTGCTCCTACAAAACCTCCGTTATAGATGCCATCAAGAAAATTATGTCTAAAATTAGTTTCGCTTATACTAGGGTCTGAACAACGCCAATGCGGAGAAAGCAACATACTCCTTGTTTCTAACTCCTTCCATAAAAAAGTATAATCAGCAAAAAAGTAAATATCACTATCCACATAAATAACATGGTCATAACTTCTATTTAAAAGCTCAATCATTACCAAAGGTTTCATTCCCCAACGGTAAGCATCATGATAAACAGTCGCATATTTCTCATGCATTTGTTTAGCTAATCGGTTATCTTTAAAATCAGCTACAGTTAATAATACAATACCTCGAGCCTCAAACTCATCTTCATAAGCTGTATCTAAAGCACCATTACTTACAAACACACAATAATCTACGGTATCATCATAATCTTTAAACGAATCGTGTAAGGCTAAAGCATAATGCGCATAATTATTAGTAATAACAGTACAAATAATATTTCTCATAAACTCAGTTTTTTTCTTACAACCAGCATGCAATAAGCCAACTGCAATTCAATAGGTAATTTTAGCTTTACATTAGGAAAACGTCCCAAGGTTCTTTTTTTTAAATAACATTCCAAAACAATCCAATTATACTTGTTTAAATAAACCAACCTATCTAGAAAAGTAGAGTACTGCTGTATAATTGTATAATATTCATTAAAACGGGTTCTTTCACTTTCCAACAGTTTAAATGTGCGAGTAGTATCTTTGTGTTTCCTAAAATAGTTCATAGGCTTACTTACATAGCCAATACTACCATAACTTAACAGCTGTAACCACAATTGCCAATCACCACAATAGTTCATATCTATTGGTAATCTCACATTCAACACTGCTTCTTTTTTAAACAATGCTCCACTTGCATTTGGTATAATGTTTCTATATCTAAAGTAACGCTTTACTTCATCTTGTCCTGTATTAATAAAACTATTGTTCCAGCGATGCTCATCCATAGCCGAAGCCCATGTATCTAAATACATTTTACCTGAAATTTCATCCTTATGCTTAGTGGCACAATAAAGTAAAACACAACTTGTGTCAGACTCATAAAAGCTAAGTAATGTTGATAAAAAATCAAGCTCACAATAATCATCACTCTCGGCAATCCATATCCACTCGCCTTGTGCTAATGCAATACCCTTTTGCCATTGCTTAAACGGACTACCAGAGTTTACCGCATTAAAAACCATATGGCTTACTTTTGGGTGGTTGTTGTAGGCTTTCAACACCTCTTGACTCCCATCGGTTGATGCATCATCCAATACAATCACCTCAAAATCCTGAAACGTTTGACCAAACACACTATCCAACCGCTGTTGTAAATACGGTTTATGGTTGTAATTGGGGATGATTATGGATATTTTAGGTGTATTTTTCAAAAAATTGCTTTATTTTTTTAATAAGATACTTACCTCTGTACTCTTTTCTTTCAATATTTTTATACAACCTTTGGTTAAGAATAGTTTTAACCGGTGTTGTAAAAGAATAATTATCTTTAATTACCCTAACATTTTCTAAAGTTTTTTCATATCTATATTCCTTTGCCTTTGAACTCCACAAACTTGACTCATGGACACGGTATACACACATTAAATCATTTAGCTTCTTCACCTTACCACCTTCAATTATAATCATATACAAAGTCCAATCCCCTAGAACACATTGATTAAACCAATCAGGTAATACAAAACTGTTTCTAAATACAACAGACGGTGTATGTATATAATTACCATAAGCCATATCTAAAATCGTAGTAGTATCTGGCACCTTTCTAGTGATTTCATCCTCTAAAAATGTTCTTTTATTATCATTGTAAAGTTGAGTGTTATGAAAGCAAATCACATAATCAGAATTAGCCTCCAAAAAATCAACCTGCTTCTGCAGTTTCAAAGGGTCTGTCCAATAATCATCGCCTTCGCAAAGTGCTATATAGTCTCCTTTGGCTTTCTTATATAAAATAGGAAACACTGGCACACCTGTAGACTTAATATTCTCTTTTCGTAAGATGAGCTGAAACCTACTATCATTACCCACCTTGGAAAGAATAACATTTTGCGTCCCATCTGTTGAGGCATCGTCATGTATTAAAAACTCAACATCAAAGTTCGTTTGTTGTAGTAAAAAACCATCAAGACATTCAGCTATATACTTTTCATGGTTATAGGTAATACAGCAAACTGTAACTTTAGGTTTAGACATTTGTTTTAAGTATTAAAGTTAATTTATTATTTAATGAAGACACTACCTCAAACCCATGTCTTTCATAAAATGCTTTAGCTATAATATTCTCCTTGTAAACCTCTAACTCAATGGAGTCCATCTCATTATTCAAAAGAGTATTTTTAAGAGTGTTTAATAAAGTACTCGCTATACCTGCGCCTTGATAATCTTTTTCAACACTCAAATTACTAATATAAATTGTAGACTCTTTATGATAAAAAGCCAATAAAGCGATTAGTTTATCATTATCCCATACTTCATACCTTTCTGAATATTCTGTGAGCTTTTTAGAGTACTCTGGTATATCTACATAAGTTGATAGTTCAGGCTTAAAAGAACTATTACATCTTACCAAATGCGCTACAATGTCCTTAAAAGAACTAGTATTAATTTCAACTTTACTTAAGCTCATAATCGTCACTTAAAAAAGTTTGTATAGTCTGAACTGAATTATGCATCATCACATCTAAAATAGACAAATGAGATTGAAATGAGCTTGAAAACTGAGAATACTTTTGAGGTTTAAAGGTTAAAAACTGTAAACCTATACCATTTGAGGCAAACTCTGATTGACTATATAAATCAATACCGCCTTCAGGATTGACATATACAGTACCATTAACTGCTTTACAAATCGCTAAAACTTTGTCTTGCCCTCTTAAATCATGATTAACCGCTACCTGAGACGAAACAGTAATAGTATAATCTATAGCCAAATAGTCACACAGTTTTTGTATGGAGTTAAGCGTAAAATCAAAAAGGTTATGGCTATCAAAAAATAGTATAGCTTCAATTAAAGGATAAACAGTATCAAAATAAGGTGCTTTATGATAGGCATTCTTCACCCTACTTAACAATTTAACTCTTTGAATATCAAAGTTAGTAGCTAGACACCTTTCATTCACATTCAAAAAATCCGAATCCTTTTGAAGTGGTAAAGTGATGTATTTAATACTATTATGCTCTAAAATCCTATTTCTATGAAACCAGCCACTTTTAGAAAATTGTATATTGTCATAAATAACAAACTCATCCACTAATTTCAGTAATTGAAAGTAACCTAAATAAGGCAAAAAATAAGGTTGCATAATAGCTACTTTCTTAGGCATCATAAACAAATTTGTTTTAGTAGGTCAAAATGTGTTTTACCTAAGGCTTTTACTTTAGGAATTTTTTCTACCAAATCGTTATGTATACTTTCCCTATTATCCCAAACGGTATTCATTTTAGTCTGTAAACTATCTTTTTCATCAGGATGGGCAACATAAGCGTCTTGTCCAGCTACTTGAGCAAAACCTCTTAACTTATGGGCTTTAGGTTCATGCCCATAATCTATAACAACAGTAGGCACACATTGACTCATTGCAGCAACAGCAGCATGAACTCGCCCACTTACCACCATATCAAAAGCACCTAGTATTCTTTTGGATTCCCATGCAGAATAAACACCATCAAGAGCATAAACATTTCTACAATTAGCACGCTCCAATAACACCTTTTGTAATTGCTTTATAATTGGATAGTCTCTTCCATGTTGCAATTCAAACTGCTTTGGTGGAATAGGAAATCCATTTGAGTGCGACATTAAATAAACATCAACATCATAGTTATTGGTAAATGCTTCAATAGCCTCAGCAAAAACCAAATATTCACTATCATCCCTTGGCCATTTATCAAATGGGCCTGTTGTAAAATTCCAACCACATATTAAAAAACCAATACTTTTACGGTCTTTAGCAACAATAGCCTCCAAATCATCAAACTTTAAGAGGTTTTTTAGGTCTGTAGGTTCAAACAAAAAAGCAGGACAAGTAAGGCTTTTGGTTTTACTAGTATCAAACCCATTCTCTTCTAGCAATTGTATACTAATAGACTCTCTATTTGTTACAAGGTCAAAATTGGCATACACTTCTTTCGCAAAATCAATATTCTTTTTGGAATTAAACGGACCTGGAGACCCTGCAAGCATTACGGTTTTCTTTGCTAATAATTGTGCTACCCTATCTTTTAAGAGTCCAACCATAAAACGATCCTCTCCTAAAAAATCTGCATTATCGCCCCATATATCGCCACTAAAGTCAATTACCAAGTCCATATCCTTTACTACATCAATATAAGGTGTAGTACGTTCTAACATTCCATTCTCTATATAACGGTTTGCTATGACTAATTCGTCTTTTGCCTGTACTAAGTCATTATCCCAAGAGTAATATAAATGCATTGGTAATACTTCCACAGACTCTTTTAAACAAAACGCTTCCGACATTTGAAACGTAGTACTAATTTGAGCATCAGGAAAAACACGGTGCAACTGTCTAAAAAAAGGCTCTATAATATAATAGTTTCCAATATTTCCAAACTCCATTCTTCCCCAGTGTAAAGTACACTGCCCAATCACTAAAATCTTCATATATTAGTTTTAATAATTCTAATTATTTGGTTTACAACTTCAAAATCATTCCCTTTCAAACCTACATAAAGCGGCAAACACATCACGCGCTTAGAAATAGATTCCGAAATAGGCATAGGTGCAACCTCTAAATAAGGTAATGTATTCAAGCTAGGGTAAAAATAACGCCTCGGAAAAATCGAATGCAATTCTAAAGCAGCTTTAACCTTTAGCAATTGAGCTTCACTCTCAAACAGCACAGGGTAATAACTATAATTCCAATCGGTATCAGGTCTTATAGCCAACACTTTCAACGGTGTCAATTCAAATGCAGCACTATACTGCTCACATATAAGCTGTCGTTCGTTTAAAATCTCCGTCATATAAGGCAATACTGCTAATCCCATAGCAGCTTGTGGCTCACTCATCTTAGCATTAATCCCCAACCCCTGAAAGGCTTCGTTTCCTTGATGTCCAAAATTATGATGGTAAAACAACACATCATAATACTCAGGTTGACAAAACAACGCACCACCTTCTCCAGTATGGAATAACTTGGTAGCATGAAAACTACAGCTACTCACATCACCATAATTAAAAACAGACTGCCCTTTGTACCGCACCCCAAAACAATGGGCTGCATCATAAATCACTTTTAAGCGGTGCTTTTTTGCAATAGTTTCAATAGCTTCCACATCACAAGGGTTACCAAACACATGGGTAGCTAAAATAGCAGTAGTACGCTCGGTTATAGCAGCTTCAATTTGGGTCTCGTCTATAGTCAAATAGTATGGATGAATATCTACAAACACAGGCGTGCAACCTTCCCACACGATACTACTAGTCGTAGCCACATAACTAAAAGGTGTGGTAATAATTTCGCCGCTTAGTCCTAAGCCTTTAATAGCAATCTGTAAAGGCAAAGTACCATTGGTCATAGTCAAAACTCTAGGCACATCCAAATAAGATTGCAATCGAGCTTCTAAAGCCTTTACCAAAACCCCTCGGTTAGTCATCCAACCCGTATCCCAAGCTTGTTTTAATAGAGCTTGATACTCATCTTGCGGAGGCAAAAACGTTTTAGTGACGTTAATCATAATGAGCTAAATTTAGAATCCAACATAAAAGGCTCCCAGCTTTCTTTTGGGTAACTAACTTGAAAACTTAAAACATTGTTTTCACGATATACTGGCTCTTTGGTTATTGCAGAACGAACAGCGAAGTTAATTGAATAAACCCCTTTAGAGAGCTGTAATTTTTCATGTAATACTTTAAACGCTATCAAGTTGTCATGTTTATATATAAACTCAAAATTTATATTTCTCAATAAAGAAGCCACAGGACGCTGTTCTTTATCTACAATAATGAAAAAAAACTCCAAGTCATTTACTTTTCTTAATTTACTTAAAACAACTTCTATATCTAAATCATCTCCCCAACTCAACATAATACCTGTTTCTGTTTCAGCACCATTTAAAACTTTCAAGGACTTGATTTTTAAAGAACCATCGTCAAAAATCAAATTACTATCATTGTTAGTAAATCGCGTATAATACAAATCAATTGCTTTACCTACATCCTTACCTTGGTACTTAGACTTTCCCTTATCCATTAAAATGATTTGATTACACATTCTTGAAATCATGGGCATACTGTGCGATACAAAAATAACAGCAGTACGAGGTAAAATAGTATCAATGGTTTTAAAACACTTAAGTATAAACCCCAAATCTCCCACAGCCAACACCTCATCTATAATAAGCACATCGGGTTCCATTTGGGCTGCTACTGCAAAACCCAAGCGCACTTTCATCCCACTACTGTAATGCTGCACTGGCATATCTATAAACTCATCAAGCTCTGCAAAAGCAATAATAGCCTCCAACTTACTGTCAATCTCTTTTCGGCTAAACCCTAAAACAGCACCATTGTTATAGATGTTTTCGCGTCCGCTTAATATTGGGTTAAACCCAGCACCCAACTCTATTAATGCACCAACACGTCCTTTAATAATTACTTTACCCTCATCTGGGTTTATGAGTCCATTTAATATTTTTAACAAGGTACTTTTACCAGCACCATTATGCCCAATTAAGCCCAAACACTCGCCACGTCGTAGTTCAAAATTAATATCCTTAACCGCCCAAAACTCTTTAGCACGTAAACTTCGGTTTTTACTACCACCACGAATGCCAGTAACCAAATCCTTGACACCATACCACAAACTAGTCTTTAGGTCTTTGCAAAACTTTTTGCTCAACCCCTCAACCTTAACAAGAACCTCGTTATTATGTTGTATGTTACTCATTAGTTATTTAATTTAAAATCATGAATCGTTTTCTCGTGAATCGTGAATCGTTTTCTCGTGAATCGTGAATCGTTTTCTCGTGAATCGTGAATCGGATAGTCGTTTCACTACTCACCACTCACTTTTCACGTCTCACTACTCACTCCTCACTTCTCACTACTCACTCCTCACGTCTTCCTCCTCACATAATTCCTATATCCCAACAATAGTTGTTTCACATCAATCAACAAATCATTTAAAATAGTATTAGGCTCTGAAAACTTCAAACGCAATACAATTAAATACTGTGTTTCCAATTCAGCAACAGAACCTAAAGCAATATTTATAAATTGCAACAACTCCTTATCTCCTTTTCTAGCACTCCCTTCAGCAATATTGGAAGGAATAGAAACAGCAGCTCTACGCATTTGCGAAATCAAACCATATTTTTCTTCATCAGGAAACAATGTCGTCCAGTCATAAACCTCAACCACTAGGTCCATGCTTTTCTTCCATACATCTAAATCCTTATGATTCATATCTTTATTTTCTTTAATATTTTATCGTGAATCGCATAATCGTGAATCGCATAATCGCATAGTCGTGAATCGGATAGTCGTTTCACTCCTCACTACTCACTCCTCACTTTTCACTCCTCACATCTCACGTCTCACTTCTCACTACTCACCACTCACGCCTCACGCCAAACTAAGCACTCAACCGCTCCACAATAATTGGAATCGCAATACGATACATCACCAATCCCAAAAACAATAAAGGCACACAAGCAGCAATAACCACTATAAAGTAGCTTAAAAACTCTGGCGAAAACCCAACTACCAAATCGCGCGTGGTTAAAATAATAGGCGTTATAGGATTATACATCATAACCGTTCTCATAAGTCCAGTATCAGGAATAGCATACACTACAGGAGTAGCATACATTAAAAACTGCATCCCAAACGTAATAATCTTACCAATATCTTTATACAACAGCCCCAAAGGCGTTAAAAACAACCCTACGGTAGTCCCAAAAAGAACAGCTGCCAAAATAGCAAAAGGCACTAGCAGTAAGCTCCAATGAAACCCAACCCCAAAGGCAAACACAAAAAACACTAAAAGCAAAAGCTTAATAAAGCTATCAAACAACAGCTTATAAACCCCTGAAAGCAACAAGGCTTCTTTAGGGAAGTTAATCTTGGTAAGTATTCCTTTTGCAGCATTTGTATTTTGCATTGGCGAATTAATTGCTGCCACCATAATAGACCATATCAATGTCCCTGAAAAGGCATACACAGGATAAGGCACACCTGTATCCGACAAACGAACAGTACCACTATTGTTTAAAAAAATCCATACCAAAGCAGTACCTATAGGCATTACAAAAGCCCAAATAATTCCAAGGTAAGATTGTCGGTACTGGGCTTTAATGTCACGTTCTGCCAATTGTCTCGCTAAAAAACGCGAGCGCAACATATCTCCTAAACTCGCTTTAAGTAAAGCACCAAATTTTATAGTACGTTCTTTTTGATAAACTCTTGTTTCTAAAGCCATTAATGCAAAGCGTAGTTATACTGTTCTTGTTTGAAGCTAATATACTAAAACACCTATTAAACTTAAGGGAATTACGTAATTTATTACAAACTCCTGTAATAATTAATCATCACTTGTAAGCCTTCGTCTATAGATACCAACTCCCTGTTTAATACTGCTTTCATCTTGGTAATATCAGGACAACGACGTTTCATATCGCCTTCCTTTAAAGCAGGCAAGTGCACAATCTCTGAGGACGACCCTGACAACTGAACAATGCGCTTAGCAAGATCTATAATACTAATCTCTAAATCGTTACCAATATTTAAAACGTCATTCACATATAGATTCTCTTCAAAAGCTTTAATACAAGTGTCTACATTGTCATCTATAAAACAAAACGAACGGGTTTGATCACCAGGACCATTAATACATATCGGTTTATTCTTAAGGGCTAATTTCACAAAACGCGGAATCACAAAATCCTGACTCTGTAGAGGGCCATAAGTATTAAAAAAACGAAAAATAGTATAGTCTAAATGATATTCTCTTGCATAGGCTTTCATAAAGGCTTCACCTACATTCTTTACAATAGCATAGGGTAACCTAGAATTTAAAGGCGTAGTTAGTTCATTCTGCGGAATCTCAAATGGCTCTCCATACACCTCAGAAGAACTGGAATAAAACACGCGTTTCACACCTGAGTTTTTGGACAAGGACAGTATATTTTTTATTCCTTCTATATCATCCAAAACATCTATAGGATGCTCCAAAGTACGTTCAACCCCTACTACTGCTGCATAATGAAATACATAGTCAAAATCAAAACGTCCAAAAATGGGCACAATATCTTCATAGTTATTAATATCTGCTTTTATAAACTTAACGTTATCGGTTTTGGGTACTTTTTCTAATTTTCCTGTTGAAAGATTATCTACACATAAAATAAAGTGTTCAGGATGTTGTGCCAATTTAGAAGCCAAAGCGCTTCCTAACTGACCTGCCCCTCCAGTAATTAATAGTTTTGCCATGTATGCGTTTCAGTAAGTATGATTAATAGCTTTCCAGTTCGTAACAGTCTATGAACAGAGTGTCAACGAGTACTTTAGACGAATATAACAAAAATATTGAAAGAAAAAACCTATACTACTGATTGATAACACAATACTAACCCATAAACCAGTCTAAAGTAACCTTTAGACCTTCTCTAACGGTAAACTGTGGAGCATAACCTAATAAATTTTGGGCTTTACTAACGTCTGCCAAGGAGTCTCTTACATCACCTAATCGTGGCGGTCCATAAATAGCCTCCACATCAGATTGGGCTGAAGTTTTTAAGGCATCCCACAAGTAGTTTAAATCAATACGTTCACCGCAAGCTACATTAAACACTTGGTTCTTGGCAGCTTCTGAAGCAAAAAAACCTCGCACATTGGCTTGCACTGCATTGTCCACAAAAGTAAAATCGCGTGTTTGCTTACCATCACCATTGATGGTTGGTGACTTTTGATCTTTAATGGCTTGCATAAACAAAGGAATTACTGCGGCATAAGCACCATTGGGACTTTGCTTGGGCCCAAAGACATTAAAATAACGTAACCCGATAACATCAGTACCATAGGTAGTACCAAACACATTAGCATACAACTCATTAACATACTTTGTTACTGCATAAGGCGACAAGGGATTACCGATAATACCTTCTACTTTAGGTAGGTTCTTACTATCTCCATAAGTCGAACTAGAGGCTGCATATACCATGCGCTTAACGGTAGTGCTTTCTTTAAGCGCTATCATCATATTTAAAAACCCAGTAATATTTACCGCATTGGTTGTAGCAGGATCATTAATTGATCGTGGCACTGAGCCTAAAGCTGCCTGATGGCTCACATAATCTATACCATTCATAGCCCGTTTACAGGTATCCAAATCTCTAATATCTCCTTCAATAAGTTCAAAAGCAGGGTGAGACATAAACTCACTTAAATTCTCTTTATACCCATTGGAAAAATTATCTAGTACCCTAACGGTTTTAGCATTGTATTTTAGTAAATATTCCACCAGATTAGAGCCTATAAAACCTCCACCTCCGGTAACTAAAAAAGACAGTTTAGATAAATCTTGGGTATGATATGCGTTTTCGTACATGTTTTTTTATTATTTATAGCATTGTATGTTTCTAAACTATTATCTAATTTATCGACTGCGCTTAACACAGGCGGAGCTCAGTGTAACTACAACATAAAATTGTGCCTTTATGCTTCGACAAGCTCAGCATGACATATGATATAAAATTGCAGCCTTTATGCTTCGACAAGCTCAGCATGACATATGATATAAAATTGCAGCCTTTATGCTTCGACAAGCTCAGCATGACAAGATTAATAATTTAGCTACTATACTTCCTTTAGCGATTTGTCCTTAAACCTCGGTCGTTGAAAACCTTCCATTGTCAGTCTGAGCCTGTCGAAGACCCTAACTCTTCACTAAACCGACCATACTGGGTATAATTTTTAGAATACTTTACTAAAGTATCCCAGTCTTTGTTTATCAACGCCAATTTTTTTCTCCTACTCCATCCTTTCAATTGCTTCTCAAAAGCAATTGCTAAGTCAGGATTTGTAAATTCCTGAATCCATTTTAATGTAACTGGTCTTCTAGAAAAAGTATATGAGCTTTTACTCAATCCTCTTTGATGCGCTTCAAGTCTTTTTTTGACGTCAGAACTAACACCAATATAAAAAGATTGGTCAGCGCATTCTAATATATAAACATAGTAAAGTTTCATTATTACTAATTCAATAACACTCTTTGGTTTCCATGCTTCGACACTTCGACTACGCTCAGTGTAACCACAACATAAAATTGTACCTTTATGCTTCGACAAGCTCAGCATGACAAAGTTAATAATTTAGCTCAGTACAGGCGGAGCTCAGTGTAACCACAACATAAATTGTGCCTTTATGCCTCTATGCTTCGACAAGCTCAGCATGACATATGATATAAATTTGGAGCCACTATGCTTCGACAAGCTCAGCATGACAAGATTAATAATTTAGTCATATATCTACATTTCGAACTTATATACTTCCTTTATCAATCTGTCCTAAAAACATCTGTTGTCGATGACCATTTCTTTTTGTCAGTCTGAACTAAGCCTGTACTGAGCGTAGTCGAAGTATCAAAGACTCTTCATCTTCACTAAACCTTTCAAAGACCTCCATTGTCAGTCTGAGCCTGTCGAAGACCCTTCAAACTCCTCACTACTCACTACTCACTACTCACTACTCACTTCTCACGTCTCACTCCTCACTTACAACCTCGCATCAACTAATACCCTAGGCAACAAGGACTTTACATCAAACACAACTCCAATATCTGATTTCAATTGACTAATATCCAAACTTAAAAATGAATTATGAGACACTGCTAATATAATCGCCTCATAAGCATCAGACAGTTCAGCTTCAGAACATAACAAATCTAGTCCATATTCTTGCTTTACCTCACTTTTGGACGCCCAAGGGTCATACACATCTACATCAACTTGATACGATTGAAACTCTCTTATAATATCAATAACACGTGAGTTTCTAATATCAGGACAATTCTCTTTAAAGGTAATACCTAACACCAAAGCTCTTGCCCCCTTAATGGTTGCTCCTTTTTTAATCATCATCTTCACTGTTTCTGAAGCCACATAGCTACCCATGCTGTCATTCATTTTTCGTCCTGCCAATATAATCTCAGGAGTGTAACCACTCTCAATAGCTTTTTGCGCCAAATAATAAGGGTCAACACCTATACAATGACCTCCAACCAAACCTGGAGTGAATTTTAAAAAGTTCCATTTGGTTCCTGCAGCCTCCAACACTGCTTGCGTGTCAATATCTAAGAGTCTGAATATTTTTGAGAGTTCATTCACAAAGGCGATATTAATATCTCTTTGGGAGTTTTCAATCACTTTTGCTGCTTCTGCCACCTTAATAGAAGGCGCCAAATGTGTTCCTGCAGTAATAATAGACTTATACAAATCATCTACTCGCTTAGCGATTTCAGGTGTAGACCCTGAAGTCACTTTTAATATTTTAGTTACTGTATGAGTTTTATCCCCTGGGTTAATTCGCTCTGGTGAATATCCAGCAAAAAAACTTGTATTAAACACTAGCCCTGATTCTCGTTCTAGTATAGGCACGCAAATATCTTCAGTCACACCTGGATATACAGTAGATTCATAAATTACAATATCGTCTTGCTTTAGTACAGCACCAACAGTTTCGCTGGCTTTAATCAAAGGTGTGAATATAGGCTTGTTTAAAGCATCAGTAGGTGTTGGCACAGTAACAATATAAATGTTAGACCCTGCAATCATACCCTTATCAGATGTTACAAACAATCCTTTTTCAGCATGCTCATCATAAGTAAGTACCGCTTTTAGTTCATCTGTTTCTACTTCTAAGGTTTGATCGTTCCCTTCTTTTAGTTCAGCAATTCTAGCAGCATTAATATCAAAACCTACAACATGATATTGCTTAGCAAATTCAACTGCTAACGGTAAACCTACATAACCAAGTCCTATAATGGTTATTCTATCTGTTTTGGGCATCATTTAAGTTTTATTGATTGTAAAATATATCTCAAATCTAAAGAAAAACTCCAATTCTGCACGTATTTTTTATTGATTTCAACCTTATCTACCCAAATAATCGTTCTATTGTAAGTTTCTGGGTCAGACTGCATTGCCAAAAGCACATCTTCATCTTTATACTTTATTGTAGCGGGTCCTGTAATACCTGGTTTAACTTTTAAAATAACTCTATCCTCTCCTGTTAACTCATCAGCAAATCCTTGAACATCTGGTCGCGGCCCCACAAAACTCATATGACCAAAGAGTACATTAAACAGCTGCGGCAACTCATCTAACTTACTGTTTCGTAAAAAGCCACCAAACGTTGTAGCACTTTGATGCAAACGCCCTAAGTAATGAGGCTCTTTCTTTAAAGTCCTAATTTTATATATTTTAAAAAGCTTACCGTTTTGACCAACACGATTTTGAGAAAACACACCCCATTGCTGAGTATCTATACTAGATATTAAAATCAAGACCAAAATAGGCACAATCAAAAAAGGGAGAATCAGGATGCTTAAAAGAAAATCAAAACATCGTTTTATTCTAAGCTGAGGTTTAGTAATCAAACTAAATGCGTTTTAAAAACATTTTAAACTTAGTCCAGACAGAAGCATTATCACTTTCATGATAAGCATTACCATAAACTCCATATCCATAACCGTAGCCATAACCGTAGCCATAACCATAGTTGTGATTGGTTTTATGCTTATAGAAGTTAAGCACAAAACTTATGTTTTTAAGTTCGCCTGCTCTATACTTTGCATTTACAAGTTGCAACATTCCTTTTTTAGTATAATCCAATCGAATCATAAATATTGTTGCATCAGCAAATGAACTTAATTGTAGCGCATCTGTAACTAAACCTAAAGGTGGTGTATCAAGAACAATAAGATCATAGTCTTCACGTAAAGAGGTTATTAAATTACTAAGCTTAGAACTCATTAATAACTCTGAAGGGTTTGGTGGTATAGGTCCCGAAGGGATAATCTCCAAATTAGGAATTTCGGTCTTGAATTTTACATCTTCCAAAGTAGCATCATCAATAATATAATTAACAACCCCTTTATCATTACTGACATTGAAATCGCCAAATATCTTTGGTTTACGTAAGTCTAAACCTAATAAAATAGTTTTCTTTCCACTTAAGGCATAGGCTGTGGACATGTTAATAGAACAAAAGGTTTTTCCTTCACCACTTACCGAAGACGTAACCATTAAGGTACGTCCGTGTTCGCCTTGTTGCTTACTGTAGATAAACTGCAAGCTAGACCGTATGGCTCTAAAAGACTCCGCTACTGCCGACTTAGGCTTTTCAAAAACAACTAAATTGTTCTTATAATTATACTTTCCAATCAGTCCTAAAATTGGAATTTTAGAAAGCTGTACAACCTCATCCGACCCATGAATGGTGTTATCTAATAAAAAGAGTACAAAAATTAAAAACATCGGAATGAAGAACCCAAGCATTAAAGCCATCATATAATTAAGACTCTTATTTGGACCTATTAGCCCTCCTCCAATATCTTTAGCTTCATCAATAACTGAAATATCCGAAACACTAGCTGCTTTAACAATAGCAGCTTCTCCTCGCTTAGCTAAATATACATCATAGGCCTGTTGACTTAAATTAAGCTTACGCTCAATCTTTAAGTACTCTTGTTGGTCTTCAGGGAGTTTGCTAAGCTCAGCTTCTAGGGCATATATCTCTCTATTTATTGTATTGATGTTAGAGCTAATGGTGTATTTAGTAGCATCAATAGCTTCTAACAACACATTCTTTTCAGAGTCTATTTTTCGATCAATATCATTAAATAACACATTACCTTCTTTAGCTACATACTCAAGATTTTGACGCTCAACAGATAACGCAATAATTTTACTCACTCCTGACACGATATTACCTTCCAAAATACCTACAGAGCTTGGTGCTGCTATTTTACTGTAGTCACCAGTTTTAGTTCTTAAATAAGTTTCAAGCGCATCTAAATAGTTCAATTTAGTTTCTTCTGCTTCCTTTGCGGTATCATACCCTCTTAGCTTACTAAGGGTTTCTGTCATTTCACGATTAACATCAAACACCTTATTTTTCTTCCTAAAGTCGTTCATCTCATCTGTAACGTCTTTAAGATCAATATTTACCGCATTTAAACTACTATCAATAAACTTAATGGTATTAGTGGCATATTGGTTTTTTCGCTCTAATTCAGTACGCTTTAATATTGCTGTTGTGGTATTTAAATAGTCTACTATTTTACTTTTATTAAAACCACTCATAGCTAACTTCAATACTGATGAGGATTCTTTAGAATAAGGCGATATATCTACTGCATTTTTATAACTATTTACAACACTATCAAAATTCAAAAACTGAATATAAAACTCTGTTCCTGGCAGTGTGCGTTTATTGGGACGCAGTGTTAATGTTGCATTTAGAAATGGCAACTTAACTGGTTCTCCTAATTTAAATTGTTGTTTAAACTCTCCTACTGGAACATCAACCGAATACTTTGCTTTATCAAGGTAACGCTGCACTTGTAGTCTACCAGACTCAAAATTCATCACTACCTCATATTCTGTTTCAGTAAGAAATCGAATTAGAATAGGTTGCCCAAGGATTTGCCCTCTACTTTGATCTATATTAACAACAAAAGGAGCGTCTTTATAGACATCTACTTTTCGGTACTTCCCTTCAACAAGGTAATTTAAATAAAACTGCAAGGAATCAACAACCAACTCATTGTGTCGCCTCGTATTAATGGTTGTCATTATTTTACCTACTTTTCCTGAGACACCTCCCCAATTAAAGGAGATACTTGTATTGGCTGTAAAAAAAGGATTCTGTTCGTTTTCAACCGAAATTAACGACTCTAATTTATATACATTTTGTTTTCTAACATTAATCCAGTAGGCCACAATAAGACCAATACCAATAGATAAAACAATAAGCTTCCAAAGATTTAAGGCTTTAAACAAAAACCCCTTAAAATCAAAACTTAAGCCTTTTTCTACGGTGTCGTCTATATCGTAATATTCCTCACTCGACATTTCTAGAGTCTGTTAATTAATAAAATAGTGGTTGTAACAAGAGACATTACCGCTACAATAGACGCTAAAGTTTCACGACCTGTAGTTCCTGTTCCCCAAGATTTTTGTTTAAGGGGTTTTACATAAATCATATCATTAGGCATAATATAGTAGTATGGTGAATCCATTACCTTAATATCAGTAAGATCTACATGATGGATTTCTTGACCATGAGGATATTGACGTATAATCAAAACATCCTTTTTATCACCTGTAACTGGTATTTCCCCTGAACTAGCAATAGCCTCAAAAATATTTACTTTATCTTTAAAGATAACTTGCACACCTGTATTACCAATTTCTCCCATAGTTGTATATCGCAACCCTGCTAACTTTACACTCACAAAAATATTTGCGGTTTCTTTAAACTGCTCTTTTAAAAGCAGTTCTTCAATCATACCTTGTATCTCCTCAAGCGTATACCCCAAAACATTTAATTTTCCTAGTTGTGGAAAACGTATATTCCCATGGTCATCTACTGTAAAGCCATCAAAATACGCACGCTCTTCACTTGTAGCTTGTAACACACCTGCTTCACTTATAGGATTAAAAATAGACGCATTATTTTGATCAAGCACCTTTATTCGAATGTTTAACACATCGTTAATTTGCACCCTGTAAGGTTTAGGTTGTTCCTTAGCCAATTGAAGTGTATCAGAAGACGACTCGTCTTTAGTTTGTAAATACAGCGTATCTTTATGTGGAATACAAGAGGTAAAACCAATTGCCATGAGTAACACTAGCAGTAAACATCTATTCATAGTTGCGTAACTTGTTGCCTCACAAATATAATCCATCAACAGGAATATCAAAACTATTCCTTCTTTTTTTAAGGATTATCCCGTTATTTGCAAAAAAATGACTTTTGAATTACTTAACCGTTGAACATATCTCAAAATCTTATGGAGTACTGGAACTCTTCAGTGACATTTCTTTTAGTATCCATAAAGATCAAAAAATAGCTTTCGTTGCTAAAAATGGCAGCGGAAAAACCTCAATCCTTAATATCATCTCAGGTGCCGACAGTCCTGATTCGGGTCAGGTGATTATGCGTAATGGGTTACGGGTTTCCTTCTTGTCGCAAACCCCAAGCTTTGGAGACAGCAAAACTATTGAAGAGGCCATTTTTAATGCAGACCTACCCATACTCAACATCATATCCAATTATGAAAAGGCCTTACAAAACCCTGAGGACACTGAAGCCTACCAAAAAGCCTTTGAACAAATGGACATCCATAATGCCTGGGAGTTTGATGTGCAGTACGAGCAAATTCTGTTTCAGTTAAAGCTAGAAGATATCCATCAAAGCATCAGTACACTATCTGGTGGTCAAAAAAAGCGTTTAGCACTAGCAAAAGTACTCATCAATACACCTGATTTGCTTATTCTAGACGAACCTACCAACCACTTAGACCTTGAAATGATTGAGTGGCTAGAGCAGTATTTTGCAAAAGCGCAAATGACACTGTTTATGGTCACACACGACCGCTACTTTTTGGAGCGCGTTTGTAATGAAATTATTGAACTAGATCATGGCAAACTCTACACCTACAAAGGCAACTACTCCTACTATTTAGAACAAAAAGAAGCTCGAATTGCTTCTGAAGAAGTTGAAACAGGAAAAGCCAAACAACAGTACAAAAAGGAGTTAGAATGGATGCGCAGACAACCTAAAGCGCGTACGACGAAATCAAAATCTAGAATTGACGACTTCTTCGATATAAAGTCTAAAGCACACCAACGCCGAAAAGACCACCAAGTACAGTTGGAACTCAACATGGAACGTCTTGGAAGTAAGATTGTGGAACTACACAAAGTCTCAAAAGCCTATGAAAACAAAACTATTCTAAACGGCTTTGACTATGTCTTTAAAAAAGGTGAACGTGTAGGTATTATTGGAAAAAATGGTACCGGAAAATCCACATTCCTTAACATGCTAACCAAAACCATAGCTCCCGACTCAGGTAAAGTTGTTATTGGTGACACCGTAAAGTTTGGGTATTACACGCAATCAGGAATCAAAATAAAACCTGAACAAAAAGTCATTGATGTTATTAGGGAATTTGGTGAGTACATCCCATTAAAAAAAGGACGTCAAATTAGTGCACAGCAACTCTTGGAGCGTTTTCTATTTGATAGAAAGAAGCAATACGACTTTGTTGAAAAACTTAGTGGTGGTGAACAAAAGCGTCTGTACTTATGTACTGTACTTATTCAAAATCCTAATTTTTTAATTCTGGATGAGCCAACTAATGACTTGGATATTGTGACTTTAAATGTGTTGGAAGACTTTTTGCTTGACTTTCCAGGATGTTTAATTGTGGTTTCTCACGACCGTTACTTTATGGATAAAATTGTAGACCACCTTTTTGTGTTTAATGGCGATGGTACCATTACTGATTTCCCAGGAAATTATACCGATTATAGGGTTTATGAAAGCTCTACTCCTCCTGAAACTTCACCTAAGGAAACTACTAAAGTTACAGAAAGCCAAAAGCAAAACGAAGCACAAAAACTCTCATACAACGAGCAAAAAGAACTCAAAAACCTTGAAAGTAAGATTCGTTCTTTAGAACTTGACAAAAAAGCACTTGAAGCTAAGTTTAACGACACAAGCTTATCTCAAGATAAAATCAACGCGTTATCGCAATCGCTTCAAGACATTATTGATGAGATTGCTACCAAAGAAAGTAGGTGGTTTGAACTCTCAGAAAAACTAGAATCCTAAGACGCAAGACTCGTATGCATCAAGTGATTCAATATATAAAATTCTTATTTAAATCCACCAACCAACATGGTGTACACTCGCCTTTTGTATTTGACTTGGTTACTAAATGTTTTTACGACACTACTAACTATCCTGACTACGACAAGCTTAAATCCTACAGACAAAGTCTACTGAGAAATGACAGTTTAGTTTCCATAACCGATTTAGGTTCTGGTTCTAAACGCACAACATCTAATACTCGACAAATATGTGCCATTGCAAAAACATCTGGCACTACTTACAAACGTGCTAAACTGCTTTATAGATTATCACATTATTTTAAATTTAAGTCTATACTCGAACTTGGAACTTCGGTTGGCATAGCAACTCATGCATTACATCTTGGAAATCCTAATGCAACACTTACAAGTATTGAAGGTTGCCCTAACCTAGCGCTACTTTCAAAAACAAGATTTACCAACCAACCAAATATTACTATCATTACTGGAGCATTCGACGAGCAGATTCCGCTTTTAAAAACTTCAAACTACGATTGTATTTTCTTTGACGGCAACCATACTAAAGATGCAACATTGCACTATTTTGAAGCCTTACTACCAAAAGCTACAAACGATACTGTCTTTATTTTTGATGACATTTATTGGTCTAAAGGTATGACTGAAGCTTGGGAAACTATAAAGCAACATCCTAAAGTCACAGTAACTGTTGACACCTTTTTTTGGGGCTTTGTGTTTTTTAGAAAAGAGCAAGCCAAAGAACATTTTACCATAAGACTGTAACAAGATTGTTGTTTTAGCGTCATATTAATCGCAAATATGTATCTTGCATAGCAACTATAGTTCAACTAAAAAAGTGATAATGGGTAACGTTATAGAAATACGTGATATTGTTAGAGATTTTCAATTAGGTCAGGAAACTGTACATGTTCTTAAAGGCATTGACTTAGACATTGAACGCGGAGATTATGTCGCTATAATGGGACCTTCTGGATCAGGAAAATCTACGCTTATGAACTTATTAGGCTGTTTAGACACACCAACATCAGGTTCTTACAACCTTAACGGAAAAGATGTAAGCAAAATGAGTGATGACGAACTTGCTGATATTAGAAACAAAGAAATTGGCTTTGTCTTTCAAACCTTCAACCTCTTACCACGTACCACAGCATTAGACAATGTAGCATTACCTATGGTGTATGCAGGTGCTTCTAAAAAAGAACGTGTTGCAAGAGCCGAAGAAGTACTAAACGATGTAGGTCTAGCTGACCGAATGGACCACAGACCTAATCAGCTTTCTGGTGGTCAACGTCAACGTGTTGCTGTAGGTAGAGCTTTGGTTAACAAGCCTTCTATTATACTTGCCGATGAGCCAACAGGTAATCTAGATTCTAAAACCGGATACGAAATCATGAATCTTTTTGATGAGATACACAAAGCAGGAAACACCGTTATAATGGTTACTCACGAAGAAGATATTGCTGCTCATGCAAAACGCGTTATTCGTTTACGTGATGGTATTATTGAAAGTGATACTAGAAACTAATTGTCATGCTTTGGATACTTTTAATTTTAGTTGGTGCTTTTATTCTTGTTAAAACTATTTTCAAAAATAATCAACGCTTAAGAGAACGTCGTAATAAAGACACTATGTTTAATAAACGTCGGTTTAGACGTTAAAACATCCTTTACAATTTTCCAATAGAACTTTTAAATCTTACCTTGCATTTGCAAATTCCAAGATTCGGTTTAGCACACCTACCTCTTGTAATTCAGTAAACCCTGAAAGTTTAAAACATGAAAGTATACACAAAAACCGGAGACAAAGGCACAACAGCTTTGTTTGGTGGTACACGAGTACCAAAACACCATATAAGAATTGAAAGCTATGGCACTGTTGATGAGTTAAACTCCTATATTGGCCTGCTTAGAGACCAAGACATCAATACCCACTACAAAAACGTATTAATACAAATACAAGACCGCTTATTTACTGTTGGCGCTATTTTGGCTACCGACCCTGAGAAGGCTATTTTAAAAAACGGAAAGTCTCGATTAAATATTCCTAAAATTTCTGAAGAAGATATTTCTACTCTAGAGCAAGAAATGGACACCATGGATGCTGCGTTACCACAAATGACACACTTTGTATTACCAGGAGGTCACCAAACCGTGTCATTCTGTCACATTGCACGCTGTGTGTGCCGTAGAGCCGAACGTTTAGCGTCTGCACTTAATGACTTAGCACCTTTTCAATCGGAAACTTTAATGTATTTAAACCGCTTATCTGACTACCTTTTTGTGTTGGCACGAAAGTTGACTTATGACTTGCAAGCCGAAGAAGTAAAATGGATTCCGAAAAAAGAATCGTAACATTTTTTGGGTATTTAAAAAACTTTGCTTTATTGATACTATCAAGTTCAAGAATTAGCAAATAGTTATACGCTCTTTGATTAATGACAATGTGCTATTTAAACTGTAAAAAAAGCACTACAAAACACTTTGTAACGTACTCAGTTTAAACAAAACATTAAATAATTCATTTTTTTCTTGACTTTTTGAACTAAAAATTTATTTTTGCAAAAAATTAAAACGCATAAGAAATGTATTGGACACTAGAACTAGCATCTTATTTAAGTGATGCACCTTGGCCAGCAACTAAAGACGAATTAATAGATTACGCCATCCGTACAGGAGCGCCTCTGGAAGTAGTTGAAAACTTGCAGGCTATTGAGGATGAAGGTGATTCTTATGATTCTATTGAAGAAATCTGGTCAGACTATCCTACGGATGAGGACTACCTCTGGAACGAGGACGAATATTAAACAAAATCAAAAAGAATAGTTAAAAAGTCTCATAATGAGACTTTTTTTGTGGACTATCCTTTTAAAAAACATAACACAAACCCTATCTTTGTAAGCCTTACTAAAGCAAACCAAAGATTACAATAACAACTTAAGACCGTATTACTTCGGTCTCATAAAAAATAGACTACATATGAGTTTTTTAGATTCAGTTTTAAAAGTATTTGTAGGTGATAAATCTAAACAAGATGTAAAATCCATTACACCAATTGTTGATAAGATTAAAACCTTTGCAAGTGCTCTTGAACAATTATCACACGATGAATTAAGAGCCAAAACCGATGCTTTTAAAGCTAAAATAGCAGAAGCGAGACAACCACTTCTAGAAAAAAAGGAACAACTCCTTAAACAAGCCGAAACTACTGAAGATATTGACGAGAGAGAAGACATCTACGTTGAAGCCGATAAAATAGAAGACGACATCTACCAAGTTACCGAAGATGTACTTAACGACATACTACCTGAAGCCTTTGCTGTAGTTAAGGAAACTGCTAAGCGTTTTGTAAGCAATACTGAAATTACAGTAACTGCAAGTACGTTTGACAGAGAACTTTCAGGAAGTAAAGATTACATCACTTTAGAAGACGATAAAGCAATTTGGTCAAACTCTTGGGATGCTGCTGGTAAAGCCATCACTTGGGATATGGTACATTACGATGTACAGCTTATTGGTGGTGTAGCAATGCACCAAGGTAAAATTGCCGAAATGCAAACTGGTGAAGGTAAAACTCTTGTTGCAACCCTACCTGTTTACCTTAACGCATTAGCAGGAAAAGGTGTTCATCTAGTTACTGTAAACGACTATCTAGCAAAACGTGATAGCGCGTGGATGGCTCCAATTTTTGAGTTCCATGGTTTAAGTGTTGACTGTATAGACTATCACCAACCTAACTCAGCTGCTCGTAAAAAAGCTTACATGGCAGATATTACTTATGGTACAAACAACGAGTTTGGTTTTGATTACCTAAGAGATAATATGGCACACTCACCAGACGACTTGGTACAGCGTCCGCATCACTACGCTATTGTGGATGAGGTGGATTCGGTATTAGTTGATGATGCGCGTACACCTTTAATTATTTCTGGTCCAATTCCGCAAGGAGACAGACATGAGTTTACTGAGTTAAAACCAAAAGTTGATAATATTGCTGGTGTACAACGTAAAATGTTGACTGGTGTTCTTGCCGAAGCAAAAAAATTAATTGCCGAAGGCGACACTAAAGAAGGTGGCTTTTTATTGTTGAGAGTGTACAGAGGTATGCCAAAAAACAAAGCATTAATTAAGTTTTTAAGTGAAGAAGGTATCAAACAACTCCTTCAAAAAACTGAAAACTACTACATGCAGGATAACAATAGAGAAATGCCAAAAATTGATGCTGAGCTTTACTATGTTATCGATGAAAAAAACAATCAGGTTGAATTAACTGATAAAGGTGTTGAATTCCTTTCAGGTGAAGATGATCCAAACTTTTTCGTGATGCCTGAAATAGGTGTTGAAATTGCTAAAATTGAAGCTCAAGGTCTTTCAAAAGAAGAAGAAGCTGAAGCTAAAGAAGATCTCTTTAGAGATTTTGGTGTAAAATCTGAACGTATCCATACCCTTAACCAATTGCTTAAAGCATACGCTTTATTTGAAAAGGACATTCAATATGTTGTTATGGACAACAAAGTAATGATTGTTGATGAGCAAACAGGTCGTATTATGGATGGTCGTCGTTATAGCGACGGACTTCACCAAGCTATTGAAGCCAAAGAAAATGTAAAGATTGAAGATGCTACTCAAACTTTTGCAACAGTTACGCTTCAAAATTACTTTAGAATGTATCGCAAACTTTCTGGTATGACAGGTACAGCTGTTACCGAAGCTGGTGAGTTTTGGGAAATCTACAAATTGGACGTGGTTGAAATCCCAACCAACAAACCTATTGCAAGAGATGATAGAGAAGATTTGGTTTACAAAACCAAACGTGAAAAATACAATGCTGTAATTGATGAAGTTACTGCCTTATCGCAAGCTGGTCGCCCTGTACTAATAGGTACCACATCAGTAGAAATTAGTGAGCTTTTAGGAAAAATGTTATCCATTAGAAAAGTACCTCACAATGTCCTAAATGCAAAGTTGCATAAAAAGGAAGCTGATATTGTTGCTGAAGCTGGTAAAGCAGGACAAGTAACCATTGCCACCAATATGGCTGGTCGTGGTACTGACATTAAGTTAAGCGAAGACGTAAAAGCTGCTGGAGGATTAGCTATTGTTGGTACTGAGCGTCATGACTCGCGTCGTGTTGACAGACAGTTACGTGGTCGTGCAGGTCGACAAGGAGATCCAGGAAGTTCGCAATTTTACGTGTCTCTTGAAGACAACTTAATGCGTTTATTTGGTAGTGAGCGTATTGCGAAAATGATGGATAGAATGGGATTACAAGAAGGTGAAGTAATTCAGCATTCTATGATTTCAAAATCTATTGAGCGTGCTCAGAAAAAAGTAGAAGAAAACAACTTTGGTGTTCGTAAACGTTTATTAGAATATGATGACGTAATGAATGCACAACGTGAAGTGGTTTACAAACGTCGTCACCACGCATTATTTGGTGAGCGCTTAAGAGTGGATTTGGCAAACATGATTTACGATACTTCTGAAGGTATTGCACAAACCAACAAAGACGCTAACGACTTTAAAAACTTCGAGTTTGAGCTTATTAGATACTTCTCAATGAGTTCGCCAATTACTGAAGCAGAGTTTTCTAAACTTTCAACTCAAGACATTGCAGGAAAAATCTATAAAGCGGCATTTGAACATTATCGTGAAAAAATGGAGCGTAATGCAGAAATTGCATTCCCTGTAATTAAAAATGTATACGAAAACCAACGTGATAAATTTAAGCGTATCGTTGTTCCTTTTACTGATGGTGTAAAGAACTTACAAGTTGTTACCGATTTAGAAAAAGCTTACGAAACCAACGGTAAGCAACTTATCAACGATTTTGAAAAGAATATTACTCTAGCTATTGTTGATGATTCTTGGAAAACGCACTTACGTAAAATGGATGAGCTTAAACAGTCTGTACAATTAGCTGTTCATGAGCAAAAAGATCCTTTATTAATCTATAAGTTTGAAGCTTTTGAATTGTTTAAGCAAATGCTAGACCAAGTTAATAAGGATGTGATTTCATTCTTGTTTAAAGGTGAATTACCTACAGAAACGCAAAACACCATTCAGGAAGCTAGAGCTAGAAGAAAAGAAAATCTTGAAACTTCTAAAGAAGAAATTCCAAATATGGATGAGCGTTCTGCGCAAAACAGAGCTGCAGGTAACACACAACGTCAACCAGAAGTTATAGAAACTATTGTTCGTGATAAACCAAAAATTGGTCGTAACGATAAAGTCACCATAAAACACGTTATGAGTGGTGAAAATAAAACTGTAAAATATAAACAAGCAGAACCCTTAATTGCTAAAGGTGAATGGGTTTTGATTGAAGAGTAAAACCTCATAAATAGTTTATTATAGTCCTGATACATTTTTGTGTCAGGATTTTTTTTGTTTATTTACAAGGTTTTAGAGATTAAATTTGTTATTTTACTTAGCATAACAACTTATATCTTAAGTTTATACTATGAATAATAAATCTTATAAATTATCAAAAACACTACTTTATCTTAGCCTTATAAGTTTAGTTTATTTTATTTTAATAGTTTATTGGTCTTACAATCCACCCAACACAACAAATACAATACAATTTATTGGAGAACTATTAACGATTCCTTTTCTACTTTTTATAGTATTTTGTTGTATTTATAGTTTAGTTCTAATTCTAAAAAAAAAATATTTAAAACTTAATACAGTAACATTCATTTGTAATTTAATATCTATTATTTTTTTAATCATTGTTACAATACATCAATTAAATAACTAAAGTACTTTTTCCAATCCTTAAATAGTATTACAAATGCCTCATTATAGTCCTGATACATTTTTGTGTCAGGACTTTTTATTTGTATAAATATAGTACAAGGGATTGCGCATTTACTAGTAATCAAAACCACGGTTTTTGAGTATTTTTATCACCAAAACAAACTTGAAAATGCAGATTAAAACCATAACAACTTCCTTACTCTTTTGTATCGCCTTATCAATTATCAGTTGTAAAGAAGCTACAACAACTTTAGACACTAGTAACACATTAAAACACAAAGCTGTTTTAGAATACCAAATACAATCAAAATTAGGAGAAGGCTCGTTTTGGAACTATAACACCCAAGAACTCTATTGGGTAGATATTCAAGGTAAAACATTAAACATTTACAACCCTAAAACCAAAAGCAATAAAAGCTTAGCTATGCCTTCCATGATTGGGACAGTTGTTCCTTCAACTCAAAGTAACAAAGCTATTGTTGCATTGCAAGATGGAATTTACAGTATTGACACCAACACAGGAGATTTACAATTACTTTCAGATGTAGAACAAGCTATAACTACCAATCGTTTTAATGATGGAAAATGCGACCCAAGTGGTCGTTTTTGGGTAGGTTCTATTGCCTTTGATGAAACTCCACACGCTGCAAAACTTTATATGTTGGACAACAACCAAAATGCCATTTTAAAAAAAGATAGTGTTACTATATCCAACGGAATTGTTTGGACCAAAGACAAAACCACTATGTATTATATCGATACGCCAACAAGCGAAATAAAGGCTTACGATTATAATGATGCTACAGGAGCTATATCAAATGAACGTGTTGCAGTAAAAGTGAGTAATACGCTTGGTTATCCTGACGGAATGACCATTGATGAACACGATAACCTTTGGGTTGGTTTATGGAATGGAAGTGCTGTTGGATGCTTCAACCCTAAAACTGGTAATTTGATTTCAAAAATTGAAGTTCCTGCGCTTAATGTAACATCTTGTGCCTTTGGTGGAAAAAACCTAGACACGCTTTACATTACCACAGCAACCAAAGATATGGATACTGAACAACTAAAACAGTTTCCATTAGCTGGTTCAGTATTTAAAGCTGTTCCTGGAGTAAAAGGTGTAAAAGGGCATTTTTATAAAGAGTAACTCTTTGATAATTTGTTTTTTAAAAAAAATAAACGATATTCGTTCCGCTAAATAATCATTTTTTTTTAAAGACAATAACTCTAACCAAATCAAAACTATGAAAAAAACTGCCTCTATTTTAATGATGCTTTTAAGCATCACGATGTCATTTGCTCAAACAGAACTTACTGATGATGACGCTGAAGCAAAGCTTCTTGTTAATAACGACAGATTAATTGTACTAGACTTTTATGCTACTTGGTGTGGACCATGTAAGCGCATGGAACCTATCATTAAAGAGTTAGAAGCAAAATATAAAGATAAAGTTGACTTTTATAAAGTTGATGTTGATAAAAACGAAGTAGATGATGCGTTAAATGTTACAGCAATGCCTACGTATTTTTTCCTTAAAAACAGCTCTAATTTAGAAGTTGTTGAAGGCGCAATGAGTAAAGCTGAAATGGAAGACTTGATTCTAAAACATATGGGTGGCGCTGTTGCTTCTAGTTCATCAAACACTATTGATCTTGACGATTTTAGTCAATCCAATATTGACAAATATTGGAACTCCTCTAACAGCTTAAACAGCTTAGCTTGGAATGCCTACAAAAATTATAGTGACATCAAAATTCTATTAAAAGCTATTAAAGCTGTAGAGCGTTCAATTGAACTAGACCGAAATTCCCATAATACTGATACATACGCTGCGTTGTTATACAAAACTGGAAATTACACCAAAGCTTTAAAAATGGCAAAGGAATCTATTGACATTGCTAAAACAAGTGGAGAAGACTATCAAATAACTACTGAACTTATTGAAAAAATTATTGATGAAATGTAAAAGCTTAAAGACTATTCTTTAAATACATAACTTTTCAAAAGCTTGACTTTTTTATAAAAATAGTTGAGCTTTTTTGTTATTGATATTCGTTATTGAAAGAATTTATATCTTTATTATTGGCTGTAATTTAAACCAACCTTTGTGGCAGAAAAGAAAAACATCGAAAAACTAATAGTTCAGAATAAAAAAAGCAATCTGAAAAACCATTGGAATGATGCATTTTTCTACAACACGACAAAGTACAGCGGAGAAATTAAACCAAATGAACTTTTGATTTGGCGTTCCTCTCATTTTTTACGTGGTGCATATCCTATTTTCCATCTGACTTTTGACCAAAACAATAAACTGAATGGAATAAAAAAGGAGAAAAATCCTTACCATAAACTGCTGAATAAAATAACTATTGGATTTTTAATTGTGTTGATTTCAGGTTTGTTCCTCTCAACTGACTTAAAAATGGCAGTAATTGGAACAATCGGAATTTCAGTTATTGGACTTTTATTGCGTTTAGTTTTAGGAAAAGCCAAGAAATACGAAACCAAACTTCTGACAGATGAACTGAAAGAAGCAATTGAAAATATAGAACAGGCAAATAATCCCGTACAAATTAACAAACCAAAATCGGAATCAAAAACAGAAAAGGTTAAAGAATGGACTTTTACGAAAGTTTTGACAAGACTTCTTCTCTACCCTTTTTGCTTACTGATTTTATGGTTTTCGATTACTGGATTTTTATCAGAAGGAAAAACATTATACGGAATATTTGGAATAGTAGTCGCATTGGCTTATCCAATAGCTGACATACTACTGATATTCGGAAAAAATAAAAACTACAGCTAACAATGGCTATAATTCATTGCAATTTGCTATCTTTCGGTTACGGCGGAAAATCATAGTTGATTTTCCGTAACGAGCCATACACAAAACCGTTAAACGAACCCTTCAAAAAATTACTCCAGTTTCAACAACACATTTGGGTTTGGGCAATTACTTAAATAATACTCTAAATCTTGTTTTGAGCTTACTCCTGGATAATCACCTAGATACTCACCAATATCTTTTATAATTTGAAAATGCAAGTGCGGAGGATAATCGCCATTTACAGTAGCATCGCCAAGTGTTGCTAATTGTTCTCCTTGTTTAAACTGTTCTCCTACACTTAAATGCTCTATAGACGCTGTACTTAAATGTCCATATAAGGTGTAAAAAATCACTCCATCGATGACGTGTTTTAAAATGATCGTTGGTCCATAGTCTCCAAAATTGGTGTTGTTTTTAAAACTATGCACTACTCCATCTAAAGGCGAAAGAATTTCTGTACCAGCAGCAATCCAAAGGTCAATTCCTAAATGAATGTTACGTTCGGTTAGTGGATTTTGTTCGTTAAAGTGTGTACTACGTTGGTAAATGTTTCGTATTTCGTTATAACCACCAAAGGCTACCAACCCATTATGCTTGCTTATATGCGCATTTACAAATGCCTCCAGCTTTGAAGATGAAGATACATCAACCGATTGCAGTAAGGTATTGTGTTTAGAAAGATCTAAAGGAATGTATTGTAAATTTGAAATTGAAGCATCTAGTACTCGAAGTGGTTTTCTACTAATGCGTTCTAAAAAATCGTGGAATGTGTTTGAGGGCATTTCAAAAAAATATTTCTATAAAAATACACTTTTTTGAAACGTATAGCCTTTATTCAACTGTAAGATTTCTGTTCATACAGAAAGCTTGATTATTGCATTATAACATGGCTAAATTTAGCATTAACCACAATTGTTTTATTACTATTTGGGCTGTTAGTAGAAAACGACGATGTATTTTTAGCATCTTGCTTTTCTGGATGAGTAAAACGTGTTCGATCGCCTTTATACTGCAAATTGAATGCTGTTTTTGGTAAACTTATAAGCGCATCGCTATTTTCTAACACCAAATTGATATTATTAAACGAATCGTTGATTTTTGAAATGGTTAAATCTCCAAAACTACCATCAATAATTGCATTGCCATTTAAATTATCGAGACTAATGTTTGATGAGTTAGAATTTAATACAATTCTGTTTACTTGCTTTACATGTGCTTTATCCACATAATTTAGTTTTAACTCTCCTTGGCTCCAAGTATCAATTAACACAGGTGAATAAGATACATTGATGGAAGTCTCGCTTCCATCAATGTGATTTGCTACTAATGTAGAGTGTGAAATATCTGCTCTTAAGTTTTTAATAACCGAAGTAAACTTCAACTCACCATGTCTTACATTTAGATTTAGTTTAGCGTCTTTAGGCATTTTTATTTTAATGGTCTTTTTTACTTTACCACTTCTAGCCTCAAGCGTTCTAGACAGTTCAGCACGACGCTTTTCGTTGCGTTCCATACGCTCTTCAAGACGTTCAGCTAAATGAGCTTGTCTTTCAGCGTGAGCTTTTTGGCGTTCTTCAAAACGTTTTGCAATTTCTGCACTACGCTCTTCCATTTGTTTAGCGCGTTCTTCCATTTGCTTACCGTGTTTTGCTTCCCATTCTTCCATACGTTTAGCATACTCTTTTCCCCATTGTTTGTCAAACTTCTTGCTCCACTCTTTTAGTTTCACTTCATAATCTTCACCAAACTGCTTACCATACTCTTCTCCCCATTTTTGCATTTCCTTTTCGTAGTTATCAAAATCAACTTTAGAAAATTCTTTTGCCCAAGCTTTCATTTTATCCTTGTACTCTTTTCCATACTTTTCTTCATACTCTTTGCTCCATTTTTCAAGGTATTTTTCACCATCTTTTTTGTAGGCTTCGGTATCAAAATGTACTGAATGAATCCCTTTTGGTAATTCAGGTAATTTTGGAAGCTTAGGAAGTTTTGGCAATTCCATTTCTGGCATTTCAGGTAGCTCAGGTATTTCGGGTAACTCTGGCATTTCAGGTAACTCAGCCAATTCAAATTCAAGCTCTCGTAAGGCGTCAAATTCGAAATTGTTGTCAAACTCAAACTCAAACCCTTCCATGTTAAAGTTTCCCCATACATTTCTGCTTCCTTTTGAGCTTATACTTATATTTTTTCCTGAACCTTCAACGCTTATATTCCAGTTTTCAAGTGCTTTTTTAAGTTCTTCCTTTGAAAGTTTATCGCTTTCTATATATGCTTCAACCTCAACAAGATCTTTATTCCATGTATCGATTTCAATTTGCACATAGCTTGTGTTTAAATCTATGGTAACGTCTTTATCTACTTTTATAGATTGAGATATTTTATTTAACTGTTGCTGTGCAGTAACACTAATGGTAGCACACAACATAAACAACATTAATTGTATTGTTTTCATTTGTTCGTTTTTATTGCTTTAAGCATTATCCTGACTCATTTCTGAGTCGTTTAAATCTTTTAATTGTTCTTTTAAGCGATACAATAAATTAAGTCTTAATTTTAAGTTATCTATCAAGGCACTTACAGTAAGCTCGTTTGGTCCATTTTCGGTTAATTCAACCGAAAGTCTATCGTACTCTTTATTGAGTTCTTCAAGACGTAGCACGTAACTATCAAACAATTCTTTATTTTCTGAAGTGAGCTTTACGTTGGATAATTCTAAGTTAATATTAGCCAGATAGTAGTCTTCAACCTTTTTTAAATCGGGTGAAATATCACCAAGCGACTTTAAATTGGATACCACTTCTTCCTTACCATTTGAAGGCTCAATTGGAGGCACATTATAAAATTTATATGCTCCAAAACCCATCCCAATAAGAATAACAACACTTGCCGCTATTTGCATTACACTGAAACGTTTTTTGATTGTTCTTTGCGGTTGTGCGTTATCTAGCTTCTTTAAAAAACGGGCTTCATGTCCTTTAGGCATTTTTTGATTGGAAACCTTTGGTTCGTCTTTAAAGAGTTCTCTAATATCTTGTTGTGCCATTACTTGTAAGTGTTAACAGTTCTTTTAATTTTACTTTTCCTCTAGACAGTTGCGTTCGAGAAGCGACTTCGCTAATACTTAAAATTTCAGATATTTCCTGGTGGTCATACCCTTCAACCAAATACAGCATAACTACGTATTTATACTTTTCTGGTAGCTTTTTTATAGCTTCTTTTACTTCTTCTAGTGTTATTGTATCTTCAACAAACCAGTTGTCATCATTATCATCAACTACTTTTAGGTGCACCTCTTCCAACTGCAACAAATGTTGCTTTTTGGATTTAAGTAAATCGATACTTTTATTGATAACAATACGTTTTAACCAAGCTCCAAAAGTAACCTCTGCTTTGTATTGGTGTAGTTTAGCAAAAGCTTTTATAAAGGCTTCCTGAACGATATCTTCAGCTTCCATAGAGTCCTTTACAAATCGCATTGCCACAGCATACATACCATCACAATACTGATTGTAAATTTGTAGTTGTGCAGCACGATTATTTTGCTTGCATTTTTCAATAATTTCAACTTGAAACATGCGTTAGTTGATCTTTTGGTTATTGGTTTAGTTCTCTATAAAGACGATACAAAACATACAGTGTTGCAAAATTTACCTCTTTTTTTTAAAATGATACCAAATTATTATAAATGAACGTTAAATAGATAGTCTTTAGGTGTTTTTGATATATCTTTAGCACTTAATTTTAAAATTCGAATTTTTAGGTATGAACACGTTTTTAAAACGAATCCTTATTGTTTTAACTTTAGTCGCTGTAGGACTATTTTTATACTCTTATTTTGTTGAAAATATTTTTTCTAAACGCTTGAGTCCAAAAGATAATGTAGAATACAAACTCAACGATTTACAAGTTGAAGTGTTTTACAACAGACCTTCAAAAAAAGGAAGGGAAATTTTTGGCGGACTTGTACCTTATAACCAAGTATGGCGAACAGGAGCCAATGAAGCGACAACTTTTGAAACCAACAAATCGCTTTATGTAAAAGGAATTGCGATACCTAAAGGTATCTACACGCTTTGGACAGTACCAAAGGACAGCTCTTGGCAAGTCATTTTTAATAAAAAACTATATCCTTGGGGAGTTGATGAGCAAATGAAGCCAATGAGAGAACCTCAACACGATATACTTGAAATTGAAGTTCCTACTGAAGAGCTCAATACTACTGTTGAACAATTTACCATTGGTTTTGATAATACTACAGGTGACCTTCACCTTACAATGGCTTGGGATAAAACAAAAATTGCCGTACCTTTAACTGTAATCAAAGATTCAATTGAATAAAGGTAAGACATTATAACTTGGCTAAAAACACTAAATCATCGTCTGCTTTACACGAAAAGAAAGGAGTTTCAGAGTCTGAAATTACAAACAAGGATTCTATTGAAACCATAAAAAAGCGAAGACGTCATCAACCTTCTGCCGAAGCATTGGCTCAAGGTATTATAAAAGGTGACATTACATATTTAAGCAGAGCCATAACTTTGGTAGAGAGTTCTAACCCTTTACATTTAGAAAAAGCCAATACTATTATAAAACACTGCTTGCCTTATGCCAACAAATCAGTAAGAATAGGTATAACAGGAGTTCCTGGAGTTGGTAAAAGCACATTTATTGAAGCTTTTGGTTCGCAACTCACAACAAATGGTAAAAAAGTAGCTGTTTTGGCAGTTGACCCAAGTAGTAGCTTAACCAAAGGCAGCATTTTGGGAGACAAAACTCGAATGGAAGATTTGTAAAAGACCCAAATGCTTTTATACGACCTTCTCCTTCTGGCTCCTCGTTAGGTGGTGTTGCCAGAAAAACTAGAGAAACTATTATTTTATGTGAAGCAGCAGGTTTTGACACCATTATTATTGAAACGGTTGGTGTTGGTCAAAGTGAAACTGCTGTTCATAGTATGGTAGACTTTTTTCTACTGTTAAAACTTGCAGGAGCTGGTGATGAACTTCAAGGTATTAAACGTGGTATTATTGAAATGGCAGATACCATTGTTATTAATAAAGCAGATGGAGACAACCTAAAAGCTGCTAAACTTGCCAAAGTAGAATTTAATAGAGCATTGCATTTATATCCTGCTAAAGCTTCTGGTTGGCAACCTAAAGTTACACTATGTAGTGCTTTACAACAAGAAGGTATTGACGCTATTTGGGATATTATAAATGACTATGTTGAAGCAACCCAAAAGAACAATTATTTTGAACATCATAGAAACGAACAAAATAAATTTTGGCTACTACAAACTATTGAAGACCGTTTAAAATCTGATTTCTTTGGAGATTCAAAAATAAAAGAAGCACTCAAATCTCAGCTTGAACTTATAGAAAATGGTAAAACCACTCCATTTGCTGCTGCAGAATTTATATTGAGTTTATGAAAAATTGGCTTTAAACCATTCTACTTGAGCTTTTACAGCTTCTAATAATGTAGTTTGCGGATTGTAGTTTAACAGCTTTCTTGCTTTATCGATATTTGCTTTAGTACGCAATTGATCTCCAGGACGCTTTGGAATAACATTAATTTTTATAGACTTTCCTAAAACAGCTTCAACAGCTTCAATACCTTCTTGAGTAGTGTGTTCTACTTCAGTTCCTAGATTAATGATTTCGCCATTGACCTTATCTTCATTACCAATTACACTCACTACACCATCTACAATGTCGCCTACGTAAGTAAAACTTCTAAGGTGCTTGTCGCTGCCTTCATATAACGGAAACGCTTCGTCCTTCAACCCTAAATCTATGAGTTTTGTGTACATTTTTTCAGGACGCTCTCTTGGACCAATAACAGAATACAACCTTAATGAGCATGATTTTAATTGCTTTTCTCTACTTTTTTGAAGTACTAACTGCTCAGCAGCTAATTTAGTAACACCATAGTGAGATGCTGGTTTTGGTGCAATACTTTCAGGGAAAGTCGCTTCTAAACCATAAATTGAAGAGGTTCCAATATTTACAAATAATTTAAGATTACTACACTGTAAAGCGTAATCCATTAAATTTTTAGTTGCTAAAATATTATTGCTAAAATAGTCTTCAAACGTAGAAGTTGATGAAATACCTGGTTGAGCAGCATAGTGAAAAATATAGTCAATATCTTTAGGTAACACTTCAGCAAGGTCAGAATCTCTTAAATCCTTTTTCAAAATTGAAATGCCTTTTTGGGTTAAAGCATCAGCATTTAATTGCTTTAATTCCAGACTGTAATAATCATTAAAATTATCAATTCCTAAAACATCATGCCCTAAAGCTTTAAGTCTTTCAGCTGTGTGAGAGCCAATAAAACCGACAGCTCCTGTAACAAGTATTTTCATTTTATTAGTTTAGAGATTGCAAATTAACAATTATTCCATTAAAAAGAATAATTTCAGTTTAGTTAAAAAACAATACTTTTGTAGCAACTAACTTTTAACAGATGAATTACAAATTCACTATCATAGTTCCTGTTTATAATGAAGAAGATAATTTAGAGAGAGTTGAAAAGGAACTACTAGCTTACACGAAAATCGCTTCCTTACCTACAAAAATTTTATTTGTAAATGATGGCTCAAAAGATAGCAGTCAGCAACTTATTGAAGATATTTGCAATAGAAACACTGCTTTCAACTACATTTTGTTTGAAGCTAATAGAGGCTTAAGTGCTGCTATAAAAGCTGGGTTTGATTATGCTGACACTGAACTTGTAGGTTATATAGATTCTGATTTACAAACTGCTCCTGAAGATTTTAATTTACTTTTAAAACATATTGACACTTACGATTTAGTAACTGGTGTAAGAGCAGACCGAAAAGATAGTTTTGTAAAAAACATGTCGTCTAAAATTGCTAATGGTATAAGAAGAGCTTTTACCAAAGACGGAATGGACGATACTGGTTGCCCTTTAAAAGTTATTAAAACCGAATATGCTAAGCGTATTCCTATGTTTAAGGGTTTACATCGTTTTTTACCAGCAATGATATTATTGCAAAATGGTAAAGTTACCCAAATTCCTGTACGTCATTTTCCAAGAATTGCTGGTACTGCAAAATTTGGTTTATGGAACCGATTACTTGGACCACTTATGGATTGTTTTGCTTACTTATGGATGAAAAAAAAGTACATCAACTATACAGTTTCTAAACAAGGTTAATGAACGATTGGTTGATATATTGCATAGGTTTTATCGCTCAGATTTTATTCTCTTCGCGCTTAATAATACAATGGATAACTTCTGAGAAACACCAAAAAGTAATAACTCCAACCTTATTTTGGACCTTAAGCTTAATTGCCTCTTTCTTACTATTTATATATGGCTACCTTAGAGATGATTTTGCCATTATGCTAGGACAAGGGTTAACCTATTTTATTTATATACGCAATTTGCAATTACAAGGCGAATGGGAGAAATTCCCAAGAATAATGCAATACATTTTACTAGGTGCTCCTACTCTAATTGCCATATATTACTTTAACAACAATGTTATTGATAGAGATGTTTTATTCAAAAATGAAGCTATTCCGACTTGGTTGTTAACCTTAGGTATTGTATCGCAAATTATTTTCACGTTTAGGTTTATTTACCAATGGATTTATTCTGAACGCAAAAAGCAATCGTCTCTTCCTTTTGGATTTTGGATGTTGAGCTTAATAGGTTCTTTGCTAATTCTTATTTATGCCGTTTACAGAAGAGATCCTGTGTTATTTATAGGTCATGGTCTTGGTTTAATGATCTATGCCAGAAATTTATTCTTAATAAAAAAATCAAATGCTAAAGAAACTACAGCATAACCCTATACTTACCATAACAGTACTAGTGCTTTTAATGCTCACTTTTGGCGTACAATACCTTTCAGTAAGTATTATGGAAGCACGTAATTTTATTACTGCCAGAGAAATGCTAACAGATGGTAATTGGCTCCTTACAACCATGAATGGTGAAGCTAGATATGAAAAGCCTCCTTTACCAACTTGGTTAGCTGCGTTTTTTGGGATGATTTTTGGAATAAAAAACCTACTAGCTATTCGCTTTCCTGCTATTATATTTATAGCAATCACAGGAGTTTTTACCTACTTACTTTCTAATAAACTTTTAAATAATAAAAACCACAGTTTAATTAATGCTTTAATTGTAGTGACTTCTTTTTATGTTATTGGAATTAGTATTGAAGCTCCATGGGATATTTTTACTCATGGGTTTATGTTAATGGCTATTTATTTTCTATTTCAATACTTACAAGGCAACTCAAACAATTTCAAAGTAATCCTTTTAGCTGGTTTGTTTTTAGGATGCTCATTACTTTGTAAAGGTCCAGTTTCTTTTTATGCCTTATTACTGCCTTTTTTAATTGCATATGGAGTGGTTTTTAAATTCACTGCTATAAAAAAACAGATATTACCATTACTCGCTTTTTTAATTATTGGACTTATAGTTGGTGGTTGGTGGTATTTGTACGTTCGTCTTAATGATCCTGCAACTTTTACTGCCATTGCTGAACGAGAAACAGGAAATTGGTCTAGTTACAATATAAGACCTTTTTACTATTACTGGAGCTTTTTTACGCAAAGCGGAATTTGGACTATTCCTGCTTTTATTAGCTTATTATATCCCTATTTAAAGCGAAGAGTGAGTAATACAAAAGCCTATAGGTTTAGTTTTATTTGGACCATTACTGCTGTTATTTTGCTTTCATTAATTCCTGAGAAAAAATCAAGATACCTAATGCCTGTTTTAATTCCTTTAGCAATTAACACTGGTTTTTATATTGAATATCTCATAAGATGCTTTAAAGATTTAAAAGACAAGCGCGAAACTATACCTGTGTATTTTAATTTTGGACTTATAGCCTTAATTGGTTTAGCGTTTCCTATTGTAGGTTATTTATTTTTAGGCGAAAAGCTTTCGGGTTATATGTTTCCTTTTGCCATAGCCTCCATAACCCTAGTTTTATTAAGTGTACTAATTTTTGTTCAGTTGAAACTAAAAAACATGGAAAAGGTGTTTTATCTTACTATTTTCTTTTTTGCTGCTTTGTTGATATCTGGTTTACCGCTTTCAAAAGCTTTAATAGACAATAATTACAAGCCTATTTCAAACTTAAAAGAAGACACTAAAAAAGAAGCTATAAACGTGTATGGTTTTAATTATATCTCACCTGAAATGATTTGGCAATTTGGTGATAAAATTCCAAATATAACTCAAGAAGATGGTACAATAAACTTCCCTGACGAACCAGTGTTTGGGATGCTTGCTAATGGTATAAGCCCTGAACATCAAGAACTCTTACTCGCTAAATACCACATTGAAAAAGTTGCTACTTATGACCTCAACACTTCAGCTAAAGACAGTAAAAGTTATAGAGGACGATTGGTAAACACCTATTATATTCTTACTAAGAAGTAAAGCGTTTAGCTAAGTACTTATTGAGTTTATAAAACCCAAAACCTGATAGCGCGCCAAAAATCATTCCGCAGAAAATATCCAACGGAAAATGCACTCCTATATACACTCTACTGTAAGCCATTGCTGCTGCCCAAAATAGCATTAAAAAGATAAGATACTTGTATTTATGTTTTAACATTAAACCTGTAAATACAGCTACAGCCATTGAGTTAGAGGCATGACCTGAGAAAAAACCATATCTACCACCACAAGAAGGTTTTACCAATCGCATTAATGAATTTACGGTCTCGTCATGGCAAGGTCTAAAACGTTCGAAGCCATATTTAAATAAGTTGGTAACTTGGTCAGTAAAAGACACCATAAGTGCTACAACCAAAATAGTTATTAAAAGCGTTTTTCGGTCGTGATTTTTAAACATTAAGTATAGTAAAATGGCATAAAGTGGAATCCAGTAAAATTTTGTGGTGTAAAACATCCAAAATCCATCCCAAGACTCAACGCCTAAATTGTTTAAAAACAGGAATAATTCTTTATCGTATTCTATTAATTGGTCTATCATCTAATCGTTGTATTGTTCTATTTCGCTATCGTAAAAATCGGTAGCTGCCTGAATTAAATTTTCAATTTCAGACTCTAATTCTCTTTGATCGTGTTCATCAAATTCTTCTAACCATTCTACCTCATCATTTTCTAAATTAATAATAAACCTAGGAAAATCGGTATGAATAATATATATAGCATTAGGAAATTGGGTATTGTCTCCAAGTATAAATTTAGGCAGTTCCATAATTATGCTGTTTTAATGAGTTTGTTAGTTAAATAATTAAATCGAATATACAATAAAATTGCTGCAGTTGTTAAACCTGCTAAAAGCCCTAACCAAATACCAAAACTCCCATAGACTTCTTCTTTCCCTAAAAAATAACTTATAGGAAATCCAATAACCCAATACGAAATAAAGGTAATTATAGTTGGTATTTTTACATCTTGCAAACCTCTTAAAGCACCTAAAACAACAACTTGAACACTATCACTTATTTGAAAAATTGCTGCTGCAATTAAAAGCGTTGACGCGATACTAACCACTTCGGTATTATCAACAAGGTTTACAGCATCGTCATAATCTACATACAGTTTAGGTAGATGATTGTGAAACAAAAAGAAGCAAATACCAAAGCAAATAGCAAGTATTGTTGCCAATAAAAATATAGAAATGGCGATTCTACGTAGTTCTAAAAAGTTATTCAAGCCCTTTTGGTTTCCTACTCTCACCATTGCAGCAACACTAAGTCCCATTGCTACCATAAATGTCATTGACGATAAGTTAAGTGCAATTTGGTTTGCCGCTTGTGGGTTTTTACCTAGTAAACCACTCAACCATATAGCAGCAGTAAAAATGGCTACTTCAAAAAACATTTGCATTGCGCTAGGTGTTCCTAAATTAATCAGTTTGTTAAGCATTAGTTTATCTAAAACAAAAAACTTGATATTAGTTACAAAAGCTTTAGATTTTTCTTTTTTACTCAACAATATCCAAATAAACGCCACCATTACAAATCGCGAAATCAATGTTCCATAAGCAGCTCCTACAATACCCAACTCAGGAAAACCAAATTTCCCAAAAATGAGCAAATAGTTAAAAACAACATTTACAATATTAGCTATCAATGTAGCATACATAGGATATTTTGTCATTGACAAACCATCACTAAACTGCTTAAATGCTTGAAAAACCACTAACGGAATTAAAGAAAAAGCAACCAAATCTAGATATGGAATTGCCAACTCAACGACCTCAATAGGTTGCTTCATTAAATACAAAAGCGGTTTTGCGAAAAACACCATTAAAAACAATGAAATACCTAGTATTGTACATAAAAACAATCCATGTTTAAAAGCCGATTTTCCATTTTTAAAATCATTGGCTGCATCAGCTTCAGCCACAAGAGGTGTAATGGCTGTTGAAAACCCAATACCTAAAGACATAGCAATAAACATAAAGCTATTACCAAGTGAAACTGCAGCCAACTCAGCAGTTCCTAATTGGCCAACCATAATGTTATCAATAAAACTTACAAAAGTATGTCCTAACATGCCCAACATTACAGGAGCAGCAAGTTTCCAGTTGTATTTGAATTCTTTAGTATAATTAGATAAAACCACTTATGCTTTTTTGAGGTTTCAAAGGTATGCCATAGAAAACTATATAAGAATTTTCAACTGAATATTTTTCAAAAAACCTTTATAAATATTGAATATCAAGCAATTATATAATCAGATTGTTAATAAGTTACTTTAGTATAATTTCTATAAATCAGTTAAAAGCAATATTTTTATCAAAGCTATTTTCAATGTAGATTTCAGTGTTTACTTGGTATATATTGAAAATAAAGAAACTTTTTTAGCTATTATTTTAGAGGGATTTAAAAATTAATGACGTTAAAAAACGTTTCAATAAAAAGAGGGTATTTCTACCCTCTTTTTTTTATGGCTTTAGCCTTGTTATAAATTAACATATTTTTAAAATCTGCCAATGCTAAGGTTTTGTAAATTGCTTAAAAGCACAAACAATGAAACACATTACCCTTAGTATCATTTTTCTTTACAGCTTATTTTCGTTTTCTCAATCATCAACTGAAAATGTTGTAGAACCTTTTTTAGAAGACATCGTATCTCAGTTTCCTAATGTTAGAGATTTAGCCATTTCTCCCAACGGAAAAGAAGCAGTATTTTCTGCACAAAGTTTTATGGGAGACATTTCTGCATTAATGATTGTTAGTAAAACTGACACGAAATGGAGTAACCCTGAAATCATCTCATTCTCTGGACAGTATTTTGACATCGAACCTTTTTTCTCAAATGATGGTCTTAAGTTATTTTTTGCATCGAACAGACCTGTGGACAACACATCTACAACTGTAAAAGATTTTGATATTTGGTATGTTGAACGTGCTTCTACTGAAGCTTCTTGGTCTGCTCCTATTAATTTAGGCGCTCCTGTAAATACTGAAATGGACGAGTTTTATCCTGTTGTTACAAATTCAAACAACCTATATTTTACATTAGATAATCCTTCTCTTAAAAGAAAAGACGACATATACATTAGCGAATTTAAAAATGGAGCATATACACAACCTAAACCTTTAAGTGACTCCATTAATTCTGAAGGTTATGAGTTTAATGCTTTTATAGCTCCTGATGAATCTTTTATAATCTATACTTGCTATAATCGTGATGATGGTTATGGTAGTGGTGATTTATATGTAAGCTACAGGCAAAAAAATGGCGAATGGAGTATTTCTAAAAACATGGGACAAAAAGTCAACTCCAACAAAATGGAATATTGCCCATTTGTTGATACTCAAAATGGCATTTTATACTTTACAAGCAAACGATTAAAAACGACTAGCTTTAAAGAAAAACAAAGTATTGAAGATCTAAAAACTATTTTTTATAACTATGAAAATGGCTTAAGTAGATTGTATAAAATCTCTATTACAAACCTTATCAAGAAATAATTTAATCTATTGATTTTTCTTTTAGGTTTATACTTGCTCACAAATGTCAGTTCGAGTGATTTTTTTGATAAAAAATCGTATCGAGAACCTTTTTAAGCATTAAATTCTTATTCTCGATATAAATTTTACTCATTTTTCAATCGTAAAATTCACTCGAATTGACAGAATTTTTAATGAATAACCTAAAACATCTCGTTTTTGATATTCTCTTTAGCTTCTCTGTATTCTTCAACAATATCAGTTACTATTTCAGCTACTGGTTTTATATCATGAATCAAGCCTGAAATTTGCCCAATTTCGAGTTCTCCTTCAATAAGGTCGCCTTCAAACATACCCTTTTTTGCTCTTGCTCTACCTAATAAGGTTTTCAACTCTTCAACCGTTGGTCCTTTTTTGTATAATTCCTGAACATCGTTATAAAACTTATTTTTCACTAATCGTACAGGAGCCAACTCTTTTAAGGTTAATTGCGTATCACCTTCTTTAGCATCAACAACAACATTTTTAAAGGCAGCATGTGCCGATGATTCTTCACTAGCCACAAATCGTGTTCCTATTTGAACACCATCTGCACCTAAAACCATAGCTGCAAGCATTGCTTTTCCTGTGGCAATACCACCTGCTGCTATTAAAGGAATTTGCAGTTGCTCTTTTACCATAGGTATTAAAGTAAGTGTAGTTGTTTCATCTCTTCCATTATGACCTCCAGCCTCAAATCCTTCTGCTACAATTGCATCCACTCCTGCATCTTGTGCCTTTAAAGCAAACTTTACACTACTCACCACATGCACAACAGTTATCCCTCTTTCTTGTAACCAAGAGGTCCAAGTTTTTGGATTTCCTGCTGAAGTGAATACAATCTTTACACCTTCTTCAACAATAATATCCATAATCTCTTCAATATTTGGATACAACATTGGCACATTAACACCAAATGGTTTATCAGTTGCTTTTTTACATTTTTGAATATGCTCACGTAATACTTCAGGATACATTGAACCTGCTCCTAAAAGTCCTAAAATACCTGAGTTACTAGCAGATGAAGCTAACCTCCAACCACTATTCCAAATCATTCCTGCCTGAACAATAGGATATTGAATATTGAACAGTTTGGTAATTCTGTTTGTCATTTATGATTTAATAAGTTTAAACGTTTTTGATGAGTCTCCAGATTGAAGTACTAACACATACACACCTGAAGCAATTTCAGAACAATCCATTTGTTCTACCGAGTTTGATAGTGTCTGTTCCAAAATTACATTCCCAACCATATCATACATTAAAAAATTAGCAGATTCAAATTGACTAGGAATATGTATATTTAAAAGGTCATTTACTGGGTTTGGAAAAAGTTTAAATTCAGCAATTTCCTGTTCTTGCATAGACAATGCTATGTTATAAGCTAAGGCTAAATCTGGAATTCCGTAGCCTAAAAAATTGTCTGGTGTGGTATATTGTGAAGCAGACATCCTTATGTACTGCATAATTTCGATATTTGAAGCATTAGGTAATGCTTGCCACAAACATACAGCTCCTCCAGCTAGAATTGGCGAACTTAATGACGTGCCATTATTAGTAATAATTTCATCATTTTCATTAACCACATAAGCTCCTAAACCTTGAGCTGCAACATCAGGTTTTTGTGTGGGTTGGATAGCACTTCCTTGAGAGCTAAAAAACGCATAATCTTCGTTACTATCAACTGCTCCAATAGATAATACGTTTGGCGAATCGGCAGGAGCACCAACAATTACCCAAGCATTACCACCAGAATTCCCAGCCGATGTAATTACCAACATTCCTTTTTCTGAAGCAATAGTTGCGCCTCTTGTAATAAATGCGGTTTGACCATCCATATCTTCGTTAGTGTAGCTGTAATTAGGATTATCATAAGTTGTATATCCTAAAGAAGTGTTTATGACATCAACACCTAAACTGTCAGCACGTTCAGCAGCTTCAACCCAATAACTTTCTTCAACAGGGTTTTCGCTTCCTGCATCTTCAGTTCTAAATAAATAATACGATGCATCTGGAGCAGTACCAACATACTCGTCTTGTACATAAGCTGCCATTGTACTCAACACTCTTGTACCATGAGTATTTGCTGTATAGGCATATACATTTTCTGTTCTGTCTACAAAATCATAACCATCCAATAAATCGCCATTATCTCTCAAGCGTTGAAAAGCTGACATGGTATTAACATTTGTAAAGCCTGCATCTAAAACCGCAACCAGCATACCTTCGCCAGTAAAATCATCTAAATGCAAATCATCTGCACTTATCATTTCTACTTGGTTTTGGGTATTTCCGTAGGTGAAATCGGTTAGTGTTTCTTCAATTTCAAATTTATCTTCATTTTCTGAAAATCTTCCACTTTCAGCATTCAAGCTTTTATCAGCGAAATCGATACTAACTACAAACTCTAAATCTAAAAGCATATTGATGTTTTCAACCGTTCCTCTAACATGAACAGCATTAAGCCATTTAGACTTTGCCATAACCGTAATTCCTGGTTGTGCTTTTAATGTGGTAATTTGGTTTTCATTTACAGGAACATCTCTGGCATCTATAACAACACTATGAGCGTTCTTTCGGTCTATTGCTCTTTGTGTAAGAATCGTTAACGGATTGCTTATTGCAGTTTCAACATTTTCCTTTTCTTCCAAATACACCCAAGCGTCTTCATCTTGCGCATATAACTGAAAGGCAAAAACTGTAAAAAGAAGTAAAAGTATTTTGTGTTTCATGCGTTGGCATTTGGGAGTATTGTAACTGCAATTTAAGAAATTACTCCTGAACCAACTAATTCATCATTTAAATACCATGCTACAAATTGACCTTCGGTAATTGCAGATTGTGCAGCTTCGAACTCAACGTAAAGTCCACCATCAACTTTATGTAAAATTGCTTCCTGTAAAGGTTGACGGTATCTAATACGCGCTTTCACTTTCATTGTTTCATCAACATTTAAAGCTAAATCTTCACGAATCCAATGCAATTCATCGTTATTGACAAAAAGTGCTTTTTTTAATAAACCAGGATGCGATTTTCCCTGACCTGTGTATATGATATTGTCATCAACATCTGTCTCAATTACAAATAATGGTTCAGCAGTACCACCAACAGCTAATCCTTTTCGTTGACCTTTAGTAAAATAATGTGCTCCTTGATGCTTCCCTACAACTTTTCCATCAGTAATAGAATACTCAATTTTTCGTGATAAATATTGTAGTTTTTCTTCTTCAGAATTAAACTCAGGAGTTTCTTGCTTATACACATCAATAGCTTGTGGTATCTCAACAATAACACCTTCTTTAGGTTTTAATTTTTGCTGAAGAAACTCAGGCAGTCTTACTTTACCAATAAAACATAATCCTTGAGAATCTTTTTTCTCAGCTGTTACCAAATCGAGTTTTGTTGCTATTTCCCTAACTTGTGGTTTTGTTAATTCACCTATAGGAAATAATGCTTTTGACAGCTGCTCTTGCGACAACTGACATAAGAAATAAGATTGGTCTTTATTACCATCAACACCAGCTAATAATTGATAAACTTCTTTACCATCTTTTTGAAGCGTTCCTTTTCTGCAATAATGACCAGTTGCCACATAATCTGCTCCTAAATCGAGAGCAATTTTCATGAAGACATCAAATTTTATCTCTCGGTTGCAGAGTACGTCAGGATTTGGCGTGCGTCCTTTTTGGTATTCATCAAACATATAGTCTACAATGCGCTCTTTATATTGCTCACTTAAATCTACTGTTTGAAAAGGTATACCTAATTTATCTGCTACCAACATAGCGTCATTGCTATCATCTAGCCAAGGACATTCATCAGAAATAGTTACTGAATCATCATGCCAGTTTTTCATAAACAAGCCAATAACCTCATAACCTTGCTCCTTTAATAAATAAGCCGCAACACTAGAATCAACACCACCTGAAAGTCCTACTATAACTCGTTTCACGATTTTCCTTTAAAATTTGATTTTGCGAAATTACAAAATAAAAAATGGCAACTCCACAAAGTTACCATTATAAAAAATTATGCTGTTTATAGTTTATAACTATTGTTGTTTAGGGTTTTTACTCGTTTTTGTAAAATTCTTTTCCTCAGTAAGTTTCCCATTGGTATAATACTTCCAAATACCATGTTTTTTACCACGCTTGTATTCCCCTTGAGCTAATAACTGTCCATCTGCATTATAGTATTTAGACAAGCCGTGTAATTCATCATTTTCATAACTAAATTCTTTAACTACAACTCCTTTTTCAGAATACCAAGTTGAAATGCCTTCTATTTTCCCGTTGACGTAGTTTGTTTTTTCTGCTATTTGTCCATTATCATATAGTACTTGCTTTTCGCCATGTAACTCGCCTTTATCATTATAATATTCAATAGACATGACAGCATCACTTTTATTATGGTAAAACACCCACTTACCTATAAAGAGTTTTCCGTTCATTTTGCCTTCACTAATAAGTTTACCTGTTGAAGCGAAAAATTTAACCTCAGCAATATTGTTGTTAGGGTTAAATGTTTTGGTAGCACTCAATACACTCTTTTTTTGTTTAAGCGTATAGTATTTAAAAACACCTACTTCCTTTCCATGCTCAAACTGTCCTTCATAACGAGGCTCGTTGGTTTTGTCAAAGTTCTTTTTCCAAACACCATGACGTTTCCCGTTATTATCGTATTGATTTATAGAATTTTGCGCAGATAAATTTGCATAAAAAAATGTTAAAATTATAACTGTTATAATATTTTGTTTAAACATTTTGTAAATTTGTTAAACAAACTGACGTTTGTATATGTTGAACATTAAAACTCAAAAAAATGAAAATTATTTCAAACATTTCAAAATTTGCCCTAATACTTTCTGTAGTATTTGCATTTCAATCTTGCAGTAGTGATGACGATAACAATGATGGAGGAACTCCTGAAGAGTTAAACATTGTTGAAACTGCGTTAACAGCACCAAACTTAAGTAGTCTTGTTGCTGCATTACAAGCTGCTGATGGTAACCTAGATGTAGTACTTTCTGGTAATGGACCATATACAGTACTTGCTCCAACAAACGATGCTTTTGCAAGCTTTTTATCAGATAATGGTTTTGCAAGCTTAGACGAAGTACCTACTGATGTTTTATCACAAATTTTATTGAATCATGTTATTTCAGCTGACGTAACTTCTACAGACCTGACAACTATGGGTTCTGGTTACACTTCAACAAATGCAGATGGTGTTGGAGGCAACAAGCTTAGTTTATATTTCAACACTTCTAGTGGTGTAACATTTAATGGTATATCTACAGTTACAACTCCAGATATTGACGCTTCAAACGGAACAGTTCATATTGTTGATGCTGTTATAGGACTACCAGATGTAGTTACTTTTGCAACAGCAGATCCAAATTTTTCAACTTTAGTTACTGCTTTAACAAGAGATGATTTAACATTTGACTACGTTACAACATTATCAACAGCTAACGGAACAGCTCCTGCTCCTTTTACTGTGTTTGCACCAACAAACGACGCCTTTGGTGACTTATTAGCCGAATTATCATTAAATAGCTTATCAGATATAGATGAACCAACTTTAAAAGCAACATTAGATCACCATGCAGTAGCTGGAGCTAATGTAAGATCAACAGCTTTAATGGACAACATGACAGTTAGCACATTAGGTGGAGATATTACAGCAAATGTTACTGGTGGAGCGACATTAACTGACATGAATGATAGAGTTAGCAACATTATTGCTTTAGATGTTCAAGCAACAAATGGAGTAATTCATGCCATAGATAAAGTAATATTACCTCCTCTATAATTAATAGTGATTGTATTAATTGATTAGTTTTAGTTAGCCAAAAAGCCTTTAAACAAAAATGTTTAAAGGCTTTTTTAGTTATTAATTAGATAATCTTAATTTACTTTCTTCCCTGTTGTTGGCGTTTTTGTTGTTCAGCTTGCTCCATCATTTCTTTCATTTTTCGTTGAAAACGACTTTCCTTTTTAGGTTGTTTCTTTTTCTCTTGAATTTTAGCCAACACTTTATCTTCATCAATGATAAAGTTTTTAATCACTAACATAATACCTATACTAATTAAGTTTGAAATAAAGTAATACAAACTCAATCCTGAAGCGTATTGGTTAAAAAATATCAGCATTAATAATGGTGAAAAATAAATCATGTATTTCATCATCTTTTGCATATCAGGCATACCTTCTTGAGTAGGTTGAGCTGCTACTTGCTGACCTGTAGTCATACGCATGTAGAAGAAAATTGCAATAGCTGCCAATATTGGGAACAAACTTACGTGATCACCATATAATGGGATATTAAAAGGAAGTTCAGCAATGATATCATAAGACGATAAATCATCAACCCAAAGGAATTTTTTCTGACGCAAATCAAAAGCTGTTGGGAAAAACATAAACAATGCATAAAACACAGGAATTTGCATTAAACCAGGTAAACAGCCACTCAATGGGCTTGCTCCTGCTCTTGTTTGCAAGCTCATAGTTTCTTGTTGTGCTTTTAATTTATTGTCTTTGTACTTTTCTCTTATTGCGTCTAATTCTGGCTTAAGAATTTTCATTTTTGCTTGTGACAAAAACTGCTTGTATTGTACAAATGATAATAAAATTTTAACCAAAATAGTCATCACAATAATAGCAATACCATAAGGTAAAAAGCTACTTAAAAATCCAAATAGAGGAATAAATACCGACTTGTTGATCCATCCAAAAATTCCCCATCCAAAAGGAATACTTTCTTCAAGATTTTGGTCGTAAGTCTTTAATACTTTACTATCAGTTGGTCCATAATAAAAACTCATGTTTTCATTAAGCTCTCCACCTTTTACTTGTAATGGTAACTTTGAAGCAAATGTTTTTGTAAACAACGTATCTACATCTTCATCTTCAACTAAATTCTTAGACGTTAATTTTACAGTTTTAAAAGGTGCATCAGATACTAAAATAGAACTGAAAAAGTGCTGTCTGTATGATAACCAGCTTACATCTTCAACATCTTCTTCGTCATCACCAGTTTGCGCCAACTTGTCTATTTTTTTACCATCATGCTGATAAGTTAATCGTGTGTAACGGTTTTCATACTGAATACTTCTATCATGTCTGTATCCATCAAGTTGCCAGTTTAAATCTATATTTTGAGAACCATTGATAACATCATTTAAACCTTGAGATTTAACTGTAAACCCAATCATGTAATCATCAGGTTTAAGCTCATAACGATATTCTAAAAACTTAGTTTCAGACACTTTTAATTTCATAGAAACTATAGTGTTTTCACCATTTTTAGTAACCGATGGTTGAAAATAAAGCTCTTTGGTATTTAGGGTTCTATTATCTGTTGTTCCAAAATTGATATTAAAATCAACATTATTCTTTTTTATTAAATGAATAGGAACAGAATCGTAATCGACAAAGTTTTTCAGCTTAACTTCTGACAAGTATCCACCTTTATTACTAAACTTTAAAGAAAACACATCAGTCTCAACAGCAGTTTCTCCATCAGTTGCTGAAGGCAACGTTGCTGCATAAGCAAAAGCGCCTAATTTTAATTTTAATGCCTCTAATTGTGTAGAGTCTTTTACTGAACTGTTTGAGTAGTCTTGAGCAGTTGTAGTTAATGTTGCCTCTTGTGCTTGTTGCTTTTTCTCAGCTTCAATTTGCTCTTGTTTTGCTTTTTCTTGTTCGGCTAACTCTTCTTCTGTTGGTTGGTTTTGCCAAAGCATGAATAATAATATTCCGAAAATAAGTATAAACCCAATAACGGAATTAACGTCTAATTTTTTTTCTTCCATAAGTATTTAGTTTCCCCAATTAAAGTTAGGAGTGGATGTCTTTTGGTGTATCAAAAAACTGTCCAATATTATTTTTGTGTCATACTGACACTTTTCTCGTCTTTTTTAAAGTTTAAAGCAGCTTTTACAAATGCTACAAATAAAGGATGCGGATTTGCAACAGTACTCTTATATTCAGGATGGTACTGCACACCAACAAACCAGCTATGTGAAGGAATTTCAACAATTTCAACCAAACCAGTTTCAGGGTTAAACCCTGTAGCTTTCATACCTGCGTCTTCAATTTGCGTTTTAAATGCGTTATTAAATTCATAACGATGTCTATGACGCTCTTTTACAGCATTTGAACCATACACTTGTTGTACAATACTACCATTTATTAGTTCGCAATCCCAAGCACCTAAACGCATAGTCCCACCTTTATCAGTAATATCTTTTTGAGATTCCATAAGGTCAATAACAGGATATTGCGTATGCTCATCCATTTCGGTTGAATTGGCATCTTTTAATCCAAGTACATTTCTAGAATACTCAATAACTGCCATTTGCATACCTAAGCAAATCCCAAGAAACGGAATATTATGCTCCCTCACATACCTAACCGCTTCAATTTTTCCTTCTATACCACGCTCTCCAAAACCAGGAGCAACTAATACTCCATCTAAATGTTGAAGTTTACCAGCAGCATTTTTTGGTGTTAAAAATTCTGAATGAACAGATTCTACATTTACTTTTACTTCATTTTCTGCTCCTGCATGAATGAAAGCTTCTAGTATTGATTTGTATGAATCTTGGAGTTCAACATACTTTCCAATAAGTCCAATAGTAACTTCTCCTTTTGGGTTTTTATGTCGGTTTAAAAACTGATTCCATTGTGTTAAATCTGGAGTATCACTTTCTAAATTTAATTTTTTAAGCACTACTTTATCCAAACCTTGTTCTAACATTAAGTTAGGCACATCGTAAATTGTTGATGCATCTATAGATTGAATAACAGCCTCTTCACGAACATTACAGAATAAAGCTAGTTTTCGTCTTAAATCTTCAGGTAACTCGTGTTCTGTTCTGCAAACTAAAATATCTGCTTGAACTCCACTTTCCATTAAGGTTTTTACACTATGCTGAGTAGGTTTTGTCTTTAACTCACCAGCTGCCGATAAAAATGGAATTAATGTTAAGTGAATAACGATAGCGTTGTCTTGACCTAAATCCCAACGTAATTGACGCACAGCTTCAATGTAAGGTAAGGATTCAATATCACCAACGGTTCCTCCTATTTCGGTAATAACAATATCGTAATCTCCTGATTTTCCTAAGATTTGAATACGTTCTTTAATTTCGTCTGTAATATGAGGAATAACCTGAACCGTTTTACCTAAAAACTCACCTCTACGTTCCTTTTCAATAACACTTTGATAAATTCGTCCAGTAGTAACGTTGTTTGACTGACTTGTAGGCACGTTTAAAAAACGCTCGTAGTGACCCAAATCTAAATCGGTTTCGGCACCATCATCGGTAACATAACATTCACCATGTTCATAAGGATTAAGAGTTCCTGGGTCAACGTTAATGTAAGGGTCTAATTTTTGGATTGTTGTTCTGTAACCTTGAGCCTGTAGTAATTTTGCCAATGAAGCAGCTATGATTCCTTTTCCTAAGGAAGAACTTACGCCTCCAGTTACAAAGATGTATTTTGTGTTTGTTGTCATGTTGCGCTTTTAAACGCAGGCAAATTTACAAAATTTTAATAGTTATTAGGTAGTGTTTTTGGTTTTAATTGCTATTAAAAATACAATATTATTACATACGTTCAGGAACATTAATTCCTAATAACCCAAACGCATTTTTAATGGTGTTACCAACTACCTTAGATAACTGTACTCTAAACTGTTTTTCGTTGTCATTATCAGCACCAAGTATAGATACATTTTGATAAAATGAATTGAACTCTTTCACTAAATCGTAAGTATAGTTAGCAATTAATGCAGGACTGTGTTGTTCTGCTGCGTTTTGAACCACTTCAGGAAACAGTTGAATTTGCTTTAGCAATTCTTTTTCCTTTTCATGTAAATCAACTGTAACTTTTGCAGACGTATCCACATCAGACTTTCTTAAAATAGACTGAATTCTTGCATAAGTATATTGAATAAATGGTCCTGTATTTCCTTGAAAATCGATAGATTCTTTAGGATCGAAAAGAATTCGCTTTTTTGGATCTACTTTAAGGATGTAATATTTTAAAGCACCAAGACCAATGGTTTTGTATAGTTCTTGTTTCTCTTCTTGAGTATAACCGTCTAACTTACCAAGTTCTTCTGAAATCTCTTCGGCAGTTTTGGCCATGTCTTCTACTAAGTCGTCAGCATCTACAACAGTACCTTCTCTACTTTTCATTTTTCCTGAAGGCAAATCGACCATACCATAGCTTAAATGGTATAAGTTTTTAGCCCAATCAAAACCTAATTTTTTGAGGATTAAAAACAGTACTTTAAAATGATAATCTTGCTCGTTACCTACAGTGTAAACCATTCCGCCAACATCAGGAAAATCTTTAATACGTTGAATAGCTGTACCAATGTCTTGTGTCATATATACTGCTGTACCATCACTACGAAGCACGATTTTTTCATCGAGTCCTTCATCGGTAAGGTCGCACCACACTGAGCCATCTTCTTTTTTAAAGAAAACTCCTGTTTTCAATCCTTCGGCAACAAATTCTTTACCTAATAAATAGGTTTGACTTTCATAATACAGTTTGTCAAAATCAACACCCAAGTTTTTATACGTAACATCAAATCCCTCATAAACCCAACCGTTCATTTTTTCCCAAAGCGCAACTGTTTCAGGATCTCCAGATTCCCATTTTTGAAGCATTTGCTGAGCTTCTACCAAAATAGGAGCTTGTTTTTTTGCATCTTCTTCAGTCTTTCCTTCTTCTACTAATTGCTGAATTTCGTTTTTATACTCTTGGTCAAACTTCACATAATAATTACCTACCAGCTTATCGCCTTTTAAGCCTGTGCTTTCAGGAGTTTCATTATTACCGTAACGTTTCCAAGCCAACATACTTTTACAAATATGAATACCTCTATCGTTTATAATTTGAGTCTTGTATACCTTTTTTCCAGATGCTTTTAAAATTTCGGCAACGCTATATCCTAACAAGTTATTTCTAATATGACCAAGGTGTAATGGTTTATTGGTATTTGGTGAAGAATACTCTACCATTATTGCATTGTCGCCTTCTTTTGGTGTTACCAATCCATAAGTGGCTTGATTAGAAATTTCGTTAAAGAAGTTAAGGTAGTAAGCATCATTAATTTCAACATTCAAAAAACCTTTAACTACATTAAATGCTTTTACCTCATCAACCTTTTCAACAAGATATTGACCTACAGCTTCTCCTATTTGCACAGGATTACCTTTTACAACACGCAACATAGGAAAAACAACAATTGTTATATCTCCAGCAAATTCCTTACGAGTAGCTTGGAATTCAACCGATTCTAAATTAGCGTTATACAATGAAGTTATAGCTTCTTGTACGTGCTTTGTCAATATATCTTGAAGACTCATTTGTAGTTAATTTTTAAGTGTGCAAAGATAGCATTTTTATTAAAATTTTAAGACCCAATGCCGCTTAAATACTTAATCTTAAAGCACAATACCGAAATCTAAATTTATATGGAATGTAAAAAGAGCGATTGACAATTTGCCATTGAAGTCTGCTTTTTAAAATATACTCTTATTTGAAAAAATAACAATCTTAAATTAAGAATGGTAATTTAATTAAGTTTTGTGAAGTTATAGCGTAGCGTTATCAAATTACTTCAAAATTCATTTTTAATACTAAAATTCTGACAATCAATATTTTAAATAAAAATTTGTTAATAACTTTAATTAACGTGCATTTCGTCGATAAAAGTGTAGTTTTTCTATGATTTTTTACCGTTCATCGAGTAGGAAAATTTTTAAAATTAAATAATATTCCTTTTATCTAATTTTTTGGTAGTAAAACCTAGAAATTAGCTTTTTATAACCCTTTTAAAGATTTTTGGAAAGCTATTAATCAAAGTCCCAATCGTTGATGATACCTATTTTTCAACCTTTAACAGGATTGTTATTGTGTTTTGTGTTTTTACTTTTCCTATCCCTCAAGGCAAGTTGGCGTCAAAGCAGCATTGCAATTTATAACACTAATTGTAGAAGATGAAACAGTTAATAACTTTAGCTGCTTTTTTTTCTGTGCTCTCTACTTTTGCTCAAAAAATAGAGAAGGATAGTCTTTTTATTCAATCAGAGATTGAACACCTAACTATTCAATTAGCTTACCAACCTCAGGATTCTGCAAAGGTTGAAACTTCCCTTTTATTAATTGAAAAGCTATACACTGTAAAAGACTACAAAAAAGCGTTATTGTTTATTGACCAAACTGAAAGGTTATCTGAAACTTTAAAATATAAAAGAGCAATTGCCGAAGCCAAATATTTTAAAGCCCTTATTTATTCAACAAAAAATGATTACTACAACGCAATTGATAGTTACAATAAGTCCAAGAGACTATTTAAAGAACTTGACGACACACTAGGTTATGCCAGAGTTAGTAATGGTATTGGTCTTATTGAAATTAAACGTGGAAACTATGCTGAAGGTCTTGAAAATGCTTTATTAGCTATTCAGGTTTTTGAACGCATGAACTTGAGAGAAGAACTTAGTTTAGCCTACAATAGTTTAGCCGAAGCTTACTACAATACAAACCAAATAGATAAAGCGCTTGAGTTTAATTTTAAAGCATTAAACGTTAGAACCCAACTACAAGACAATGCTGGAATTAAAAACTCAACCAAAAACATTGCTTTACTTTATTCTGAAAGAAAAGAACATAGAAAAGCCATTGAGTATTTTGAGAAAGTTTTAAATCTTTTAGATACTGAAAATGATAATGACTTAAGAGGCGAGATTTTACCTCGAATTGGTGAAGAATATTTACAGTTTAGAGAATATGAAAAAGCTGCAGAGTATTTACTTGAAGGATTAAAATACAACAGAAACACACAAAATGAAGATGGTCTAATTAGGTCATTAAACTCTATAGGTCATCTCAATTTAAAACAAAATAAGTTAAAACTTGCCCAAGCACAATTAGACGAAGCCTACAGTATTGCAAAAAATGGAGTTAACAAACATGAGCTTTTAAAAAACTACAAACTTCACAAAGAGCTAGACTCCATACAAAAGCAATATCAAAACGCATTTTTCTGGCAAGGAAAATATTATGACTTAAAAACTGAACTTGATAAAGAGAGTCAACCTAAAATACCTGTAATTACTACTCCTATTGCTGAAACCAATATTGACGAAGTGTTTACTAACGAGGTGAGTATTGAAAATGAAGCAATAAATAAAGAGAATGAAAAATCTATTAAACGATTAAAACTGCTAAGTTACGTCTTAGCTTTTGCTGTTTTAGTATCCTTACTTGTTTTAGTTATTTCTCACCTAAAGCATAGAAAACGTTTAGAGTACGCTAGAGAACTTGAAGAAAAAAACAAACAGATACAGTTACAAAACGAAGCTATATTAGAGCAAACACACCATTTAGAAGAGGTTAACAAGGTAAAAGATCGTTTGTTTTCTATAGTATCTCACGATTTAAAAGATTCGATTTCGTCCATTAAAGGATTTATTGATTTGCTTCGCGAAGACAGTCTTACCAAAGAAGAGTTTTATGAGCTTATCCCTGAGTTAAGTGAGAATGCTGACAATGCTTCTTTATTACTTTTTAACCTATTGAACTGGTCTAAATCCCAAATGCAAAACTTAGAGTCTAACCCTGAGTTATTCAACATCCAAGATGTATTCCACAATAAAATGGGATTAATAGAACAAAAGGTTGAACAAAAACGAATTGTTTTAATTGACGAGTCACAAAGAGATTTTGTTTATGCTGATAAGAGCATGATAGAAATTGTAATCCAAAATCTACTTACAAATGCTGTTAAGTTTAGTAGAATTGGTGATGCTATAACTGTTTCAAACAGAGACCAAAATGGTAAGTCCTTGATATGCGTAGAAGATACTGGAGTTGGTATTTCTCCAGAAAACTTAAACAAGCTATTTAAAAATAACAATACTTTTACTACAATAGGTACTAAAAACGAAAAAGGTACAGGATTAGGATTAACTATTTGCAAAGAACTAGTTGAACTTAATGATGGTAGAATTTGGGTTGAAAGTGTTCAAAATGTGGGAACTAAATTCTACGTTGAGCTTCCAAAAGTAAAATCAGCAGAATAATTAAGCTCTAGGTAAAAACACCTCAGCCATCATACAACGAGCACTTCCGCCTCCACAAGTTTCTATAGTTTCTAAAGAGCTAGAAATTATCTCACAATGCTTTTCTATTTTTGAAATTTGTGATGCTGTTAAACTATCATGAGCAGCTTTACTCATTATTAAATAAGGTGTATTGTTTGCTCCTTTTAATTGAAGCATGTTACCAGCAAACTGATGCATTTGAGACTCAGTAATTTCTATAATTTCTTTACCATCCGATTTTAGATGCTGAATAACATTTTTGCGTTCTTTTTTATCATCAATAGTATCCAAGCAAATCACAGCAAAGTTTTCAGCTAAACACATCATTACATTAGTATGGTAAATTGGTAATCGCTTACCACCTACAGTTTGGTTAGCGGTAAATACTACAGGAAAATAGTCAAAATCTTCACAAAACTCAATAAACAACTCTTCGTCTGCTCTAGGTGACAACGCGCAATAAGCTTTACCATTAGCTCTATCTAACAATAAACTTCCTGTTCCTTCAAGAAAAATGCCTTCATCTTCTGCACTTGTATAGTCAATAATATTTTCAATTTTGAAACCTTCGTTTTCAAGCCTAACAAATATCTCTTCGCGTCTTTCTTTTCTTCTGTTTTCTGCAAACATTGGATAAATTGCAACATCACCATTTTCATGAAAACTCACCCAGTTATTAGGAAAAATTGAGTCTGGAGTATCTGCTAACACATCATCTTGCTCAACAATTACATTAATGCCAACTTGCCTTAACTTTGCAACAAAAGCGTCAAACTCTTCTTGAGCTTTGGCATTAATCTCAGCGTTTTTAACATCTATAGTTTCTTGAAAATAATTGTTGACAGCTGTCTGTTCGTTCATCCTAAAGTTTATAGGACGAATCATTAAAATAGTATTCGTAATCTGTTGCATTATTGGTAAAAATTCTGCTGCAAAATTACTATTTTAAAATGTATTTTTCTCTAAAGACATCAATGAAGTATGTGTTAAAATTTACATTGAAATTCTTTTATTTTTCTCTTCATTAAGCCATATCAAAGCTTCTTCTCTTAGATAAAACATTTTCATTGTCCAGTTTTCATCATTATTCAAACTCAATATTGTTTTAGTAGCCATTTTACTACCAATTGAGTTCACAACAACTGCTACAGCAAAAACTTCTTTCAATTTTGAAATCTTACGTTGAACATCAAAAGTATAAGAGTAAGAATGAAGTTTGTTTACTAAAAGCGAAAATGGAGGCGTTAAATTTTCGAGTAAAAAATTATGATATTCTTCCATTAGTTTTTTGTCCATTTCAACACCTTCGTCAATAATTACCTCAGCTAAATGCTCATTGAGAATAATAATAGTGCCAAATGACAATTTGTGAGAAAGCTCTCTTTCTTGCATATTATTTTAGTTAATAAGGGATAGTTAAAAATAAAAAAAATCCTTGATTTTGCTAAGGTTTTGACAAAATAAATACACGATATTCTAACATAAAACGATAACAATCTTAAAATCAATTACTATTTTAAGTAAGTTTGAAATATCAAAAATCATACACATGAAAAAATTTGCGCTACTTTTTATAATACTGTGTTCTTGCTCCCAAAACAACCCCAAAAAAACTTATGATTTCACTACTGTTTTTGAAAAAAGTGAAGGCAAGGAAACTGCCACTTATGAAGAAACCATAATGTATTATAAAAACTTAGCCCAAGCTTATCCTGAAATTTCGATAGACTCAATTGGTAAGACAGATTCTGGCAAACCACTTCATCTTGTAACATTAAACCCTGACAAAGTTTTTGATTTTTCGCAAATAAGAGCCAACAATAAGCGCATACTTCTTATCAATAATGGCATTCATCCTGGTGAAAGCGATGGTATAGATGCCACAATGCTGCTTTACAGAGATATTGCTCAAGGCACTATTGAAATGCCTAAACACACTGTTTTAGCAACCATACCAATATATAACATTGGAGGTAGCTTAAATAGAAATTCTACAACAAGAACAAACCAGAATGGACCTGTATCGTATGGTTTTAGAGGAAATGCTCAAAACTATGACCTCAACAGAGATTTTATAAAATGTGACACCAAAAACGCACGTGCTTTTACTGAGATTTATCATTTAGTAAACCCTGATGTATTTATTGATAATCATGTAAGCAATGGTGCAGACTACCAATATACGCTCACTCATTTATTCACACAACACAATAAATTAGGAGGCGATTTAGGCAATTATATCCATACCGAAATGATGCCTAAACTAGAAGAAAAACTAGCCGCAAAAAATTGGGATATTACACCTTATGTCAATGTGTTTAACAGAACTCCAGAGACTGGTTTTAATCAGTTTATGGACTTCCCAAGATACTCTACTGGTTACACAACACTATTTAACACTTTAGGTATGATGGTTGAAACTCACATGCTAAAACCCTACAAACAACGTGTTGAAGGCACTTATGAACTTATGAAAAGTATGATTGATATTATTGAAGAAGACTATCAAAAAATACAATGGAAACAAATAAGCACAGAAGAACATATTCGTGATTATGCTGAGACCTATACGCTAGATTGGAAAATCGATACTAGCAAAACCTCTACATTAAGTTTTAAAGGATATGAAGGCAATAGAATACCTAGTGAAGTTACTGGAGCGCAACGTTTAAAATACGATCGCACAAAACCATTTACAAAAGATGTGGTTTACAACAACTATTTTGAACCAAGCATTGAAGTAACTATACCTAGTGCTTACATTATTCCACAAGGTTGGTGGAAAGTAATTGAACTTTTAAAACTTAATCAAGTAGAAATGCGCAAGTTTGAAAAGGACACTACAATAACAGTAGAATCCTATGAGATTGAAAGTTATGAGAGTAGAAAAATGCCTTATGAAGGCCATTATCAGCATTACAATACAAAAGTTGTTAAAACAGAAAAAGAGGTAACATTTTTGAAAGGCGATTATATTATTAACACACATCAAAATGCGTTCAGGTATTTAATGGAAACTTTAGAACCTGAAGCTCCTGATTCATTCTTTAACTGGAACTTTTTTGATACAATTCTGCAACAAAAAGAAGGTTTTTCACCTTATGTATGGGAAGATATTGCTAAAGAATTATTAGATAAAAACCCTGATTTAAAAACAGAATTTGAACAGAAAAAACAAACAGATACTAATTTTAACAATAACTGGTATGCGCAATTAGATTGGCTACACAAACAAAGTGACTATTACGAAAAAGCTCACCTACAATATCCTGTGTACAGATTGCACTAAACCAAAATTTTAATATTAGCATAAGAGTTTGTCATAGCTTCTTGACGTTGCGTTTCGTTGAGCCATTCTACCTTGGTAATACCTTCTTTCTCTTCTGGTTCAAGTTTACCTGAGTAAGTTGTTTTCATCTCAAACCAGTAAGTTACTTTTATTTTGTGCTTACCATTTCGCTTAAAAATGTGATAGGTAGTATCAAGCGGTTTTACAATTTCAAGACCTTTAACACCTGTCTCCTCTTCCACTTCTCTAATTGAGGTTTCTTCTATCGATTCTTTAGCTTCAGCTTTTCCTTTTGGTAAGTCCCATTTTTTATTTCGGTAGATAAACAGTGTTTCTCCTTTTTCATTAATAACCTTACCACCTCCTGCAACTACATTTGGTAATTTCTTTAAAAATTTTTTAAGGAGTTTATCAGGGTTTTTGTGTATTAATCTCACCTCTTCCAAACTGGTAGAATTAAGTTCTTTTATAACTTTACCAATATTAACTGTATCTAATAAATAGTTTTTAAAGTTAGTTTCTTCACTAACAATAGTCGTTAATATAATTGGTTTGTCACCTACAAAAACTTTATACATAATATTTAGGCAAATAGGTTTTCAATGGTAAAAATATAACTTTTAAGCACATATTACCATTTTCAAAAATTAATTTTATTTTAAGTTTTGAAATTTAAATTTAACAAAATTGTGTAGTTTTGCGCTATGATTTTTAACAAACATACCGCTAAAAAAACTGCTGAAGTTTTATTGCAAGTAAATGCGATAAAACTTAGCCCTGAAGAGCCTTTTACTTGGGCTTCTGGCTGGAAATCGCCAATATATTGTGATAACAGAATTGTGTTATCTTATCCGCAAATTCGCAACTACATTAGAGAAACCATGGCTAAGCAAATTGAAAAGCAATATGGCAAGCCTGATGTTATTGCTGGTGTTGCTACAGGAGCTATTGGTATTGGGATTTTAGTTGCTGAGTATTTAGGACTTCCGTTTGTTTATGTAAGACCTGAAGCAAAATCGCATGGTCGCAAAAACCAAATTGAAGGTCATCTAGGACATGGACAAAATGTGGTAGTTGTTGAAGACTTAATAAGTACTGGAAAAAGTAGTTTAAATGCTGTAGCTGCTCTTAAAGAAGCTGGTGCCAATGTAAAAGGAATGATTGCCATTTTTACTTACGGTTTCAATGTTTCTAAAGACAGTTTTGAAGCTGAAGACCTTACTTTACATACTTTAAGTAACTATGAAAGCTTATTAGACCAAGCACTAGAAACTAACTATATCACTAAAAAACAACAGGACCTTTTGGCACAATGGAACGCTAACCCAAGCGAATGGAACGCTAATTGATACACCTTTAGAAAAAGACTTATATACATGAATTTAGAATCGCCAAAGGTAACCCTTAACAAATCAGCTCAAGAGACTTTTGATTTTTTATCTGATGTGAAAAATTTTGAAGCTTTAATGCCTGAAAACATCAGCAAATTTGAAGTTTTAGAAAACGACAAATTTTTGTTCGCTTTAAAAGGAATGCCTGAAATAGTGCTTAAGAAAAAAGAAGCTACACCTCCTAATAAAATTGTACTTGGTGCTGCTGGTGGAAAACTAGACTTTTCACTTACAGGAAACATCACTGAAGTAGATGCTAATACTAGTGAAGTTCAATTAACTTTTGAAGGAGAGTTTAATGCTATGATGGCTATGATGATTAAAGGCCCAATTAGTAAGTTTATTGAAACTCTAGCAACAAACATGACTACTGCTGTTTAGTACAACAGAGTTATTTCTTTTAAATCAAATTCTTTAATGATTTCATCTTCAAGCAACACTTGAAGATTACCAGAATTTGACACACCTTTTATATAACCTGAAAACATATTACCTTCCATATCTTTAAATGTGGAAGGTTTATTTTTTCTAAAGAGATGCTCTTCATACTGAGATTTAAGTGTAGAAAAGCTATTCTTCTGTAGTAATTCGAAAAAATATTCAAGCTTCTGTAATACAGTAATCATTATCTCATCCAATTCAAAAAAGCGTCCAGACATTAATTGTAAAGACGAAGCTTTAGGTAAATTTTCAAATTCTGTTTGGTTAACGTTAATCCCAATGCCTATAATAGAAGCTTGTAATCTATTTTGCTTTATGACATTTTCAATTAAAATTCCAGCTATTTTTTTATTTTCTGACAAAATGTCGTTAGGCCATTTAATGCTTAGTTTTTCAACGTTAAGGCTTTTTAAAGCTTCAAAAACCGCTAAAGACACAGCTATACTAATATAAAAATTACGTTCTACATCAACACCTGTAATGTCTTTAAACACACTCATAGTAAGATTTTTAGCATCCTGAACGTTCCATTGGGTTCCCATTTGTCCTCTGCCTTTTGTTTGATGTTTAGCAACAACAACCGTAAAATCCTCAATAGCCTTACTAGCACTTAATTGTCTTAAATAAGTATTAGTTGAGTCAATGGCATTAAGTTTGATTATATGCATAAAAGCAGCAAATGTTAATTTATAATTTTCTTAAGAAGAATTAAAGTTCAAAAGAACTAAAAAAATAATAACTTTGCACAAAACTAAATCAATTTAATGGCGAAAAAAAATAGTAATGTCGACCAATTAATAACTACCATATTAGCTGGTATTGAAGATGTAAAAGGGAAAGAAATAACAATCCTTGATTTAAGAGAAATTGAAAACACAGTTTGTGATTATTTTATTGTTTGCGAAGGTACTTCAAATACGCAAGTAAACGCCATAGTAAATTCAATTCAAAAAAAGGTTAGCAAAGAACTTAAAGACAGTCCTTGGCATGTTGAAGGTGTTGAAAATGCTGAATGGGTTTTGATAGATTATGTTAATATTGTTGTACATGTTTTTCAAAAACACATTAGACAGTATTACGACATTGAAAGTCTTTGGGGAGATGCAAAAACAACTGTTATAGAAACTAGTTACTAAAAAAGAATTAATGGCAAACGAAAATAAAAATACAAATAAGAAACCAAAGCTTAATCCGTATTGGATTTATGGAATAGCAATTTTTGCTATTATCGCTTTTCAGTTATTTTCAGGTGGATTTGGATCGCAAAATGTGGCGACCACAACTCCTTCTCAATTTTTAGAATATTTAAAAAATGGTGATGTTTCAAAAATTGAAATCATAAACCGAAGAGAAGCAAAAGTTTATCTTACCGAAGAAGCACAAAATAAAGAAATACATAAAAAGACTAAACCTAGTAGTATTTTCCCTGCAATGACTCCTGCTCCAAACTATTCGTTTGAGTTTGGTGATTTGCAAAACTTTGAAAAAGACATCAACAAAACCCTTGAGGATAACAACTTAAATACTGAGCTAAAGTATAAAACCGAAGAAAATCTTTGGGGTAACTTTTTAATCTCCTTATTACCGTTTATCCTAATCATAGGTGTTTGGATTTTTATAATGAGACGTATGTCATCAGGTGCTGGTGGAGGCGCTGGAGGACAAATTTTTAACATCGGAAAATCTAAAGCAAAACTTTTTGATGAAAAGACTGACATTAAAACTTCATTCAAAGATGTAGCAGGTTTAGAAGGTGCAAAAGAAGAGGTTCAAGAAATTGTAGACTTCCTTAAAAACCCTGAAAAATACACTTCACTTGGTGGAAAAATACCTAAAGGAGCTTTACTGGTAGGACAACCTGGAACAGGAAAAACCTTATTAGCAAAAGCTGTTGCTGGTGAAGCACAAGTACCTTTCTTTTCACTATCTGGTTCTGACTTTGTAGAAATGTTTGTAGGTGTTGGAGCATCGAGAGTACGAGATTTATTTAAACAAGCAAAAGAAAAATCGCCTTCAATTATATTTATTGACGAAATTGATGCAATTGGTAGAGCTAGAGGAAAAAACAATTTTTCAGGATCTAATGACGAACGTGAAAATACCTTAAACCAATTATTAACTGAAATGGATGGTTTTGGCACTAACACCAATGTTATTGTATTAGCTGCTACAAACAGAGCCGACGTATTAGATAAAGCTCTTATGCGTGCTGGACGTTTTGATCGTCAAATTTTTGTTGACTTACCAGATGTAAGAGAACGTAAAGAGATTTTTGAAGTTCACCTAAGACCTATCAAAAAAGCAGAAGATTTAGATATCGATTTTCTTTCAAAACAAACACCAGGTTTCTCTGGTGCTGATATTGCCAATGTATGTAATGAAGCTGCACTTATTGCTGCTAGACAAGGTAAAAAAGCAGTAACAAAACAAGATTTCCTTGATGCTGTTGATAGAATTGTTGGTGGATTAGAGAAGAAGAACAAAATCATTACACCAGAAGAAAAACGTGCTATTGCTTTCCACGAAGCAGGACACGCAACTGTAAGCTGGATGCTAGAGCACGCTGCTCCTTTAGTAAAAGTAACTATTGTTCCTCGTGGACAATCGTTAGGAGCTGCTTGGTATTTACCAGAAGAACGCTTAATTGTTAGACCAGAGCAAATGTTAGACGAAATGTGTGCTGCATTAGGTGGTAGAGCTGCTGAAAAAGTTATTTTCAATAAAATATCAACTGGTGCTTTAAGTGACTTAGAAAAAGTAACCAAACAAGCTCGTGCCATGGTTACAATCTATGGATTGAGTGATAAAGTAGGAAACTTAACCTACTACGACTCTTCAGGTCAGTCTGAGTATGGGTTCACAAAACCTTATAGCGAAGAAACTGCTGAGTTGATTGATAAAGAAATTTCTAATATTATCGAAACACAGTACCAAAGAGCTGTAGCACTTCTTGAAGAAAACAAAGATAAGCTTACTGAACTTGCAGAAGTTTTATTGGAAAAAGAAGTTATTTTTAAGGATAATTTAGAGAAGATTTTTGGTAAGCGTCCTTTTGGAAAAGACGAAGAAGAATAAAAGCCAAAAACATAATATTATTATAAAAAGCTTAAATTAATCACGTGTTAATTTAAGTTTTTTTATATTTGAAATAATACGCAAATTAAAACCTAGGTAATAGCAACCCATACATGAGTCTATTTCGTAAAATCTTCGGTCTAAAATCTGATAGTGAAGAAGATAACATAAAAAGCGAAGAGAGAGGCAAATATATGCCTGAAATTAAATTGCCCGCTGACGAGAGATTTACCATAAATTTTAAAGCCAATGGCGGAAAGTTTTTGTATTGCGAAAATTTAAACGAAGTCAAGGATAATTTATCGCAAATTCTTAGTGAAAATGAATGGGAAGACAAAAACGCTTTACTCTTTGATGATAGACTTTCTGAATTATTTAAAGATTTTCATTTAAATCCAACTAAAAAAGTTTCAGAAAGCACGTATTTTTTATCCACTTGTGAATACCTTATTTCAGATGATGGTTCGCTATTAATTTCTTCAAATCAAATTGCTGAGAAAAAACTAAAAGAGCTGCCTACCAATTTTATAATATATGCAACAACAAGTCAGTTTGTTGAAAATATAGGTGAAGGACTTAGAGGTATTAAAGGTAAAAACAGAGAAAAAATCCCAACTAACATTACTACGATAAAGCATTTTAAAACTGTTGAGGATAAAGATTTTCTAACTTATGGAAGTAGCTCAAAAAACCTATATTTGCTTCTTCTAGAAGACCTATAGATGAAAGAAGCCGTTACCAGAGCATTATCCGGAGCAATATACATCACATTACTAATCTTGTCACTGTATTGGCAACATGCATTGGCTGCATTATTTTTTGTGTTTGGTATTATTTGTCTAGCTGAGTTTAAAAAACTTATCAACTTAAAAGATTTTTATCCGTTTATAATCTTCACGATTTTATATTTTGTGTTTGGATATTGGTCAACTATTATAACCACTACACATGGTTTTGATGAGGCTATTCAAATACTTCATGTAATTACAATTTTTGTTCAGTTGTTTTTAATTAAAGATTTATTTTCTGAGAAAACCATACCGCTTTTCAGCTCTAAAAGATATCTAATCACTACTTTTTATTTAAGTAGTGCGTTTGTGTTTTTAATTTTAATAGCAAACTTTAAGCATGAGTTTACACCATTGTTGCTTTTAGGTACTTTTATTCTAATATGGATCAATGACACATTTGCGTACTTGGTTGGAAAAAACTTTGGAAAACAAAAGCTATTTCCTAGTATTTCGCCTAAAAAAACAGTTGAAGGATTTTTAGGTGGTTTGTTTTTTTCGTGTGTTGCTAGTTATTTTATTGCTAAATTTACAAATACGTTAGATTCTACTTATTGGTTAATTTTAGCAATTATTGTTAGTGTTTTTGGTACACTTGGAGATTTGATAGAATCTAAATTTAAACGACAAGCTAAAGTAAAGGATAGTGGTGTAATCATGCCTGGTCATGGTGGCTTATTAGACAGACTAGATAGTATAATATTTGCTGCTCCTTTTATTTATTTATTTTTAAGAATAGTAACTTATGTTTCATAAAGAAGGCCATAAAATTATATTTATTTCACTAGTTATAGTAGTTGGAGCTGTTTTGCTCATTGATTATTTTATACAACTACCTTGGCTAAGAACTTCACTAATGCTACTTTTTGTAGTGTTCTTGGTTTTAATTCTTCAATTTTTTAGAAACCCTAAACGAAACACCATTTTAAATGAAAAACAAGCCGTTTCGCCTGTTGATGGTAAGGTTGTAGTTATTGAAGAAGTTTTTGAAAAAGAATATTTTAACGACAAGCGCATACAGGTATCTGTTTTTATGTCGCCAATTAACGTTCATGTTACACGTTATCCTATAAGTGGAAATGTATTGTACAGCAAATACCATCCTGGGAAATATTTAGTTGCATGGCATCCAAAAGCCAGTGAAGAAAACGAGCGCACGACTATTGTTGTGGAAAACAACTCGTTTGGAAAAATACTATATAGACAAATTGCTGGAGCACTAGCAAAACGTATTGTTAACTATGCTAAGGTTGATGACAAAGCAATACAAGGTGCTGATGCTGGGTTTATAAAATTTGGGTCGAGAGTAGATTTATTTTTACCTTTAGATGCAGACGTTAAAGTAACCTTGAACCAAGTTGTAAAAGGAGGCGAAAGTATTATTGCTGAAATTTAAAATGACACCTGAAGAACTAGACATAGAGTTTAGAGACGCTGTAGAGCGTATAAACAATCATACCGAACCTTTTCCGGCTGATTTTTTACTTCGCCTTTATGCTTACTACAAAAAGGCTACAAACAACTATGGTAGACCAAGTAGCCGAAAGCCTATAATTAACGCGTTTAAAACAAATGCATTATTTCAGGTTAAAGATGTTTCGCCAGATGAAGCTAAACGTATTTATATTGATTTGGTAAACAATTATTTTTTATACCGAAAATAAGTTAATCCCTTATCAAAGGCATTGTAGAGCAACGTAGTAAACCTTCTTGTTTAGCTATTTCTGCATAAGGCACTTCTTCAACAGTAAATCCATTTTTTCTTAACCAAGTATTTAATCTTGTAAAGTTTTTTTCTGAGATAATCACGTCTTCAGATATTGAAAAAATATTACTGTTCATATCATACATTTCGTCTTTTGTAATGACAAAACAATTTTCTTCTCCAAAGAAATTAAGCAACCACTCATACTCTTCTTCAACTAAAAACCCTTCTTTATGTAAGATTGCTTTATTTGTTCCTATTGGCTGAAAGCAGCAATCTAAATGTAAAGCATTGTCTCTAGGGTTTACTTGAGATTTTCTAAGGTCGAAACTTTTTATGGTTTTATGCGGAAATTTTTCAGTAATGTAATCTACACCTAATTGGTTTGTACGAGCCACTATATAATCAGAATAATCAGCTCCTCGGTAAGTTCCAATAAAGATATGGTCATTCCATACAATCACATCTCCTCCTTCAATATGAGCTTCTTCAGGAGGTCTAATTACTTTTTTAGGGTCAATTTGGTCAATAACATATTGAATCGCTTCAAGCTCTTCTTCTCGATCTGGTAATATATTGGCTTTTACAAACACATCGTCAATTACGAAAGCTATATCTCTGGCAAAAATTTGATTACAGTCCTCAATAATATTAGGTCTGTACACTTTTACATCATACTTTTCAAAAACTTTAGCTACTGCTTCCATTTCATTAACCATATCGGCTTCTAAGGGATATGTCCCTGCTTTTATGTGCTCAAGAGATTTTGGGTCGTATGCATCCTCTATTTTAGGAGTTGGACCATTACTTTTAGCTGTTCCTAAAACCACTGCTCTAAGACGAGAGGTTTCATTTTTAACATTCAATTTCAGCATAATATAAATTATAAAAAAAGCTTCATTAAAATAAATAATGAAGCTTATATGATGTAATAAGCCTAAGCTTAACGCTCGTTAATTCCTTTAAACGATCTTAATGTTTCACCTGTATATACTTGTCTTGGACGACCTATTGGCTCTTTATTTAAGCGCATTTCTCTCCATTGAGCAATCCAACCAGGTAAACGCCCTAGTGCAAACATTACTGTAAACATTTCAACAGGAATATTCATTGATCTATAAATAATTCCTGAGTAGAAATCTACGTTAGGATATAGTTTTCTTTTTACGAAGTAATCATCTTCTAAAGCTTCTTTTTCTAATCCTTTAGCAATATCTAAAATAGGATCTTCAACACCTAAATCACCTAAAACGTCATCGGCTGCTTTTTTGATTATTCTAGCTCTTGGGTCAAAATTCTTGTATACACGGTGTCCGAATCCCATTAAACGGAAAGGGTCTTCTTTGTCTTTTGCTTTACTCATATATTTTTTAGTATCTCCTCCATCTTCTTTGATAGCTTCAAGCATTTCTAAAACTGCTTGATTTGCTCCACCATGTAAAGGTCCCCAAAGTGCAGAAATACCTGCAGATAAAGAAGCAAATAAACCAGCATGTGAAGAACCTACAATTCTTACAGTAGAAGTTGAACAGTTTTGTTCATGATCAGCATGTAAAATTAAAAGCTTGTCTAAAGCATTTACTAAAATTGGGTTTTGCTCATAGTTTTCATCTGGTCTTTTGAACATCATTTGTAAAATGTTCTCAACATAGCCTAATGATGAGCTTCCGTAATCTAATGGTAATCCCATTTTCTTACGCATTGTCCATGCTACTAAGATTGGGAACTTACCTAAAATTCTAACAATAGCATTGTACATTTCTTCTTCAGAATCTACATTTACTGACGAAGGATTAAATGCTGTCAATGCACTTGTAAGTGAAGATAAAACTCCCATTGGATGTGCTGACTTAGGGAAAGCATCTAAAATTTTCTTTATATCGTCGTCAACAACAGAATGCTTTTTTATGTCGGAGTGAAATTTATCTAATTGCTCTTGTGTTGGCAATTCTCCAAAAATCAAAAGATAAGCTACTTCAAGGAAATCTGCTTTTTCAGCTAGTTCTTCAATTGAATATCCTCTATACCTCAATATTCCTTTTTCTCCATCTAGAAATGTAATGGCACTTACACAAGATCCTGTATTTTTATAACCTGGATCAATTGTAGTAACGCCTCCTGTTACACTTCTTAAGGCCTTAATATCTATTGCAACCTCATTTTCGGTTCCTGTAATTAAAGGAAATTCATGTTTTTGACCGTTAATTTCTAATGTAGCTTTATCTGACATTTTTATGTTTATATTTTTTTAAAGTTTTATTGTTAAAAAGATTGTACGAAAATACGAAATATCTTAGGATTTTTAAAGCTTCTCCATAAAGGATTTATCTATTGTGATATTACGAAAATTGATGCTTGGATGTAACTCATAATTGAAAATACAAGCGCACATAAACTACAGCATTATTTGACATTTATTTTATACAATTTCTTGTAATATTCTCTTACTGAAGATTGCCATGTAAACTTTTGTGATTTAGCATTGAGGCAAATAGTATCCCACTGACTTTTGTCTTCAAAAAAGATTTTTAATGCTTGAGAAAATACCGATAAAAAGTTAGCATTCTTTTCATTAATTGTTTTTCCGTTGAATGAAAACCCTGTTTTTAAATGTTCAACAGTATCTTTCAATCCACCTGTATGGTGTACTAGACATGGTTGAGCATTTCGCATTGCTAACATTTGACTGATTCCACATGGTTCAAAAAGACTAGGCATTAAGTATAGATTAGATTCGGTATAAATCGAATCTATAACCTCTTCGGACTGTCCATTAAAAAACACAAAGTTGTCATATTCATAGCTTATGTTTTGTAATAGCTGCTCATACTCTGGTGCTCCAGTTCCAAGTACTACATAAATACCATTTACTGCTTTTAGTTTTTCTAAAATTGATTTTAATAATTCAGGTGAATTTTTAAAAAAGAAAAACTTCTGCTCAGTTAATCTCGCAACACTAGCACAAACAAATTTTGCTGGTTCTTTTATAAGTTTTACAATTTTTTCTCCTGTATGAATTAAAAAATCAGCTTTATATTCTTTTTCAGGTTCTTGCAACCACTCAAAAATCGCTTGAATAGCATTAACATAAAATGCTCCATGTTGCACTAAGTTTATGTTTTGATAATTACAACCGTTTAAAATTCCTACTAGGCGTTTTTCTTTATTAGCTTCTTTTAAATAGTTTTCTAAACCTTCTCCACCTATAAAATCTGGAAAATTGCTAGACTTCATTATATCTTCTTTATAGGAAGGAGACACTGTGTGCACAACATCAGCAAGTTTAATTCCTACAGCCATAAGGTTTATACAATCTTGATATCTTGGATCTTTTAAATTCTCATAATCTATATCTAACTCAGGATAAAAAGTATGTAACGAAGAGTAATTATCCTTAAATGGTCTAATACCTTGAATAGCCAAATTATGAATTGAATATACAAACCTTATATTTTGCAATACTTTATAAGAAGGATGATATTCTTTTAAAAACAACAGTAAACTAGTATGCCAATCGTGTAAGTGTACAACATCTAATTTCCCAAAACTATTTTGTGTTATACTCTCTGCTACTGCACTACAGAATAAGGAGAACATACAAGCATCAGTATAAAATGGTTGTTCTGGGTCATTAAAATAAATATGGGCAATATTACCTGACTTTATATCAGGATGATGAACAACATAATGTGTAATGTTTTCAATTTCTTTCTTTGGAGCTACTTGATAGATAATTGCTTTGGCTGTTTCTCCTCTATAAGAAAACTCAACCTCTTTAATCTTTTTTTGCCCTATGTGCAATCGTCCATAAGCAGGTGTTACAACACTAACTCCATCACCTAAAGCTGCTATTTGCCTAGGAACGTCTCTAACAACATCTCCCATACCACCAGCTTTACATTTTTTGATGGCATCGTTTTCAGCAGAAACAAAAAGGAAATTTGACATTAAGTACTGAGTTTTAATAATGAAGTATAAATTACTTAAAATAAATTTACTTAAAAAACTAATACACATTAATTAGTTGTTAAAAGTAAAAAAGGCTTCTGTAATTAAACAGAAGCCTTTTTTAATACCATATTTTAAATATTACTTTACTTTAAAAGCCTTTTCTTGAGGATAGTAAGCAACGTTACTTAATTCTTCTTCGATTCTTAATAACTGATTGTACTTTGCCATTCTATCACTACGAGATGCAGAACCTGTTTTAATTTGACCAGTGTTTAATGCTACTGCTAAATCAGCAATAGTATTATCTTCAGTTTCACCAGAACGATGAGACATCACTGACGTATAACCTGCGTTATGAGCCATATTAACAGCTGCAATAGTTTCGGTTAAGGTACCTATTTGGTTTACTTTAATTAAAATTGAGTTAGCAATACCGTTTTCAATACCTCTTGATAAACGCTCTACATTGGTTACAAATAAATCGTCACCTACTAGTTGTACTTTATCTCCAACTTTTTCGGTTAAGTATTTCCAACCTTCCCAATCGTTTTCATCCATTCCATCTTCAATAGAAATAATAGGATATTTAGCAGCTAATTCAGCTAAGTAGTCTGCTTGCTCTTGACTAGTTCTTACTTGACCTTTGTCTCCTTCAAACTTAGTATAGTCATATTTTCCATCTACATAAAATTCGGCCGAAGCACAATCTAAAGCAATCATTACTTCATCACCTAATTTATAACCTGCTTTTTCAACAGCTTTGGCAATTGTATCAAGTGCATCCTCTGTACCATCTAATGTTGGAGCAAAACCTCCTTCATCACCTACAGCAGTACTAAGACCTCTATCGTGTAATACTTTTTTAAGGTTGTGGAAAATTTCTGTACCCATTTGCATAGCATGAGTAAAGTTTTTTGCTTTTACAGGCATTACCATAAACTCTTGAAATGCTATTGGCGCATCACTATGAGAACCTCCATTAATGATATTCATCATTGGTACTGGCAACGTGTTTGCTGAAACGCCTCCAACATATCTGTATAATGGCATTCCTAATTCGTTTGCAGCAGCTTTAGCAGCAGCTAAAGACACTCCTAAAATAGCATTAGCTCCTAATTTTGATTTATTTGGTGTACCGTCTAATTCAATCATTAATTGATCGATAGCATTTTGTTCAAACACTGAAACACCTAACAACTCTTGAGCAATTATAGTATTGACGTTTTCTACAGCTTTTGTAACTCCTTTTCCCATATAGGCATTTCCACCATCTCTAAGTTCAACTGCTTCATGTTCTCCTGTTGACGCTCCTGATGGCACTGCAGCTCTACCTACAACTCCATTTTCTGTAGTAACATCAACCTCTACAGTTGGATTACCACGTGAATCTAAAATTTGTCTTGCATGAATATTAATTATAATGCTCATATATTTCTATTTAATGTTGTTTAATTGTATGTCAAATTTACAAAATTGTTAATCTAAAAGGTATTTACCAATTCATTATTACATTTTAATTTTACTAAAATGTTTTCGTAAATAAAAAACCTCAATGAAAATCGATTTTCTTTGAGGTTTGTTCATTATTTATTTTTAATGTTTTCTATAAATTGGTCAAATAGATACGACGAATCGTGAGGTCCAGGACTTGCTTCTGGATGATATTGAACTGAAAAACAGTTTTTACTCTTCATTTTAATACCTGCTACAGTATCATCATTTAAATGCAAATGAGTAATCTCAATATCTGGATGATTTTCAGTTTCTTCTCTATTGATAGCAAAACCATGATTTTGCGACGTAATCTCTCCTTTACCTGTAATAAGGTTCTTTACAGGATGATTAATACCTCTATGTCCATGGTGCATTTTATAAGTAGAAATTCCGTTTGCTAACGCAATTACTTGGTGTCCTAAACAAATACCAAATAGCGGAAGGTTACGTTTAATGATTTCTTTAGCCAAATTTTGTGCTTCAACCAATGGCTCAGGATCTCCTGGTCCATTAGATAAGAAGTAGCCATCTGGTTTAAATGCTTCTAACTCTTCAAAAGTCGAATTGTAAGGAAATACCTTAATATAGGCATCTCTTTTAGCTAAATTTCTAAGGATATTAGTTTTAATTCCAATATCTAAAGCTGCTATTTTATACGTAGCATTTTCGTTACCAAAATAATATGGTTCTTTAGTAGATACTTTAGAAGCCAACTCTAAACCATTCATATTTGGTACATCTGCTAGTTGTTTTTTAAGGTCTTCAATATTATCAACCTCAGTAGAAATTACAGCATTCATAGCTCCATTGTCTCTGATATAGCTTACAAGAGCTCTTGTATCTACATCAGATATAGCCAATACATTATGCTTCTCAAAGAAATTTTCGAGTGAATCATCAGCTGCAGGTCTTGAATAGTTAAAACTGAAATTTTTACAAATTAGACCTGATATTTTAATGGAATTAGACTCCACTTCTTCAGAAAGTGTTCCATAATTACCAATGTGCGCATTGGTAGTCACCATTAATTGTCCGAAATAAGATGGATCGGTAAATATTTCTTGGTAGCCTGTAGTACCAGTGTTAAAGCAAACCTCTCCAAATGCAGTACCTTTTTTCCCTATTGATTTTCCATAGAATATGGTTCCGTCTGCTAGTAATATTAGTGCTTTTTCTCTTTTATTATACTTCATAGATTCTAAAAGTTTCGCAAAATTGCATAAAAAAAAGGATAAACTAAAATGTTTATCCTTTAATATTTCAAATGCTTATTAACATTTATTCTTCTTCGTTAGTAGCCTTAGTTTCTGCAACAGGAGCTGCAGCTGCTTTGCTACCACCTCTTCTACTTCTACGAGTAGATTTTTTCTTAGGCTTGTCAGCATTGTAGATTTCATTGTAATCAACTAATTCTATCATTGCCATATCAGCGTTATCACCAAGACGGTTACCAAGCTTAATAATTCTTGTATATCCACCTGGACGATCACCTACCTTAGCAGCAACATCTCTAAATAATTCTGCCACAGCCTCTTTTTGTCTTAATCTAGAAAACACAATACGTCTGTTATGAGTAGTATCTTCTTTAGATTTAGTTACTAAAGGCTCAACAAATTGTTTTAACGCTTTAGCTTTAGCTACTGTAGTGTTAATACGTTTGTGCTCTATTAAAGAACATGCCATATTAGCTAACATTGCTTTTCTGTGGGCAGTTTTTCTACCTAAATGATTAAATTTCTTTCCGTGTCTCATGACTTTTGTTTTATCATCTTGCTACCAAATCCAAAGAGTAAATCTAAGGAGAGCAAAATATGATTAATCTTTATCTAATTTGTATTTGCTTAAGTCCATTCCGAAGTTAAGACCTTTAACATTTACTAATTCTTCTAGCTCTGTTAAAGATTTTTTACCGAAGTTACGGAACTTCATTAAATCATTTTTGTTGAATGATACTAAATCTCCTAATGTATCAACCTCTGCTGCTTTTAAACAGTTTAAGGCACGTACAGAAAGATCCATATCAACTAATTTAGTTTTTAATAACTGTCTCATGTGAAGTGATTCTTCATCATAAGTTTCAGTTTGAGCAATTTCGTCAGCCTCAAGAGTTATACGCTCATCAGAGAATAACATGAAGTGGTGAATTAATATCTTAGCCGCTTCAGTTAATGCATCTTTAGGATGAATAGAACCGTCTGTGATGATTTCAAAAACTAATTTTTCGTAATCGGTTTTTTGCTCAACACGGAAGTTTTCTATACTGTACTTCACGTTTTTTATTGGCGTATATATTGAGTCAGTAAAGATAGTTCCAATAGGTGCAGAAGCTTTTTTGTTTTCTTCAGCAGGAACATATCCTCTACCTTTTTCAATAGTGATTTCCATATTGATGCTTACTTTAGGATCTAAGTTACAAATCACTAAGTCTTTGTTTAGTACTTGGAAACCTGAAATAAACTTTTGGAAATCTCCAGCTGTTATTTGCTCTTGACCAGAAATTGAGATTGAAACAGACTCATTATCGATTTCATCTATTTGACGCTTAAAGTTTACTTGCTTTAAGTTCAAAATCATTTCTGTTACATCTTCAACTACACCTGCAATTGTAGAAAACTCGTGATCTACACCTTCTATTCTTACAGATGTGATTGCGAAACCTTCTAAAGAAGATAATAAAACTCTTCTTAAAGCGTTTCCTACTGTTAGTCCATAACCTGGTTCTAGTGGTCTGAATTCGAATTTGCCTTCAAAATCAGTAGAATCGATCATGATTACTTTGTCAGGCTTTTGAAAATTTAATATTGCCATAGTGTTCTTCGTTTTAATTGTTATTTAGTTGCGCGATTTAAAAGCTTGAAGACGTCTAATAAATCCTTTGGCTAAATACCAATATGTTTAATTTATTATTTAGAATATAATTCGACGATGAATTGCTCGTTGATGTTCTCAGGAATTTGAACTCTTGCAGGAACAGATACAAATGTTCCTTGTTTAGTGTCGTTATTCCATGTAATCCACTCATAAACATGACTAGAGTTTGTTAATGAATTTTGGATTGCTTCTAAAGATTTTGATTTTTCTCTTACTGCCACAACATCTCCTGCTTTTAATTGGTAAGAAGGAATGTTTACGATATTTCCGTTAACAGTAATGTGTCTGTGAGATACTAATTGTCTAGCTCCACTACGTGAAGGAGACATTCCCATTCTGTAAACTACGTTGTCTAAACGAGACTCACAAAGTTGTAACAACACCTCACCAGTAATTCCTGGAGCAGCAGTTGCTTTTTTGAACATGTTTCTGAATTGCTTTTCTAAAATACCATAAGTGTATTTAGCTTTTTGCTTCTCCATTAATTGGATAGCGTATTCAGATTTTTTTCCACGACGCTTGTTTGCACCATGTTGACCTGGAGGATAATTTCTTTTTTCAAAAGCTTTATCATCTCCAAAAATAGCTTCACCAAATTTACGAGCTATTTTAGTTTTAGGACCAGTATATCTTGCCATTTTTAAATTAAATTATGAGAGTGTTTATGAATTAAGGTCTTAATCTTATCCTTCGATAAACGTGAATCTCTCGTTGATACTTGTTTAAAATTTTTCAGTTTGCAAATTTACATATAAAAAATTAATATCAACTATAAAAAACAGTTGATATTAATTCTTCAAAATATAAATTAAACTCTTCTACGTTTTGGTGGACGACATCCATTATGTGGTAATGGAGTAACATCTACGATTTCTGATACTTCAATACCAGAGTTGTGAATAGATCTAATTGCAGATTCTCTACCATTTCCAGGACCTTTAACAAACACTTTCACTTTCTTTAATCCAGCTTCTTTTGCTACTCCTGCAGCATCTTCAGCAGCTAATTGTGCAGCGTATGGAGTGTTCTTTTTAGAACCTCTGAATCCCATTTTACCTGCAGATGACCATGAAATTACGTCACCTTTTTTGTTTGTTAAAGAGATAATGATGTTATTGAAAGATGCAGCAATGTGCGCTTCTCCAATTGCATCTACTATTACTTTACGTTTTTTAGTACTTGACTTTGCCATATTTTTTAGTTTCTAGTTGTTAGCTTTTAGTTGTTAGAATCCTAAACCTTTCGATTTCGAACAGATTCATCTAACGTCTAATTACTAATGACTACTGTCTTGTTATTATTTAGTTGCTTTCTTCTTGTTAGCAACGGTTTTTCTTCTACCTTTTCTAGTTCTAGAGTTGTTCTTTGTACGTTGACCTCTTAATGGAAGCCCAGATCTGTGACGAATACCTCTGTAACATCCAATATCCATTAATCGCTTAATGTTTAATTGAGTTTCAGAACGCAATTCACCTTCGATAGTATAAGTTCCAACAGCGTCACGGATTGCTCCAATTTGATCATCTGTCCAATCTTGTACTTTTGTGCTTTCATCAACTTTAGCCGTTGCCAAAATTTCTTTTGCTCTACTTTTACCTACTCCGTAGATATAAGTTAAAGAGATTACTCCTCTTTTCTGTTTTGGTATGTCTACACCTGCAATTCTTGCCATAATTATCCTTGTCTTTGTTTGAATCTAGGATTCTTTTTGTTAATTACGTAAAGTCTACCTTTTCTACGCACTAATTTACAATCAGCGCTTCTTTTTTTAACTGATGCTCTTACTTTCATCGTATTAGTATCTATAGGTTATACGAGCCTTTGTTAAATCGTAAGGACTCATTTCTAATTTTACTTTGTCTCCTGGTAACAACTTAATATAATGCATACGCATTTTACCAGATATATGTGCAGTCACAATATGACCATTTTCTAATTCAACACGAAACATCGCATTAGATAATGCTTCTATTATTGTTCCGTCTTGTTCTATTGCTGCTTGTTTTGCCATAGTATATAGTTTTAAGCTACTGCTTTTCTATTTTTACCTGTTTTCATCAAGCCATCATAGTGTTTATTCAACAAGTAAGAATTTACTTGTTGCATGGTATCAATTGCAACTCCTACCATAATCAATAATGACGTTCCTCCAAAAAACAATGCCCAACCAGCTTGTACGTCCATAAGCTTTACAATAATTGCTGGGAACACAGCTATTAATGCTAAGAATAATGATCCTGGTAAAGTTATTTGAGACATTATTTTATCTAAATACTCAGAAGTTTCAGTTCCTGGTCTAATACCTGGAATAAAACCTCCGCTTCGTTTTAAGTCGTCAGCCATTTTGTTTGTTGGTACTGTAATAGCTGTATAAAAATATGTAAACACTATAATTAAGAGTGCAAATACTAGGTTGTACCAAAATCCGAAAATATCAGAAAACTGTGTTTGCATCCATGTACCTACTTCTCCTGATCCAAATGATTTACCAATTAAACTTGGCACAAACATGATAGCTTGAGCAAAGATGATTGGCATAACTCCTGAAGCGTTTAACTTTAATGGTAAAAACTGTCTAGAGCCAAATGCATTTTTTTCGTATCCACCTGTAGCTGTACGTCTTGCATATTGCACTGCAATTTTACGTACTGCCATAACTAGCATTACTGAGCCTAGTATAATTAACAACCAAATAACAAGCTCAATTAAAATCATAATTAAACCTCCATTAGATTGTGTTACTCTAGCCGCATACTCTTGTAAAAATGATTGTGGTAAAGTAGCTATAATACCTACCATAATTAATAATGAAATACCATTACCAATACCTTTATCAGTAATTTTTTCACCTAACCACATTGCAAAAATACATCCAGTAACTAATATTATTACTGAAGAAATCATAAATGTAGTTGGAGAAAAACCATTAACTAAAAGTGCACTTGTTGAGTTAACTCCTGTTAATGATGGTAAGCTTGCTAAATATCCTGGTGCTTGAACCAAACAGATACCTATTGTTAACCAACGGGTTATTTGAGTGATTTTCTTTTGACCACTTGCTCCTTCTTTTTGAAGTTTTTGTAAATAAGGAATTGCTATTCCCATTAACTGCACTACAATAGAAGCAGAGATATAAGGCATAATACCTAGGGCAAATACTGATGCGTTAGAAAAACCTCCACCAGTAAACGCATTGATTAACCAAATTAATCCACCTTCGGCAGCATCTCCTTGTAATCCTGATAATTTAGTAAAGTCAATACCTGGAAGCACAATTTGTGCACCAAAACGGTAAACTAAAAGCAAACCAAGTGTTAACATGATTCGGTCTTTTAGTTCCGTTATTTTCCAAACATTTTTTATAGTGTCTATAAATTTCATACTTATAATAATCTTATAAAGTTACAGCTTCTCCTCCTGCAGCTTCAATAGCAGCTTTTGCTGAAGCAGTAAATTTATGAGCAGATACTTTTAATTTAGATTTTAATTCTCCACGACCTAATATTTTTACTAAATCGTTTTTACCAGCCAAACGTAATTGTACTAGCGTTTCAAAATCTATAGTATCTTTTATCTTCTTATCGTCAACCAATTGTTGTAATGTATCAAGATTTACACCTTGATATTCTACACGGTTGATGTTAGTAAATCCGAATTTAGGCACACGTCTTTGAAGTGGCATTTGTCCACCTTCAAAACCAAGTTTTTTAGAATATCCAGAACGAGACTTTGCTCCTTTGTGACCACGTGTTGCAGTACCACCTTTTCCAGAACCTTGTCCTCTACCTACTCTTTTTCCTTGATTTTTAACTGAGCCTTCAGCTGGTTTTAAATTACTTAAGTCCATTTTTATGTCTTATTATTTTGTTTCTTCAACAGAAACTAAATGTTTAACTTTATTAACCATACCAACGATATTTGGAGTGGCATCATGTTCTACAACCTGACCGATTCTTTTTAAACCTAAAGCCTCTAAAGTTCTCTTTTGGGTTTGAGTACGATTGATTGTACTTTTTACTTTTGTTACTTTGATCTTTGCCATCTTCCTTAAGATTAACCGTTAAATACTTTTTCTAATGATATTCCTCTATCCTTAGCAACTGTGTCAGCACTTCTTAATTGTAATAAAGCATCAAAAGTAGCTTTAACAACGTTGTGAGGGTTAGAAGATCCTTGAGATTTAGATAATACATCATGTACACCTACTGCTTCAAGAACTGTTCTTACAGCTCCACCAGCAATTACTCCTGTACCAGGAGCAGCAGGAATGATGTTTACTCTAGCTCCACCAAATTTACCTTTTTGCTCGTGTGGCAAAGTTTTTTTGATGATTGGTATTCTAACCAAGTTTTTCTTTGCGTCTTCAACTGCTTTTGCAATTGCGGTAGCAACATCTTTAGATTTTCCTAAACCATGTCCTACTACACCTGCTTCATCACCTACTACTACGATAGCTGAAAAACCAAATGCTCTACCACCTTTAGTTACTTTTGTAACTCTTTGTACACCAACTAAACGATCTTTAAGATCTAATCCACCTGGTTTTACTAATTCTGCGTTTTTATATTTTTGATACATAATGTCTTAAAATTTTAGTCCGCCTTCTCTAGCACCTTCTGCTAACGATTTTACTCTTCCGTGATATTGATATCCACCTCTGTCAAAAGAGATAGTTTCTACACCTGCTTTTAATGCTTTTTCAGCTACTGCTTTACCAACTAAGGCTGCAATTTCTGTTTTAGTACCTTTTGCAGAACTAATGTCTTTGTCTCTTGAAGATGCAGCACTGATAGTTTTACCTGTTACATCATCCACAACTTGAGCATAAATTTCTTTATTACTTCTAAATACAGCTAAACGTGGTCTAGATTCAGTTCCTGAAACTACCTTACGAATTCTGCTTTTTATTCTTAATCTTTTTTGATTCTTTGTTAATGCCATAACTAAACTATTAAGCTGATTTACCTGCTTTTCTTCTTAATACTTCTCCTACAAACTTAATTCCTTTTCCTTTGTAAGGTTCTGGTTTTCTAAATGCACGAATTTTCGCTGCTACTTGTCCTACCAATTGTTTGTCGTGAGATGTTAATTTTACGATTGGGTTTTTTCCTTTTTCAGAGATTGTCTCTACTTTTACTTCTGGAGCTAAATCCAAAATAATGTTGTGAGAAAATCCTAAAGCTAAATCCAATTTTTGTCCTTGGTTAGATGCTCTATAACCTACACCTACCAATTCTAGTTCTTTTGTCCATCCTTCAGATACACCTTTAATCATGTTGTTGATTAAAGCTCTGTAAAGACCATGTTTTGCTCTTTGGTCTTTTTTATCTGTTGAACGCGTTACTTGTACGCTTCCTTCTTCAACAGCTATATCTACGTCTGAAAATTCTTGAGTTAATTCACCTAATTTACCTTTTACAGTAATTACATTGTCTTTAACTTCTACTGTAACTCCTTGTGGGATAGTTACTGGGTTATTACCTATTCTTGACATGTTCTTTCTGTTTTAAATTAGTAAACGTAACACAATAATTCTCCACCAACGTTTTCTCTTTGCGCTTGTTTTCCTGTTAATACACCGTGAGATGTTGAAACAATTGCAATTCCAAGACCGTTAAGGATTCTTGGCATTTCGTTAGCACTTGCGTATTTACGTAAACCTGGTTTACTTATTCTTTGAATTTTCTTGATTACAGGTTCTTTAGTCTCTTTATTGTACTTAAGAGCTATTTTAATAGTTCCTTGTACTGTAGAGTCATCAAACTTGTAACTTAAAATATATCCTTGATCGAATAATATTTTAGTAATTTCTTTTTTTAGATTAGATGCAGGTATCTCAACCACTCTGTGGTTAGCTTTTACTGCATTTCTAACTCTCGTTAGATAATCTGCGATTGGATCTGTATACATTTATATTAATTTGCGGTTTTGGTTTTCGAAAATTAGTTTTCGAACTTCAAACCAATTTATAATTCTTTGTTTACCAACTTGCTTTTTTAACTCCTGGTATTAAGCCTTTGTTAGCCATTTCGCGTAACATTACACGAGAAATTCCAAATGTACGTACGTATCCTTTTGGTCTTCCTGTTAATTTACAACGGTTGTGCATACGTACAGGTGATGCATTTCTTGGTAACTTTTGTAATGCTTCGTAGTCTCCAGCTTCTTTTAAAGCTTTACGTTTTTCAGCATATTTTGCTACCGTTTTTGCTCTTTTCACCTCACGGGCTTTCATTGATTCTTTAGCCATATCTTAGTTCTTTTGAAAAGGTAATCCTAATTCAGTTAATAACGATTGTGCTTCTTTATCTGTGTCTGCAGATGTTACGAAAGTAATATCCATACCAGAAATTCTGTTGATCTTGTCAATATCAATCTCAGGGAAAATGATTTGCTCAGTAACTCCTAAGTTGTAGTTACCTCTACCATCAAATCCTGTAGCTTTAATACCATCAAAGTCTCTAACTCGTGGTAAAGCTGAAGTAATTAAACGGTCTAAAAACTCATACATTTGCTCACCTCTAAGTGTAACTTTAGCACCTATTGGCATTCCTTTACGTAATTTGAATGATGCAACGTCTTTTTTAGATAAAGTTGCAACAGCTTTTTGACCAGATATTTTTGTTAATTCTTCAACAGCGTGATCAATTAATTTTTTATCTGCTACTGCTGCTCCAACACCTTTAGAGATTACAATCTTTTTAAGTTTTGGAACTTGCATTACATTTTTATAACCGAATTCTTCTGTAAGAGCAGAAACTATTTTGTCCTTGTACTCTTGTTTTAATCTTGGAATGTAAGCCATAATTATATTACTTCATTAGATTTTGTAGAAAATCTTACTTTCTTATCACCTTCCATTTTATATCCTACTCTTGTTGGTTCACCTTTACTTGTTAAAAGTGACAAGTTAGAGATATGAATTGGTGCTTCTTTTTCTACGATACCACCTTGAGGGTTTTGTGCACTTGGTTTAGTGTGTTTCTTTACCATGTTTACACCTTCTACGATGGCCTTGTTTTTATCGATAAATACTTTAAGTACTTTCCCTTCAGATCCTTTGTGATCTCCAGCGATTACTTGTACTGTATCTCCTGATTTTATTTTAAGCTTTGTCATCTTGTTTATCAATTAAAGCACTTCTGGTGCTAATGATACAATTTTCATGAATTGTTTATCACGAAGTTCTCTAGCAACAGGTCCAAAAACACGTGTTCCTCTCATTTCTCCTTGCGGATTTAAAAGTACACAAGCGTTATCGTCAAATCTGATATAAGATCCGTCTGGACGTCTTACTTCTTTTACTGTACGCACAACAACAGCTGTTGATACTGCTCCTTTTTTAATGTTTCCGTTAGGAGTTGCGTCTTTTACTGAAACTACTATTTTGTCACCAATAGAAGCATATCTTCTTTTGGTTCCACCTAGAACACGTATTGTTAATACTTCTTTTGCTCCAGTGTTATCAGCTACTTTTAATCTTGATTCTTGTTGTACCATAATTACTTCGCTCTTTCAATTATTTCTACTAATCTCCAACATTTAGATTTACTTAAAGGTCTTGTTTCCATGATCTTTACTGTATCTCCAATGTTACAGTCGTTTGTCTCATCGTGTGCAACGTATTTTTTCGTTTTTAACACGAATTTTCCATACATAGGATGTTTTACTTTTTTAACCTCAGATACCACAATTGATTTCTGCATTTTGTTACTTGTAACAACTCCTATACGTTCTTTTCTTAAGTTTCTTTTTTCCATCTTTCAGCGGAATACAATTATTGTATTTCTCTTTTAGTTAATTCAGTTGCGATTCTAGCTACTGAACGTCTTACGTTTCGTAACTGGATTGGATTCTCTAAAGGAGATACTGCGTGAGCCATTTTTAGGTCAGCATAACTCTTTTGTGTCTCACCAAGTTTTTCTTGTAACTCAGCCGTTGATAGCTGTTTAATTTCTGATTGCTTCATAATACTACTATTAAGCCTCGTAATCTCGAGCTATTATAAACTTTGTTTTAACTGGTAACTTTTGAGCTGCTAAACGTAATGCTTCTTTAGCAGTTTCTAAAGGCACACCTCCAACTTCAAATAAAACTCTTCCTGGTTTTACCACAGCTACCCAATATTCTACAGAACCTTTACCTTTACCCATACGTACTTCAAGAGGTTTCTTTGTTATAGGCTTGTCTGGAAATATTTTAATCCAAAGTTGCCCTTCTCTTTTCATGTAACGTGTTGCGGCAATACGAGCTGCTTCTATTTGACGTGATGTTAAGAAATTCGAATCGAGTGATTTTATACCAAACATTCCATTAGATAACTGGTGTCCTCTTCCGGAATTTCCTTTCATACGTCCTTTTTGGACTTTACGAAATTTTGTTTTTTTCGGTTGTAACATTTTCTTTTACTTTAAAAATTACTTTCTGCGACGAGATTTATTGTTCCCACCACGTCCTCCACCAGACTTACCTTGTTTTTTAGACAACCCTACAAGTGGAGAAAGTTCTCTTTTACCATATACTTCACCTTTCATGATCCATACTTTAATTCCCAATCTACCGTAAGTAGTATGAGCTTCAACTAAAGCATAGTCAATATCGGCTCTAAATGTTGATAATGGAATTCTACCTTCTTTGTAATGCTCGCTACGTGCCATTTCAGCTCCGTTTAAACGACCACTAATTTGAATCTTGATTCCTTCAGCATTCATACGCATAGCAGCAGCAATAGCCATTTTTATTGCACGACGGTAAGAAATACGATTTTCAATTTGACGTGCAATGCTTGATCCTACTAAGAATGCATCTAATTCAGGTCTCTTAATTTCGAAGATGTTCAATTGAACTTCCTTATCTGTAATTTTCTTAAGCTCTTCTTTTAACTTGTCTACCTCTTGACCACCTTTCCCGATAATAATACCAGGTCTTGCAGTAGTGATAGTAACGGTTACAAGTTTAAGTGTACGCTCAATAATTACTCTAGACACACTAGCTTTTGATAAACGTGCATGGATGTACTTTCTGATTTTGTCGTCTTCAGCAAGTTTGTCTCCATAATCGTTTCCACCATACCAGTTAGATTCCCATCCTCTGATGATTCCTAAGCGATTTCCGATTGGATTTGTTTTTTGTCCCATACCTCTATCTTAGCTTTGTGTGTTATTTAATGCTCCAATCACAACTGTTACGTGATTTGAACGTTTTCTAATTCTGTGTGCACGACCTTGAGGTGCTGGACGTAATCTTTTTAACATAGATCCTCCATCAACTCTGATCTCTTTTACAAATAGGTTTGCGTCCTCAATACTTGCATCTTCGTTTTTTGCTTGCCAGTTAGCTATTGCAGATAACAATAACTTCTCTAAGCGACGAGATGCTTCTTTTGAACTAAACCTTAAAATTTGAAGAGCTTTCTCAGCTTTTTGACCTCTAACCAAGTCTGCAACTAAACGCATTTTTCTTGGTGAGGTTGGACAGTTGTTCAACTTTGCAAAAGCAACTTGTTTTCTGTCTTCCTTTATAGCATCTGCCATTTGTTTTTTACGACTTCCCATAGCTCTACTTATTTTTTACCTTTATTTTTTGCACCTGCATGTCCTCTAAACGAACGTGTTGGTGAAAATTCTCCTAATTTATGACCTACCATATTTTCAGTTACATAAACTGGTACAAATTGACGACCGTTGTGTACAGCTATAGTCTGCCCTACGAAATCTGGTGAAATCATTGATGCTCTAGACCAAGTTTTAATAACAGTCTTTTTATTTGAAGCTACGTTTTCTGCAACTTTCTTTTCTAATTTATAATGTATGTAAGGTCCTTTTTTTAATGAACGTGCCATATTATCTCAATTATTTCTTTCTACGTTCTACAATATACTTGTTACTCGCTTTGGTTTTAGAACGTGTTCTATAACCTTTAGCTGGAATACCATTTCTAGATCTTGGGTGTCCACCAGACGAACGTCCTTCTCCACCACCCATTGGGTGATCAACTGGGTTCATTACTACTGGTCTTACTCTAGGCCTTCTTCCTAACCAACGTGTTCTACCTGCTTTACCAGATACTAACAATTGGTGGTCAGAGTTTGATATAACACCTATTGTTGCCATACAATCTGCAAGTACTAAACGTGTTTCACCTGATGGTAATTTAATAGTTGCAAATTTTCCGTCTCTTGCCATTAATTGAGCAAACGCTCCTGCACTTCTTGCCATAACCGCTCCTTGACCTGGACGTAACTCTATACAAGAGATAATAGTACCAAGAGGAATTTGGCTTAAAGGCATTGCATTACCAATTTCAGGAGCGATACCTTCTCTACCCGAAACAATGTTTTGTCCAACCTGTAGACCGTTTTGAGCAATGATGTATCTTTTTTCTCCGTCTTGGTAGTTCAATAACGCGATAAAAGCTGTTCTGTTTGGATCGTATTCAATTGTTTTAACTTCAGCTGGAATTCCAGTTTTGTTACGTTTAAAATCAATGATACGATACTTCTTCTTATGACCTCCACCAATATGGCGCATGGTCATTTTTCCTTGACTGTTTCTACCACCAGATCTTTTGTTCGGAGCAAGTAAACTTTTCTCCGGCTTATCAGTAGTGATGGCGTCAAATCCATTTACTACTCTAAAACGCTGAGCTGATGTGATCGGTTTTAATTTTCTTACTGACATTTTCGTCTAATTACATGTTACTGTATAAATCAATAGTCTCACCTTCCGCCAGTTGTACAATTGCTTTTTTAATTGCATTTGTTTTACCATGTTGAATACCTGTTTTTGTGTAACGGGTTCTTCTATCTGGACGGACATTTATAGTACGAACTTTTTCAACAGAAACTCCATAAGCAGCTTCAACTGCTTTTTTGATTTCTACCTTGTTCGCCTTTGTATTCACTTGGAAACTAAAGCAGTTGTTTAACTCACTATTAGTTGTCGCTTTTTCAGTGATAATAGGTTTAATTAAGATACTCATGGTTTTCTTATTTACTTAAATTCGACTCAATTTCTTCTAGAGAACTCTCTAAAAGAACTAATTTATTTGCGTTTAAAATTTTATAAGTGTTTAATTCTGAGTTAGTTACAACTTCAGACCCTTTAAAATTTCGTGATGACAAATATACATTATTATTTGAAGCACCCAACACAAACAACGATTTTTTGTCTTGTATGTCTAATGCTTTCAGTACTGCTGTAAAGTTTTTCGTCTTTGGAGCATCAAAATTGAAGTCTTCCAAAACAACGATATCTTTATCATTAGCTTTCATTGTTAAAGCAGATTTTCTTGCTAAACGCTTCAAGTTTTTATTTAATTTGAAGCTGTAGTTTCTTGGTCTTGGTCCGAACATACGTCCACCACCTTTAAATACACCAGACTTGATACTACCTGCTCTTGCAGTACCAGTACCTTTTTGTTTTTTAATCTTACGTGTACTTCCTGCAATTTCTGCTCTTTCTTTAGCCTTGTGCGTTCCTTGACGTTGGTTAGCAAGATATTGCTTAACGTCTAAGTAAACAGCATGGTTGTTAGGCTCAATAGCGAACACATCTTTAGAAAGCTCTGCTTTTCTACCTGTGTCTTTTCCGTTTATATCTAAAACTGCTACTTTCATTATTTCTCAATGATTACATAAGAGTTTTTGTGTCCAGGAACACATCCTTTTACAACTAGTAAGTTCTTTTCTGGAACTACTTTGTACACTCTTAAATTTTCAACTTTCACTTTTTCGCCACCCATTCTTCCGGCCATCTTCATTCCTTTGAATACTCTCGCAGGATAAGAAGCTGCACCAATAGAACCTGGAGCTCTTAAACGGTTGTGCTGACCATGCGTTGCTTGACCAACTCCACCAAAACCATGACGTTTTACAACACCTTGGAATCCTTTTCCTTTAGATGTACCAGCAATATCTACAAACTCACCTTCAATAAAGTGCTCTACAGTAATTGCATCACCTAATTTGTAATCTCCTTCAAATCCTTGGAATTCTACGACTTTAGTTTTAACAGAAGTACCAGCTTTCTTAGCATGACCTAATTCAGCTTTAGTAGCACTTTTATCTGTCTTGTCATCGAAACCAAGTTGAAGGGCATTGTACCCGTCAACCTCTTCGGTTCTGACTTGGGTAACGATACATGGACCTGCTTCAATTACTGTACAAGGAATGTTTTTCCCGTTTTCATCAAAGATGCTGGTCATACCGATTTTTTTTCCTATTAACCCAGACATATTTATTAATTATTAATTATTACTATTCTATTTATTAAAACTCAAGGCTGAAAAATACGTTTCAGCCTTGAATTGTATTTTTAACCGTTTTTCCCTCGCTCGCAGCTTAGGACATGTTTGTGTTCACTTACACTTTAATCTCAACTTCAACTCCACTTGGTAATTCAAGCTTCATTAAAGCATCAATTGTTTTTGAAGATGAAGAGTAAATATCCAATAATCTCTTGTAAGAACTTAATTGGAATTGTTCTCTTGACTTCTTGTTTACGTGTGGTGAACGTAACACAGTGAAAATCTTTTTATGTGTTGGTAACGGAATTGGTCCTGTTACAACAGCTCCAGTACTTTTTACTGTTTTTACAATCTTATCAGCAGACTTGTCAACTAAATTGTGATCGTAAGACTTTAATTTTATTCTAATTTTCTGACTCATTTTCTTTTAGTTTTAAGCTTCTACGCCTTTAGCTGCTTTGATTACTTCTTCTGAAATGTTTGAAGGAGTTTCAGCATAGTGTGAAAATTCCATTGTTGATGTCGCACGTCCTGAAGACAATGTTCTTAATGTTGTTACATATCCAAACATTTCTGATAAAGGCACAACAGCTTTTACTGTTTTAGCTCCTGCTCTGTCACCCATATCACTTACTTGTCCTCTACGACGGTTAAGGTCACCTACTATATCACCCATATTTTCTTCTGGAGTGATTACTTCTAGTTTCATCATAGGTTCCATTATTACAGCTTTTGCAGCTTTTGCAGCAGCTTTGAATCCTAATTTAGCAGCTAATTCGAATGATAGCTGATCAGAATCCACATCATGGTAAGAACCATCAGTTAAAGTTACTTTCATAGCGTCAACTTCGTATCCTGCTAAAGGACCGTTTTGCATAGCCATTTTGAATCCTTTTTCAATTGAAGGGATAAATTCTTTAGGAACATTACCACCTTTAATTTCAGAGATAAACTCTAAACCTTCTTTACCTTCTTCTGCAGGCTCAAGAGTAAATACAATATCAGCGAATTTACCACGTCCACCAGATTGCTTTTTATAAACTTCTCTGTGTTCTGCACGTTGAGTAATAGCTTCTTTGTACTCTACTTGTGGTTGACCTTGGTTAACCTCTACCTTAAACTCACGCTTAAGACGGTCAACAATAATATCTAAGTGAAGCTCACCCATTCCAGAAATAATAGTCTGTCCTGAAGCTTCGTCAGTTCTTACTGTAAATGTTGGATCTTCTTCTGCTAATTTCCCTAATGCCATACCAAGTTTATCAACATCGGCTTTAGTTTTAGGTTCAACAGCGATACCAATTACTGGATCTGGGAAGTCCATAGATTCCAATACTATTGGGTGTTTTTCATCAGACATGGTATCACCTGTCTTAATATCTTTAAAACCTACTGCTGCTCCAATATCTCCTGCTTCAATAAAATCGATAGCGTTTTGTTTATTAGAGTGCATTTGGTATATTCTTGATATACGTTCTTTTTTTCCAGAACGGTTATTTAAGATGTAAGATCCTGCGTCTAAACGACCTGAATAAGCTCTAAAGAATGCTAAACGACCTACGAAAGGATCAGTAGCGATTTTAAATGCTAAAGCTGAAAAAGGTGCCTTTGCATCTGGTTTACGAGACTCCTCAGCTCCAGTAACAGGATTGGTTCCTACAATATTATCTCTATCTAATGGTGAAGGCAAATAACGACATACAGCATCTAATAAAAACTGAACCCCTTTATTTTTAAATGAAGAACCACATACCATTGGTATAATAGCCATATCCATTACCGCAGCTCTAAGTGCAGCATGCACTTCTTCTTCTGTAATAGAATCTTCATCTTCCATGAACTTTTCTAATAAGTTTTCATCGTAAGTTGCCACTTCTTCAATAAGTAATGCACGGTACTTACGAGCTTCTTCTTTTAGTTCATCTGGAATTTCAACTACGTCAAAAGTTGAACCATAGTTATCATCGTGCCAAATTATAGCACGGTTTTTTACTAAGTCTACAATTCCTTTAAAATCGGCTTCGTCACCAATATTTAATACAATAGGCACTGCATTAGACTTTAACATATCCTTTACTTGCTGGCATACTGCTAAAAAGTTAGACCCTTGACGATCCATCTTATTTACAAAACCAATACGTGGTACTTTGTAATTATCTGCAAGCCTCCAGTTAGTTTCAGATTGCGGCTCAACACCATCAACTGCACTAAATAAGAACACCAACCCATCAAGAACACGTAAAGAACGGTTTACCTCAACCGTAAAATCAACGTGACCTGGAGTGTCTATAATATTAAAGTGATACCCTTTAGTTTCCGGGGTTGGTTGCGCATTTTCTAACGGAAACTGCCAAGTACAAGTAGTTGCAGCCGAAGTAATTGTAATACCACGCTCTGCCTCTTGCTCCATCCAGTCCATAGTTGATGCTCCATCATGCACCTCTCCTATTTTGTGAGACACACCCGTATAAAAAAGAATACGTTCAGTTGTTGTTGTTTTTCCTGCGTCAATATGCGCAGCAATTCCTATGTTTCTAGTATATTTTAAATCTCTTGCCATTTTAATTAAAATCTAAAGTGTGAGAATGCTTTGTTTGCTTCTGCCATTTTGTGAGTATCAACTCTTTTCTTAACAGCAGCTCCTTCTTCTTTAGCAGCAGCTAAAATTTCAGCAGCTAATTTTTGTGACATAGATTTTTCATTTCTCTTACGAGCATAACCTATAAGCCATTTCATTGCTGTTGAAACTTTACGATCTGGACGTATTTGCATTGGAATTTGGAATGTAGCTCCACCAACACGACGACTACGTACTTCTACGTGAGGCATAACGTTGGATAACGCATCTTTCCAAATTTCTAAAGCTGTTTTTTCTTCATCTGTTTTTTTCGATTCTACAATATCAATTGCATCATAGAACACTTTAAAAGCTACAGACTTTTTACCGTCCCACATCATCATGTTAACAAAACGAGTTACTAACTGGTCGTTAAAACGTGGATCTGGTAAAAGCGGTCTTTTTTTCGCTTGTCTTTTTCTCATGTCTTCTTCTTAAAGTTTTTTAATTACTTCTTAGGGCGTTTTGCACCATACTTAGATCTACGTTGCGTTCTACCTGAAACACCTGCTGTGTCTAAAGCACCACGAACGATGTGATATCTAACACCTGGTAAATCTTTTACCCTTCCACCTCTAACCAATACTATCGAGTGCTCTTGTAAATTGTGACCTTCACCACCGATGTATGCGTTAACCTCGTTTCCGTTTGTTAAACGAACCCTTGCCACCTTACGCATTGCTGAGTTAGGTTTTTTAGGAGTTGTCGTGTAAACACGAGTACACACACCACGTCTTTGTGGACACGAATCTAAAGCAGCCGATTTACTCTTCTTGGTTATTTTGGCTCTTCCTTTTCGTACTAATTGTGAAATTGTTGGCATATATTACTATATAATTTTTATTAAACCCTTGTTTAAAGGGCTGCAAATGTAGAAATAAATATTAATTTTTCAAACGTAAATCAATTAATTTTAAATTAGTTGCCTATTTATTTTTAGCTAAACATATTTTTAGTGATAAAAATCCGTTAGCTTTGGGTAATCTTTTTATTTATGCCTGAAAAAAAATTGCTGCTACTATTTGCGATTTGGTTGCTTTTTACAGCTAACCTTTTTTCGCAGTCGTTATATTTATCAGCAATTGGTGATAATGAAAATGAAACTGCCATTATCGATTCATTATTATATAGGAAAACATTTAATGATTACCAAAGCTTATTACAGGAAGTTAATACACTAAAAACCAGGTTAAACACAATTGGATATATTGAGAGTAAACTCAAGGGTTTCAACAAGTCTAACGACTCAACCTTCACTGCTCAGTTTTCTTTAAACAATAAATACGATTACATACATATATATTACAAAGATGTCATCGACAAAAAACTATTATCTTTAATTTCTAACTCTGTAACTGATGATTATTTTGAAGTTAACATCAGCAATTTAGAAGCGTCATTAAACATTCTAAATACTGAAATTTCTAATCAAGGTGATCCGTTTTCTTTTTTACAGTTAGATGAGATTTCTAAAAAAGACACTTCTACACTATCAGCAAACTTAGTACTATCAAGTAAAAGTCAAAGATTTATTGACAAGATTATTGTAAAAGGTTACGAAAAGTTTCCGAAGTCTTATCTACGACACTACCTTAATATTAAAAAAGGACAGATTTTTAATCTTTCAGACATAAAAAATAAATCTTCAGTAATTAACGATTTGAGGTTTGCGAATCAAATTAAAGATCCTGAGGTTTTATTCACAAAAGACTCTACCATATTATATGTATACATCGAAAAAGTAAAAAGCAACACTTTTGATGGCTTTTTGGGCTTTGGCACAAACACTGAAACCAATAAAATTGAATTTGACGGTTACTTAAATTTAAATCTTACAAACAACTTAAATTATGGAGAGTCTTTAAAACTACTTTACAAAAGTGATGAAAACGAACAAAAAACTTTTGACATTAACACCACGTTTCCTTATATGTTTAGAACTCCTTTAGGCGTAGATTTAAATCTAAATATATTTAAACGAGATTCTTCATTTATTAATATATCACAAAAGGCGAAGCTTTTTTATCAGATAAATCCAAACAATCAAGTATCATTAGGAATTAATTCTATAAAATCTGAAAACTTACTTAACTCAAACGTTACAACCATTACTGATTTTAAATCAGATTATTACACTGCCAACTACATCCACACAAGGCCACAAAACTACAACATATTATTTCCTACAAATTTTCTCTTCGACATTACATTAGGTTTGGGAGATAGAAATTCTGAAGGTGAAGATGAAAGGCAAACCAAAGTAGAGTTAAACACCTTTAAAATTTTCAATTTAAATGATAAAAACAGCTTTTATTCACGGTTAAATTTTGCCTATTTAGACTCTAACACCTACTTAGAAAACGAATTATTTCGATTTGGTGGAATAAATTCAATTAGAGGATTTGAAGAAAACAGTCTTACAGCAAACCTATACACTGTTTTAAATACAGAATATCGCTACCAACTAAACAACACACTTTACGTAAACAGTGTTATTGACGCTGCATATTTTGAAGACAATTTCAACTTAATAAAAGAAAAACTTTTTGGTTTTGGGTTTGGCTTCGGACTACTTACAAACTCTGGTTTATTCAAACTAAACTACTCAGTTGGTAAAACCGAAAATCAAAAGTTTAAATTTTCTAATTCAAAACTTCACATTAGCTTATCCGCAAACTTTTAGCTAAAACCATAAGGTTTTTTTTAAAATTTTAATACAATATTATTGTTTTATTAACTTTTTATTAAGACTTTTGGCTTAGGCTAATTCAAATTAATTTAAATATGAAAACAAAGTTTAGTGGAATTCTAACGCTATTACTAGCGTTTGTCGTGCAATTAACTTTTGCACAAGAAAAAACAGTCTCAGGGACTGTGTCAGACGAATCTGGCTTACCCCTCCCTGGCGTTAATATCATTGTAAAAGGCACAACAAATGGAACTCAAACTGATTTTGATGGTAAATACTCCATCAATGCCAATGCGGGTGACGTGTTAACTTTTACATATGTAGGGTTAAAAACCCAAGAAATCACAGTTGGAACTTCAAACACAGTTAATGTTACTATGTTAGAAGATGCAGCAGTACTTGATGAAGTAGTAGTAACAGCATTAGGTATTGAAAGAGAAAAGAAATCTCTAGGTTATGCAACCCAAGAAGTTAAAGGGGAAGCTGTATCTAAAATTAAAAGTTCAAACTTTGTTAATTCACTATCAGGTAAAGTTGCTGGTTTAGATATTAAATCTTCTGGTACTTTAGGTGGATCAACAAATGTTGTTATTAGAGGTAGCAGCTCTATCGCAGGCAACAACCAAGTGCTATTTGTTGTTGATGGTATTCCTATTGACAACGGAAACACTAACTCAAGCGATCAAATAACAGGTCGAGGTGGTTACGATTATGGTAATGCTGCATCAGACATTAACCCTGACGACATTGAATCTATCAACGTTTTAAAAGGTGCTGCTGCATCTGCCTTATACGGTTCTAGAGCATCAAATGGTGTAATTATGATTACAACCAAAAAAGGTGCTAAAAAGAAAGGCTTAGGAATTACAATAAGCTCAAGTTTAACATTAGGAAATGTTGATAAAGAAACATTACCTGTATACCAAAAAAGATATGGTGCTGGTTATGGACCTTATTATGATGACCCTACAGGTTATTTTGGCTTAGCAGATGTTGATGGTGATGGAATTGACGATTTAACAACGCCATTTACTGAAGATGCTTCTTATGGAGCTGAATTTGACCCTAGCTTAATGGTATTTCAATGGAATTCAATTTTTCCACAGTTAGACACTTACCAACAAGCATCTCCTTGGGTTGCAGGAGCTAATGACCCTAATTATGTATGGAAAACAGCATCAACAGCTGTTAATTCAGTATCAATTGATGGAGGTACTGACAAATCTGCTTACAGATTAGGATTTACCAATATGTTGCAAGAAGGCGGTTTACCTAACAGTAATATTAAAAGAAATACAATTAATTTTTCTGGCTCTCATGATTTATCAGATAAACTAACCGCTTCAGCAACTATAACCTATACTAAAACAAATGGTAAAGGTAGATATGGTACAGGTTATGACGCCAACAACGTTATGCAACAATTTAGACAATGGTGGCAAGTAAATGTTGATGTTAGAGAACAACAACAAGCTTACTTCGCAACTCGTGAGAATATCACATGGAACACCAACTCAGCAACTGACCTAACTCCAATTTATTCTGATAATCCTTACTGGACATTTTATGAGAACTATGAAACCGATCAAAGAAATAGATACTTTGGTAATGTTGCTTTAAACTACGAAATTAATGACTGGTTGAGTATTTTAGGACGATTTACATTTGACACCTATAGCGAGATTCAAGAGGAAAGAACAAATGTAGGAAGTGCTAATGTATCTAAATACAGTAAATTTAACAATAACGTAGCAGAATATAACTATGACTTCATCTTAAGTTTCAATAAAGACTTAACTGATAAATTAGACTTAGATGGTAACTTAGGTGCTAACTTAAGAAGGAACGACAATAGTAGCACATTTGCATCAACTAATGGAGGATTAAATATACCTGGGTTTTACTCATTAACAAACACTTTTAGCCCAATAGAAGCTCCAGATGAATATGAAGCTGTACAAATGGTAGACGGTATTTATGCGCGTGCAGGTTTAGGTTATGACGATTTTGCATTTATTGAAGGTACATATAGAATTGATCGTAACTCAAGCTTACCAAAAGCTAATAATACATACGATTATTGGTCTATAACAGGTAGTATGATTTTTACTCGCTACTTAAAAGCTGATTGGTTAAACTTTGGTAAGTTACGTGCTAACTATGGTATTGTAGGAAACGGTACTGTTCCTTACAGAGTATTTAACACTTTTGCAGTGAACACTCCTTTTGGAGGAACAGCCTCAGCTTCAAATCAAGGGATTTTAAATAATCCTGAATTAAGACCAGAAGAGCAAAAAAACTGGGAAATAGGTTTAGAAATGCAGTTCTTAGACAGACGTTTAGGATTTGACGTAACCTATTACGATGCATTAAACATTGATCAAATTACAGCAGTTCCAGTATCTAACTCAACTGGGTATACTGCTGTTTTACTTAATGCTGGTACTATATCAAACAAAGGATGGGAAGTACAATTAAACGGTACTCCTTTAAAGACTGAAGACTTTAGATGGGATGTAAACTTAAACTGGGCAAAAAACACAAGTTTAGTTGAAAGTTTAGCTGATGGTATTGATAACTTAGAGCTTGGTTCTTTCCAAGGTGGTGTATCAATTAACGCTACTCCTGGGCAACCTTACGGTACTATCAGAGGTACAGATTTAGTATACCATGAAAACGGTCAACCAATTGTTAACCAAACTGGTTCTGCTTCAAGAATTGGTACTTACATGGTATCTGACACAAACAACGAAGTTATTGGTGATATCAACCCTGAATGGACTGCTGGTTTATTCAACAGCTTCACTTACAAAAACTTCAATTTAAGCTTCTTAATAGACATGCAAAAAGGTGGAGATGTTTTCTCTCTTGATACATGGTATGGGTATGCAACGGGATTATATGATTTCTCAGCTGGAAACAACGAATTAGGAAACCCTATTAGAGATGCTGTTACTGGTACTCCTGGAAATTATGGTGCTGATAGTGGTGGTATAATACTACCTGGTGTTGCTCCAGACGGTTCTCCTAACGAAGTAAGAGCTAACGCAAATATTTATGCAAACCCTTGGGGTTATGCAAGAGCTGCTAATAAGCAACACGTTTATGATGCAGGATTTATTAAACTACGTGAAGCAAGTTTAACTTATAATTTAGATTCTAAAATTTTAGACAGACTTCCTTTTACAGGAGCTTCAGTTTCAATTATTGGTAGAAATTTATGGATAATTGATAAAGATGTTCCTTACGCTGACCCTGAAGCTGGTTTAAGTTCCGGTAACATCCAAGGATATCAATCTGGTTCTTACCCAACTATGAGAGAAATAGGAGCAAGTCTTAAATTACAATTTTAAAAAAGAAGAATTATGAAAAAAATATTTTTAACAGCTCTATCACTTGTAGTATTAGTGTCTTGTAAAACAGATGACCAATATGAAGATTACAATAGAGACCCAAAAAACCCGACTCAAGTGGCTGCTGAGTTTACTTATAACGCAGCTGTAAAAAGTTTGTTTGACCAAATGACTAGCACAAATGTTAACACTAACATCTTTAGACTTTTAGGTCAACACTGGACAGAAACCACCTATACTGATGAGGCTAACTATGATTTTACAACGAGAAATATTCCTCAAAATCATTGGTCTGAAATGTATAGAGATGTATTACTAGATTTAAAAACTACTAAAGAAATCGTTGCTGATGATGCTGAATTGACAGACGCTGAAAAAACAGCAAGAACTGCTCAAGCTGAAATCTTAATGATATACACTTGGCAACAACTTGTGGACACATTTGGAGACATCCCTTATACTGATGCTTTAAGCGATGTGACATTACCAACATATGATGATGACACGGTGATTTATGAAAACTTAATTGAAAGAATTAACGCTGTTATTCCTGATATTTCTGGTTCTGGTTTTTCTGATGCTGATAAAATTTATGGTGGAGATGCTGCTGCTTGGAGTAAGTTCGCTAACTCTTTAAAGTTAAGGCTTGGTATTCGTTTAACCGATGTTAACCCAGGATTAGCTCAGTCAACAATTACTTCTGCTGTAAGCGCTGGTGTATTTACTTCAAATGCTGATAATGCACTATTACAGTATGAAACCGCTACACCTAACACTAACCCTCTTTGGGTTGATTTAGTTCAATCAGGACGTTCTGACTTTATTGCTGCTAACACTTTAGTAGATATTATGAATGACTTAAGCGATCCTAGAAGAGAAGTTTACTTTGATCAAAACTTAGGAGCAGGTGTTTATGTTGGTGGTCCTTATGGAGAGAACAATAGTTTCCCTAATTACACTCATGTAGGAGCTGCAATGCACGAACCTACTACTCCAGGAGTTTTATTAGATTATGCTGAAGTTTCTTTTTACTTAGCTGAAGCTGCTGAGCGCTCAATTGTAGGAACTCCTGCAGACGCTGAGATGTACTACAACCAAGCTATTACTGCTTCTTTTGATTATTGGGGAGCGGACATCACTGGTTATTTAGCCAATCCTGATGTTGCTTATACAACTGCTGCTGGAGACTGGAGACAAAAAATTGGTACCCAAATGTGGTTAGCAATGTATAACAGAGGCTTTGAAGCTTGGACAGCATGGAGAAAATATGATGCTCCTGCATTAAATATTGCTGCAATTTCTGAGTTACCTGTACCTACTAGATACACTTATCCTGTAAACGAACAAAACCTTAACCAAGTTAATTACGAAGCGGCTTCTGCTGCTATAGGTGGTGATGATCAAACCACTAAAGTATTTTGGGATACAATGTAATTGTAAACCATTATATTAAACAACTAAAAAGCCCGAAAAGTTTAGATTTTTCGGGCTTTTTCATTACAACAACCACCTCCTTAATTTAACATATTTTAACGTTTTTAGCACGCTTTTTTAAGATTTAATCATTTTTCAACCCTTATTTTTGTGAAAATTTTTAAAAAAAGAAAAATGCTATTGAAAAAACACTACTCAATTTTATTGATATGTCTTCTATTATCCATCATTACCAAAGCTCAAAATACAGTTGGTACTATATTAAATACTGAAGACTCATTTGGTGGATATACACTTTTTACAGCTCAAACTGAAACTTATTTAATAAACAACTGTGGAGAAGTTGTAAACCAATGGACTAGTCAGTACCCTCCTGGTAACTCTGTATATCTATTAGAAGACGGTTCTTTATTAAGAGCTTGTAATGTAGGTAATACGCATATACAATTTGGTGGTACTGGTGGTAGAATTGAAAAATTTGATTGGGATGGAAATTTAACTTGGGAATTTGATTATTCTAATACCACTATGTTACAGCATCATGATATTTTCCCAATGGATAATGGAAATATACTGGTTCTAGCCGCTACTGAAATGACTAGCGAAGAAGCTATTGAAGCTGGTAGAGACCCAAGTAAATTAGATAACGGAAGATTATTAAACGAGCAAGTTATTGAAATTGAACCATCCGGAACAAACTCAGCTACTATTGTATGGGAATGGAATATTAAAGACCACCTTGTTCAAGATTTTGATAGCACAAAAGACAATTACGGAGTAATTTCTGAAAACCCAAATAAACTTGACATTAACTATCTTGGAGGTTTAAGCGGTAACGAAAACTGGTTACACATAAACTCTATTCAGTATAATAAGAATTTAGACCAAATTGTATTATCGTCTAGACATATGAATGAAATTTACATCATAGATCACTCAACAACTACAGCTCAAGCAGCCTCTAGTACAGGAGGAGTTTATGGAAAAGGTGGTGATTTTCTTTACCGATGGGGAAACCCACAGGCTTACGACCATGGTACTGAAAGCGATAGAAAACTTTTTGGTCAGCATTACCCACATTGGATTCCTGAGGGATTACCATATGCTGGAAAATTAATATTATTCAATAATGGATTTGGTAGAGCTCCTAGTTTTTCTGAAGTATTTATAATTACTCCACCAACTACTAGTCCTGGTGTTTATTCATATTCTCAAAATGTAGCATTCGGTCCTACTTCTACTGATTACACATATACTGACCCTAATAATGAAACGGAATTCTTTTCAAGAATTTTATCTGGAGCTCAAATGCTTCCTAACGGAAACATTTTAATTTGCGATGGAGATTCAGGATACTTTTTTGAAATAGATTCTAACGAAAATACTGTTTGGGAATACATAAACCCTTCAAGCTCTAATGGAATTTTATCGCAAGGAGATAATCCTAATGAAAACCCCAATATAGTATTTAGAGCCACCAGATACTCTCCAAGTTATTCTGCCTTTACAGGAAGAGATTTAACACCTGGAGACCCTATAGAATTGAACCCTAATTTATCAGGATGTGAAGCTCTTAGTTTATCTGAAGTTGAGCAAAACTCTGTTAGCGTATACCCTAACCCAACAACAAACAGAATCAATATTAAAACCCAAGGGACTATTGACAGGATTGAAGTATATGACGTCATGGGTATGAGAGTAGCTCAAAACAAAAACACCAATGGTATTGATTTGAACAACTTAAAGTCTGGAGTATACTTTTTAAATATTACAGATAATGGTAAGCTAACTACAAAAAAAGTCATAAAGCAATAATTCTTTAAATACCATTAACTCTTTTACTTTTAAAGGTTGGTTTTTTATACCTTTGACCCAATGGAAAAAGAGACCACAATTTTCGGCATAAGAGCTATTATAGAAGCTATTAAATCTGGTGAGAATATTGATAAAATATTTCTTCAAAAAGGTTTAAAAGGAGATTTATTTACAGAATTGGAGCAAGTTATAAGACAAGAGCGATTGAACGCGTCTTATGTTCCTGTTGAGAAATTAAACCGATTAAGCAAAAAGAACCATCAAGGTGCTGTAGCTCAAATAGCTCCAATTTCATTTTATGATATTGAAGACTTGGTACTAAATGTTATAGAATCTGGTAAAACGCCACTATTCTTATTGTTAGACCAACTTAGCGATGTTAGAAATTTTGGCGCCATTATTAGAACTGCTGAATGTACTGGTGTTTCAGGAATTATTATCCAGAAAAAAGGCGGAGCTCCTGTAAATGGAGACACTGTAAAAACAAGTGCTGGAGCTATTTTTAAAATCCCAATTTGTAAAGTAGATCATATAAAAGATGCTGTTTTTCATATGCAAGCATCAGGAATTAAAGTTATTGCAGCCACAGAAAAAACTGATAATACGATTTATGATGTTTCGTTTAACGAACCTTGTGCTATCATCATGGGATCAGAAGGTAAAGGCATCAACCCTTCGGTGTTGAAAGTAGCTGATGAAAAAGCAAAACTTCCTATTCTTGGAGAAATTGAATCTTTAAACGTTTCAGTAGCTTGTGGTGCTTTTTTATATGAAGCCGTTAGGCAACGTCTTTAATCGTCACCTTTTTCTTTCTTCCTAAAGTCATACACAACCTTTATTGACCTTTGCTCTGAATCTACATTGGTTTCAGATTCAATCTCAGATTCTATATGTTCAATAAAATTACCATTTTCATCAAAATGTCTTAAAAAAGGATCATCCTCTTCGTTATACTCTGGTTGCTGCCAAACATACTTTTCTGGTTTAGCAATAGCTTTTCTAAAAATTAAAGCAAATACAAAGCCAGTAATTAATCCTGCTAAGTGACCTTCCCAAGAAATGCCCTTTTCAACAGGAAATACATACCATATCATACTTCCATATAAAAATATGATTAGTAGTGATAATGCTACAAGCCTAAAATGTCTTGCAAAAACGCCTTTAAAAAATATAAAACTTACAAGCACATAAATTAAACCACTGGCTCCAATATGGTTTGCAGGTCTACCAATACACCAGGTGATTAATCCTGACAGTAAAATACCGTACAAAATCACTTTCCAAGAAATTTTTCGGTAGAAATAAAACAAAGCCATTGAAAGCACAAACAACGGAATGGAATTATTGTACAAGTGCTCAATATCTGAATGAATAAAGGGACTTAGTACAATTCCTTTTAGTCCTTTTAATGTTAATGGATATACACCTAAGCTTTTTATACCAGGAAAAAAGCGCACTTGCATCCAAAACACAAGCCATAGCAACATAACAAAAAAGACAGGATATGCTATCACTCCTGTAGAATACTTAAACTGTTGCTGATTGCTCATAGACTAAATTTAAAATTTTATATTCAAAATATTGACCATTTATAGGTTTTATGAAATATTGTCACCTACAATTTTGTAATTTTACTTTATGAATGAACCTTTAGCAGAACGTCTACGACCAAAACACTTAAAAGACTACCTTAGTCAAACGCATTTAGTTGGAAAAAACGGAGCACTTTCACTGCAAATAAAGCAAGGTATAATCCCTTCCATGATATTTTGGGGACCTCCAGGAATAGGAAAAACTACACTTGCTAACATTATTGCTAATGAATCTGACAGACCGTTTTACACGCTAAGTGCTATAAATTCTGGTGTTAAAGACATTAGAGAGGTTATTGATAAAGCAAAACAAAGTGGTGGTTTATTTACTACTAAAAACCCTATTTTGTTTATTGATGAGATTCATAGGTTTAGTAAATCGCAGCAAGATTCATTATTACAAGCGGTTGAAAAAGGTTGGGTTACGCTTGTAGGAGCAACTACTGAAAACCCAAGCTTTGAAGTAATACCTGCTCTCTTATCTCGCTGCCAAGTGTATGTGTTAAACTCGTTTAGTAAAGACGATTTAGAAGCTCTTTTAAATCGTGCAATTACTGAAGATGAACAACTCTTAAAACGCAATATAGAGCTTAAAGAAACTGAAGCTTTAATACACCTTTCTGGTGGTGACGCTCGAAAACTACTTAATATTTTTGAACTGATTGTAAATGCCTTTGATGCAGATAAAAAGCTAATTATCACTAATGATTTAGTGCAACAAAAAGTACAAAACAATACTGCCAGATATGACAAAACTGGTGAGCAACATTACGACATTATTTCGGCTTTTATAAAATCTATTAGAGGTAGCGACCCAAATGCAGCTGTGTACTGGTTAGCACGTATGATTGAAGGTGGTGAAGATGTAAAATTTATTGCACGACGATTACTTATTCTTGCTAGTGAAGATATTGGAAACGCAAACCCAACTGCTTTAGTAATCGCCAACAATACATTTCAAGCGGTTTCAGTAATTGGAAATCCGGAATCTAGAATTATCTTAAGCCAATGCGCTACTTATTTAGCCTCTTCTCCTAAAAGTAATGCTGCATATCAAGCTATCAACGATGCGCAACAATTGGTCAAACAAACTGGAGACCTATCAGTACCACTATCTATAAGAAATGCACCTACCAAACTTATGAAAGAGTTAGGTTATGGAGATAATTATCAATATGCACATAACTACGAAAACAACTTTGCAGCACATGAGTTTTTACCTGATGAAATAAAAAACACTACCTTATATCAACCAGGTAATAATAGTAGGGAAAATGCGCAACGTGAATTTTTAAAATCGCGTTGGAAAGACAAATACGATTATTAAAACTTAATATTTAATGTTTTAATTGAAACTGTTTTTCCATCATTGCTTGAATAATACCAAAACCCATCTTCTTTATACACAATTGCATTTTGATCTTTTACAATAAATACATTTTGCTTTTTGGTTTCTAAAAGTACCATAACAACACTAGGTTTCATATCTACAACCTGAAACCCATTAGCTATTGGTTGTGCATATAGTGCATCAACTTCTGTAAGTTCTGAAATTGTAGGTTCAGTGTTAGTAACCGCTTCAACCTCTGGTTGTGCTTCAACTTTTGGTTCTTTTGTTGCGCTTTCTTTGGCTTCTTTTAAATCATCAATCTCTTTTTGCAAACGTGCAATTTCAGCTTTTGACTGCTGTACTTCCTCAACAGCAACAACATCAGCAGCTTGTGTTTGGGTTGAAATTGATGTGATTTTAGTGTTAGGCTCATACTTATAATCAAGATATTGATATGTTTCAAAAGCATCTCTTAACGCTAAATTATAAGCCTTTGCATATTCCTTTTCTCTGGTTTCTCCAACTTTAGACTCATATACAATTCTTCCATTGCAGTCTTTTAAGTCTATCTTAATCTTAGTCTTAAAAAGTCCTTTTTCATTTGATACATCAGCATACATTGCCAAACATCTGTTAGACTGTAAATCATCAGGAAATTGGTCTTCGTTAAAAAATGCGGTGTAACCGTATTTATTAAACAAAAACTTGGTAAGCGAGTTCAATTGGTATTGATCTTTTTCTTTTAGGAAATTATATTCAGATGGAATAACTACATACTTATAGCTATTAATAGATTCTTGCGAAAAAAGTTGTGATGGCAAACATGCTATTGCCAATAACAATAATATAGACTTATAAAATTTCATTCTTACGTAATGGTTTTCAATATTTATATACAATAGTTAAAGATAGTTTTTTAATTGTAATAAGGTATCAACTTCTTTAATGTTTGCTTCAGGTTCTAGTTTGTGGATGTTATATAAAATGGCTTCTAACCCAACATCTAAAGCACCAAGAATATCGGCTTCATAGTTATCTCCTATCATAATACTTTCATTTGGTTTTGCCTTAGCTTGATCCAAAGCAAAATTGAAAATTAATGGGTTTGGTTTTTTTACACCTACCATTTCAGAGTTTGTAACAGTTTCAAAATAATGAAGAATATTAGATGCTTTCATCTTTTTTTCTTGAGCTTCTTGAAATCCGTTAGTGATAATATGTAATTTATACCTTGGTTTCAAATAGTTTAAAATATCTAAAGTATCATGAAACAAGTGGTTAAAAGAAGTTAAGTATTCAATATAATCCACCGATAGTTTATTGATAACCTCATCTTCAATAGTATGTTCAATACTATCAAAACTATCCTTTAGCCTTTTATACCTTAGGTTTTCCTTATCTATTCGCTCTTCACGGTAAAGCTTCCAATAGCTTAAATTAATAGGCTCATACACTTTTAAAAAACGGTCAATTTCAACCTCAACATTGTGTATTTTAAAAATTTTTTCAAAAGTCAATGCTGAGTTTTTATCAAAGTCCCAAAGTGTATGGTCTAGGTCAAAAAATACATGTCGAATACTATTACTATTCATCATCTACTGAATCTAAAATTACACCAAATAAATCTCTAAATCCTTTCCAGCGTACATCATCGCCAAAGGTATAATTATGAAATACAGGTGTAAAAGTTCCATTTACTTGCTTTACCTGTTGTATTAAACGTTCTAGTTCTTGTTTTTTATCTAAAAAAGAATGCCTTTTTAGCAACGCATAATCTATACAATGAAATGCATTGATTTGCAAAGGTGTTTGCACTTCGTAGTCTAAATCGTAAAACTGAAAAGGTGTACAAGTTCCTGCTCTAAAACCCAGTTCGTTAATATAACCCATTGTGAAATCCTGTTTTACCTCAAGCTCAATAAGGTTTCTGTAAGATTCTGGTAAGTTCAATTTAGAAAACGAATGTCTTGAAGCCTCTAAACCATAATTGACAATAGACTCCATTTTTTTCTTTTCCTTTTTCAACACTTCAATATCTTCCAATGCAAAATAAGAGGCTTTGAGTCCTACTTTGCAATAATCAGAAACCGATTTTATCAACGACACAAACTGCTTTCTATTAACATTAATATTCTTGTCATAGGTTGAATAATCGCCTATCAAGAAAAAGACAACAAACTTAAACTTGGTTTGTTTTTGCTTAGTGATGATCCATTTAAACGTATCATAAGGGTCTCTTTGAAATCCAAAAAGCACTAAATAGCGTTGGTAAAACTGCCTGAATTTAAACCTAAACAAATCGCCTAAAGTTCCGCCAATGGTTCGTAGCAATCCTTTTTGCCTAAAGTAGTATGCCATTGGAACATCAATAACTGGCTGAATGGAATACGACTTCTTTGGAAATTCAAAATCTGGAAATTGAGCTTGCAACACACTTTTAAATTTATATGCCCAAATATCAATTACAGGTTGGTGTAAAAATCCGTTTTTAAAGGCTAAACTTTCTTTTGCTAAAAAGCGTCCGTACTCATCTTTTACATGCGGCAAATATTCTTCATAGCGACTTAACAGGTAAAAAGTAGCTGCAAAAATATCATAAGGCAAACTACTTTTTTCTGAAGTACCAAAAAATGCTTTAGTAGTATCCCAATCGTGCACGTGTATTTCTACATCGTTGAGTCCTTGTTCAAATAACAGCTCATGACTTCTTATAAAAATCTCATTGCTCAACGGTTGTTTAGCATACGAAATCTTTAAGCTTTCATGAGCTATAAACTCTTCAATAGTTGTGGTAAAACTTACTGGAACACCTAAAATTCTTGTGCATATATGCTTAAAAGCATAGCTTAACCTTGGTGTTATTTTATGGGTGAAAACTAATAGCACTTATAAGATATTTTCATCTGCAAAGCTAAAGTATGCTTTTTCGGTAATAATTAAGTGGTCTAGCACTTTTATATCCAAACTCTCTCCTGCATATTTCAGTTTTTGGGTAAGTTGCTTATCGGCTTCACTAGGTTTTAATGTTCCTGATGGATGATTGTGCGCTAAAATAAGTCCTGTAGCACCAAGCTCCAGCGCATTTTTCATCACCAAACGTACATCTACTAGAGTTCCAGTAATGCCACCTTTACTTAATTGTTGCTTCTGAATCACTTTATTAGAATTGTTTAAATACACAATCCAAAATTCCTCATGAGGCAACTCACCAATAACAGGTTGCATCAATTCAAATACCGAAATACTTGAGGTAATTTTCTTTCTTTCCAGTGCTTCTTCTCCTCTACGTCGTCGTCCCAATTCCATAGCTGCTGCAATAGTAATGGCTTTAGCTTCACCAATACCTTTAAAATCCATCAATTGTTTGAGTGATAGTTTTCCAAGTTCGTTTAAGTTATTGCCAACGCTTGCCAAAATACGTTTAGACAACTCTACAGCACTTTCTTCTTTATTTCCTGAACCTATCAATATAGCTACCAATTCAGCATCGCTTAACGTTGCTTTACCTTTATCGCGAAGCTTTTCTCTAGGTTGGTCGTCTTGACTCCAATGCTTTATAGAAAATGAAGTGGGTTTCTCCTGCATAGCATAAAGATAAATATTGTAACTTTCAGAAGCAATTTTTTATCCATTCAACCCTTCAAAAAATTTATTATGAAATCATTGTTTTCAGAAGACGCAGTTACAGAAATAAAATCTCGTTTAGAACAATTATCACCATCTCACAAGCCACAATGGGGAAAAATGAATGCCTCACAAATGTTAACACACTGCCAGTTTCCATTACAAGTTGCTGTAGGCGAGTTAAAACTTGAAAGACCAAATGCCTTTAAACGTGCGTTGTTTTCAATGTTTAAATCCTCATTATACAACGATAAACCTTGGAAACAAGGATTACCAACAGCTAAAGAATTTGTAGTTACGACTAATACTGAATTTGCTCCTGAAAAATCAAAGTTACTCGCTGAAATTGATAAGTTTCATGCCAAAAAAACGCAAACCCAATGGCCTGAACACCCTATGTTTGGTAAGTTTAATTCAGAACAATGGGGACAAATGCAGTATAAGCATCTTGACCATCATTTAAAACAATTTGGTGTGTAATGTCCTATCCTCCAAAAATACATCAGGATGACAGTAAAGCACATATGATTGCTGTGATGCAGCAGTATCCTTTGGCAACGCTTATTTCGGTAAAAAACAATGAACCTTTGATAACGCATTTACCATTGATTTACAAAAACGAAACCCTTGTTGGTCATTTGGATATGTTTAATCCGCAAGCCGAACTACTTAAGAATAACCAAGCTGTAACGGTTATTTTTTCTGGACCAGAATGTTACATTTCGCCAAGTATTTACAGTACCGAACAACTCCCAACATGGAATTATGTAAAAGTACACCTTAAAGGAACGGTTGCCGAAATTGATAATCCTGAAGCCATAAAGCAAAGCATGATTGATATGACCGAATTTCTTGAACCTGATAATGCGTATGTACTAGAACCTGACAACCCTAAAATGGATGCATACCTGCCTTATGTAAAGGGTTTTAAAATTACAATTACCGCTTGGGGAGGCAAGTTTAAACTCTCCCAAAACCGAAATAAAAAAGATTTTGAATTGGCTAAAGATGAACTAATTAAACAAAATCAGAATAGCATTAAAGCGTTTTTGGATTCAATTTTTTAGTTTGAATTAAATAATAGAAATTCGTTAAAATTGGATGCAATTTACTTAAAGAACAATATTTACTGAGCATTAAAAAAAATAGACTGCAAAATTGAAAATAAAACATTTTATTATAATCTTAATAACCTTCTCTTCCTGCAAGGATGATATTCATAACGAAAAATACCGAAATGAAAACTTCGTCTTCTATCAAGAAAATGGAAAAAAAGGGGAATGGCTAAAAATTGATCCTCAATTAAAAATAAAATTACCAAAATCACACTCAACCTACTTTTTTCCTAATGGAAACAGATACGCAGAATTAGAAGTCATTGACAGTTTTCCCAACAGAATATTAAAATTCTTCAACAAAAAAGATAAATTAATGAGAACATGTAAATATCGTTCTGATTCTATCGAAAGTGAATTTTATGAAAATGGATATTACACTCAATATCATTCTAATGTAGGATTAATTCAATCTGAAGGATTAATAGAGAATAATATGTCACAAGGAAAATGGAAATTTTATAGAAAAGATGGATCTCTCAAACAAATTGTACATTATGTCAATGATACTTTAATGGGAATGAGAAAAGATTATTGGAAGAATGGAAACCTTGAAAGTTCAGTAAACATTACAAATGGAATTCATAATGGAAAAGCTCTACATTATTATGAAAATGGAAATTTGAAAGAGCTGAACACTCTTAAAAACGGAGAATTTCATGGTCCAATGATTAAATATTATCAAAATGGTAATGTGGAATCAGCTCGAACTTATTGGAAAGGGAAACTTATAGACACTTGTAAAAGTTATTATGAAAGTGGTCAATTAAAACTTTTACAGTTTTTTGATTTAGATACTGTTACTATGTCTAAAAGCGGCATAGAAATTAACTATTATCCTAATGGAAATCTAAATGCTAAAGCTTCTTTTAATGGTAATAAATCAAATATTACAATTTATCACGAAAATGGAACTATTCAAGAAGTTTCCGAAAAGATTAATGGTAAACATCATGGTAATGTAACGGTTTATCATGAAAACGGATATAAAAAACTTGAAGGAATTGCAAAAAGTGGATATTATAATGGAAGTTTTAAATTCTATAACAAATATGGAAGACTAATAAAAACAGTAAATTATGATTTAGGTCAGCCTATTGACTCCATTATTCACTAAAAAATGTATATTTTCAACCTAAACAATTTATTTACTTCTAATTTTCCTCTCGGAAAACCTTTAACCTCATAAAACCTAAAAATCTTTGTTATTCTGTCCCAAAGCTTCGAGAGATTCAAAACCCAAAAAAACAGAGTAGATTCCGCATCGCAGTACGGAATGACAAACTAGCCAATCAATCCTTTAATGGCATCAAAATCCAATCCGCCATAATTCCCAGAACTCATTAACAACAAGGCCTTGTCTTTAAAATCTTGAGAGAATAAGTAGTTTTTAAAATCGTCAGGATTGGTATAAATAATTAAATCATCACGCTCAAACGCTTTGGCAATTTGCTCGTGCGTTACTGCATCTAGCTTTTTTATTTCCACTGCATGCGGACTATAAAATACCACTGCAACATCAGCAGCATCTAAAGCACCTTTGTATTCTTTTAAAAATTCAGCATTTAAACTAGAATAGGTATGCAGTTCTAAACACGCAACTAGCGTTCTATTTTTATACTGCTCTTTAACCGCTTTTGTAGTGGCTTCTACCTTACTTGGCGAGTGCGCAAAATCTTTGTAAGCAACACTGGTTGCGCTTTCAGCTATTTTCTCCAAACGCTTGCTGGCTCCTTTAAAGGTTGCAATAGCTTCGTAAAAATCGTCTTCGTCAATTCCCATGTGTTGGCAAATCCATTTAGCTCCTGCAAGATTGTTTAAATTATGCTTTCCAAATACTTCAATAG
>NZ_JBNWKB010000010.1:155000-157819 GCF_050509525.1 Gaetbulibacter sp. PBL-D1 | reverse complement strand
AAAAAAAAGTAAAAAAAAGTTTGCGATAAAGAAAAAATAGGTTGTATATTTGCAGCCGCTAAAAACGGGAACGTTGAGGCTAAAAGTTCACAAGAAATACTGATTAAGAAAAGGGTTTTGAATTGTTTCGAAAAAATTTTCAAAAAAAAATCAAAAAAGATTGTGGGATAAAAAAAAGGGTTTTATATTTGCACCCGCTTAACCGATAAGACGGTTTAGAAGAGAAGATAAAAGTTCATTAACATATTGAATTGACAGCGTAAAATTAGCATTGGAAACGATGTTAATTAAACAAAAGAATAGACCATTTTGAGTACTGAATAAAATTCCATATTAGTTGTTAAATAATATTTAAGATTTAACGATGAAGAGTTTGATCCTGGCTCAGGATGAACGCTAGCGGCAGGCCTAACACATGCAAGTCGAACGGTAACATAGAAAAGCTTGCTTTTCTGATGACGAGTGGCGCACGGGTGCGTAACGCGTATGCAATCTACCTTTTACAGGGGGATAGCCCAGAGAAATTTGGATTAATATCCCATAGTATCAAGAGTCGGCATCGGCATTTGATTAAAGATTTATCGGTAAAAGATGAGCATGCGTCCTATTAGCTAGATGGTGTGGTAACGGCACACCATGGCAACGATAGGTAGGGGCCCTGAGAGGGGGATCCCCCACACTGGTACTGAGACACGGACCAGACTCCTACGGGAGGCAGCAGTGAGGAATATTGGACAATGGGCGCAAGCCTGATCCAGCCATGCCGCGTGCAGGAAGACTGCCCTATGGGTTGTAAACTGCTTTTATACGGGAAGAAACACTCCCTCGTGAGGGAGCTTGACGGTACCGTAAGAATAAGGATCGGCTAACTCCGTGCCAGCAGCCGCGGTAATACGGAGGATCCAAGCGTTATCCGGAATCATTGGGTTTAAAGGGTCCGTAGGTGGATAATTAAGTCAGAGGTGAAATCCTGCAGCTCAACTGTAGAATTGCCTTTGATACTGGTTATCTTGAGTCATTATGAAGTGGTTAGAATATGTAGTGTAGCGGTGAAATGCATAGATATTACATAGAATACCAATTGCGAAGGCAGATCACTAATAATGTACTGACACTGATGGACGAAAGCGTGGGGAGCGAACAGGATTAGATACCCTGGTAGTCCACGCCGTAAACGATGGTCACTAGCTGTTCGGATTTCGGTCTGAGTGGCTAAGCGAAAGTGATAAGTGACCCACCTGGGGAGTACGTTCGCAAGAATGAAACTCAAAGGAATTGACGGGGGCCCGCACAAGCGGTGGAGCATGTGGTTTAATTCGATGATACGCGAGGAACCTTACCAGGGCTTAAATGTAAGTTGCATGATTTAGAGATAGATCTTTCTTCGGACTACTTACAAGGTGCTGCATGGTTGTCGTCAGCTCGTGCCGTGAGGTGTCAGGTTAAGTCCTATAACGAGCGCAACCCCTGTTGTTAGTTGCCAGCGAGTAATGTCGGGAACTCTAGCAAGACTGCCGGTGCAAACCGTGAGGAAGGTGGGGATGACGTCAAATCATCACGGCCCTTACGTCCTGGGCTACACACGTGCTACAATGGTAGGTACAGAGGGCAGCCACTGCGTGAGCAGGAGCGAATCCTAAAAACCTATCACAGTTCGGATCGGAGTCTGCAACTCGACTCCGTGAAGCTGGAATCGCTAGTAATCGGATATCAGCCATGATCCGGTGAATACGTTCCCGGGCCTTGTACACACCGCCCGTCAAGCCATGGAAGCTGGGAGTGCCTGAAGTCCGTCACCGCAAGGAGCGGCCTAGGGTAAAATTAGTAACTAGGGCTAAGTCGTAACAAGGTAGCCGTACCGGAAGGTGCGGCTGGAACACCTCCTTTCTAGAGAAAGACGACTAATAAGGAAGTTCAAAAAAGGAATAGTCTGTTCTTTTGCTGTTAATTTAAATGATCTATTATAGTAGAGTCTCATAGCTCAGCTGGTTAGAGCGCTACACTGATAATGTAGAGGTCGGCAGTTCGAGTCTGCCTGAGACTACTAAATTAATAGGAAATTCTGGAAGTTGAGTAGTGGTTATAGTCTAACTACTAACTACTATGTACTAACGACTAGTATATGGGGGATTAGCTCAGCTGGCTAGAGCGCCTGCCTTGCACGCAGGAGGTCATCGGTTCGACTCCGATATTCTCCACGATAGCGAAAGCTAAAAAGTTCATTGACATATTGAAAAAGATACATGAAAATTAGATAGAAATATTTAATAAAATTAAATTATTGTAACGAGCAATAATTGTAACTCATTAAAAAGACAAAAAGTACAATAAGCTAAATAAGAGCGTATGGGGAATGCCTAGGCTCTCAGAGGCGATGAAGGACGTGATAAGCTGCGAAAAGCTGCGGGGATTGGCACATACAAATTGATCCGCAGATATCCGAATGGGGCAACCCAGCATGTTGAAGACATGTTATCCGTAAGGAGGCGAACCCGGAGAACTGAAACATCTAAGTACCCGGAGGAGAAGAAAACAAAAGTGATTCCGTTAGTAGTGGCGAGCGAACGCGGAACAGCCCAAACCAGCATTGTTAAGGCAATGCTGGGGTTGTAGGACCACGATATTTAATGCGTAATGAACTAGAATGCTTTGGAAAGAGCAATCATAGAGGGTGATAATCCCGTATAGGTAAAAAACGTTATTGATAGTGGTATCCTGAGTAGTGCGGGACACGTGTAATCCTGTATGAATTTGGCGGGACCATCCGTTAAGGCTAAATACTCCTGAGAGACCGATAGTGAACTAGTACCGTGAGGGAA
>NZ_JBNWKB010000010.1:0-152500 GCF_050509525.1 Gaetbulibacter sp. PBL-D1 | reverse complement strand
GGTCATCGCCTTTTTTAGAATCCTCAACATTTATTTGTTGGGGATTTTTTTTATTTTATGCTTTTCAAATGATATGATAATAAGCCTTCACTCTCTATGTTTTTTAAGTTAAATCACATTTAATTAATTTGTATGTTATTGTGCTTTTTGAAGTGATTTTTTTGAATAATAATAAAAATATTTCATTGCCCAAATCTCAGCATAGATTCCAAGATATTGTTAATTTCATTTCGCTTTTGCCTTGAAACTGGGATTTCTTTTTTATCGTTCATAAGTACTGTTCCTCCATCTTGTTTAAGAATGGCTTTAACAAATTGTGGATTGATTAAATGGGATTGATGTACACGTAAAAAACCATAATCACTAAGCAATTTTTCTATTTCTTTAAGGGTTTTACATATAAGTAGATTATTTTCATTGACTAAAAAAAAATAAGTATAGTTATTATCTGATTCACAACGTACAATATTTTTTATATCCACAATATGGTAGCCTACTGCTGTAGGCAATGCAATTCTAGAAGCATTAATTACCGAACTGTTTATATTGTTATGTAATAATTGCCATTGTTCTATAGTGGTCTTTTTGCGTCGTTTTTCCCAGCCGGATAGTGCCTTTACGATGCTTTTCTCTGTTATGGGCTTTAGCAAGTAGTTAATGGCACTATACTCAAAGGCGCGAATAGCATATTGGTCATAAGCTGTTGTAAAAATAATATCAAAATCTATGGGTAATATTTTATCCAACAAAGCAAAACCATTAAGATTGGGCATTTCGATATCTAAAAATAGAAGGTCTGGTGGATTAGTTTTAATAAATTCCAAACCTGTTTCTGGGTTGCTAAATGTTCCGATAATCTCATAGTCAGTATTTACTTTTTTTATAAGACTTGTCAGTACGTTTATGCAATGTGCTTCATCATCTATAATTATAATTTTTTTCATTGTCTAATCGTTATATGTTATTGTTATGCGCGTGCCAGAAGGTTTACCGTTATCTTCCAAGTCCAAAATGCTGAGTTGCATTTGGGTATGACTTACATGGTTGTAAAGTGTTAACCGTTCCTTTGTAATATTGGTTCCAGCAGATTGATGTGTTTTTTTTGTCTTACTACTTTCTTTTCGTCCAATTCCATTATCTTCAATAATAATTTGCAGTTGTTTGGAAGTGTCAAACACCAATGAAAGGTTTTTTTCAGGTTTATTACTTGGATAAAGCCCATGCCATATAGCATTCTCTACGAAAGGTTGTAACAATAAGGGTGGTATGTTATATTGTGATAGTATTTCACGGGAATCACATTGGATGACATAGGAAAAATTATTCCCCAACCTTCTTTTTTCTAGAGAAAGGTATAGTTCTAATATTTCAAGTTCTTCTTCTACGGTAATACTATTTTTACTGCTGTTTTGCAATATGTTACGAAGCAATAAAGAAAAATTATCCAAATAGCTAATAGCATCTTCCTCTCGTGACTGCATGACTAAATTTTTAAGAGCATTTAAACTATTGAATATAAAATGTGGGTTCATTTGCGAGCGTAATGCCAACATTTTCATGTTTCGTAAACGTTCATTAAACGATTTATTTAGTTGTTCTTCTTTTTGTTTTTCAATTTTAGAGTAGACCTGTACCAGTTCTTCAGTTTTTTGGTTGATTTGTTTGTCCAATTCCTTTCGCATATTGGTTTCCATAATCTGGTTTTGCTGTAACTGCTCAATCAATTTTTGGCTCGTCTTTTCTTTATCTTTTTGCACAAGAAACATACTTTCTCCTAGAGCTATTGAAAAACAGAGTACTTCGCCCAAAAGCCCTGCCATAAAGATGATGTTTTGCGAGTGTGGGAAATTAAAAATGCCATTGGGTACTTGGTTTAAGCCACTGTAGAAAACAATGGATGAAAGAACAGAACCTATGAAAAAAAGACTTTGTCCCACAACAAAATATTTCAGTAATGGATGTTTTACCTTAAAAATTATCCAGAAAAACAAGAATAGATTAAGTGGTAAAACAATTGCACGGATAATAATGTTAGACATTCTTCTGATTTCGAAATCGACTCCAAAAAGATTAAACCCAAACCATAATATGGCATAAGAGAAGCAAATAATAGCAAATATTGTTAATGTTTTGGCCAATTTTAGGTCAAACATTTTTACTGTAAGCAAATGCTGTATAAACAAAATATAAAAACCAATAAAGGTAAATTGTGCGGTTTCCGAAATTAAGTTTGAAAAATAGGGAAAGTATGAGGCAAGGTTCGCAATGGTGGCAGGTGTAGCCTGTAAGACCACAAACGCATAAACAATCTGAAAAAATAAATACCCAAAGTAGTAGACATAAATTCGTTTCTGCAAGCGAAAGCAGAATACTAATACAAAAAGTGCAATACAGCAAAGTGAAATTAGATAAACATACATAAACGCTATAGGCGAATCATATTCCTTTTGAGCATTGTCCATAAACTCCAGATACCCATGTTTTGAGTACAGAATGGGAGCGATAGAGCCTACAGCTTTATATTCAGAACTCAATTTTATATAGCATTGTGACTGTTGTAAGGGAGAAAGTGAGAGCTCGGTAAAAAAATACGATTTAGGTTCAGGACGTTGGTTTAATGGCCTGAAGTAGCCGTTCTTGTAATGTTGATATCCATCTTCTTTTTCCAGATAAATATCGATATAAGAGCCACTGTAAAAAATATAGGTAGTAAGTATCTCTTGAGTAGGGTTTTTCAGTTTGAACCTCATCCAAACTGCTGTGTCTCTACTTGCCGTAAAAGTAGAGTCATAAGCTTTCCAAGAAGTACTTTTTATAATATTATCAATCGAAACATCGCTAACGCTTTTTAAGGCTTGCACCTCTGGATTGCCAATTAGTTTGAAACTTGAGTCAATAGCATCAGCCTTTATTTGGGCAGATAAGGTATAAAAAGCCAAAAGATAGAGAAGCGTAATGATAACCAGTTTCTTCATTTTGCCATATATTTTAAAGCCAAAAGCATCTAACCGTTCAATTGCTTACAATATATAAAATGATTTCTACTCCTTTCTACAAAATTTAGAATTTGGCTGTCTGGGTTTAGAATTTGGTTAACTAAAGCTACTTTTTCCAAATTCTAAATGGAATCTGCCAAATTCTAAATATGTGTTTTTAAAACAAGTGTTGATGGTTAAGTTTGTTTCAAAACAATCATTATGAAAAAGACAAGGTTCATTGTATTCTTTTTGTTGTTGGGCTTAACACAAACTTCAGAAGCCCAATTCTTAAAAAAACTAAAAAAGCGCGTTGAGGAAAAGGTAGAACAAACCGTTGTGGAAAAGACTGCGGATAAAGCTTCCGAAAAAGCATCCAATTCCATGGACAAAATTTTTGACATCAACCTTAAAAACACGCAGGCAAAGGGCAAAAAGGTAGATGCTAAAAATGTTCCGGATTCTTATCATTTTTCATATAAATACCAGATGAAAATGATCACTTCCAGCGGAGAGATGGACGTAGATTATTTTCTGGAGCCTGATGCCACATATATGGGTATGAAAATGGATGCAGGTATGCCTTTTTTTATGGTTATTGACGATGATGCAAATGCCACTTTTATGTTTATGGAAAGCGGTGGCAACAAAGTGGTAACGGCCACCTCGTTAGAAATGAACGAAGACCTGGAGGATATTGAAGACATTGAATCTCCATCGCTGGAGGATTTAACCATAACAGACTTGCCCAACAAAACATTTTTGGGTTACGATTGCATAGGTAAAAAGTTTGAAAATGATGAGTATGCATTTGTATCCTACTTTACCGTAGATGCGCCCGTGAGTTTTGATCAAGTTTTCAAGTCAGAAATGGATCGTTATCCTGAACCTATAAAAGAACAGTTCAAAAATTATAAGGGCGCACTTTTGATGCATATGGAAATGATCGATAAAACAAACAAAGGTAAAAAAAACACTTCGGGAACTATGGAGTGTGTGGCCATTGAAGCTTTAGACTATAAGTTTAGCACCAAAGATTATTTAAAACTATAAAATACGATTGACTATATGAAATCTTTTATCTATTCTATTGTTTTTATGCTCAGTATGTATGGTACTACCGCTTTAGGGCAATCACTTTCAGGTAAACTTATTGTTGAAGGTTGGGGTAAAAGCACCACATTGAAATCACAGGAACCAGTAGCTCTGTTCAAAAACTTTAGAGATGGCAAGCACAAAATCCTGTTCCGTTTTAAAAACATTTCGGGAAGCGAAGGGTTAGTGCTCTTTCAAATGAAAACTACCATTATCCTTAACGGAAAAACCATTGGAAGCAGCAGCCGTAACGATTGGCCATGGTTGCCTGATGATATGTATGTTCCTGTGGAAGCTTTCGATTTTATTCCGTTGCTTCAAAAAGCGACCAATAAAAATAAAGGCAAGCTTGCTCCGGGAAATTATGAGATACAATTGGAAATGAAACCCGTAAAGGCAAATTCAGAACCCATAAGTACCAAGCTTTCGTTTAAGGTTGGGTAATTTTTAGATTAAAATAAAACATGAAATATATATGAAAACAACATTACAAAATTTTGCATTTTTTATAGTTTTATCTCTATGCACTATACCATTGTCCTCGGCACAAAGTTGGGAATATGTTGGATCACCTGGGTTTTCAAACGGAGGTGTGAGTTATACTTCGATGGCTCTCAATAGTGCCGATGAGCCTTATGTTGCTTTTTTGGATTCTTTACATTTGAATAAAGCCTCTGTGATGAAATTTAATGGGACTGATTGGGAAGCCGTGGGAACGCGAGGTTTTTCTGCTAATTCTGTGGAATGGTGTTCGCTCGCTATAAACAATAGTGGAGAACCTTATGTAGCTTTTCAAGACCATTCAGTTAGTGCATCTCGTGCGAGCGTCATGAAATTTGATGGAATTAACTGGACATATGTTGGTTCACCGGGTTTTTCTGCTGCTGGAGCTTATCATACTTCGCTTGCCATCAACAATGCCGGAGTACCTTATGTAGCTTATAGAGACCACGGTAATGGGCTCGGAGCAACTGTCATGAAGTTTAATGGAACTAATTGGGAGAATGTAGGGAGTCCTGGGTTTTCAGATGATCAAGTAGCCGATGTTTCCCTGAAGCTTAATGCTTCTGGAGTGCCTTATGTGGTTTTTAAAGACTACGGAGGTGCCTACTCGGAAAACGAGAGGATTACAGTAATGAAATTTAATGGCTCAAGCTGGGAAGCGGTTGGCATGCCCAGGTTCTCGGATGATGAAGCAGATTATTGCACGTTAGCGTTTAGTAATACAGATGAACCTTATGTAGCTTTTACCGATAAGGCCAATCAATTTAAGGCTACTGTCATGAAATATAATGGTAGCAATTGGGAAACGGTAGGTTCAGCTGGATTTTCCCCTGATAGGGCTTTTAGGTTCTCACTCACATTCAGTAGTGTCGGAGTGCCATATTTAGCTTACATGGACAGAGATAATGAAGACAAGGCTACCGTAGTCAAGTTTAATGGAACTAATTGGGAAACAGTTGGAAACCATGGATTTTCAGAAGGTAGGGCATTTCATCCAACTTTATTGCTAAACAGTAGTGACGAGCCTTATTTGGCAATTAGCGAAACGTCTTTAATAGGTTTATCCTACCGAAGAGCTTCGGTCATGAAATTCACAAACACCATGAGTGTAGAAGACAACGAAGTTTCAAGGGTTTCGTTATATCCCAATCCAGCAAATGATTTGGTTACCTTGGCAGATTTACCCTATGGCGAAACGCACATAAAAGTTTTTGACATTACTGGAAAAGAAATGTTTTCAACAAATAGTAACACAGCAATAGAAACCATTGATACTACCAATTTTGCCAACGGTGTGTACCTTGTTAGCATAGTTAATAATGGAAACCTTGCCCATAAAAAATTGGTGGTAAACAAATAAATATAGGACTGTCATTTCAAGGTATGAAAAATGAACAATGAAACACTTGTTACGACCGATTGCCACAAAGTAAAGATTATTTCGTTTTTAATCTGCTTTTGAGGGTTGTAATGACAATTCGTAAAAAAAACATAAGAAAACATACAATGAAACATCAATTACTTACATTTCTTGGTTTACTACTCTGTATTTCGGGGCATACACAAAGCTTTACCGGGAAGCTCGAAAACCCGTTACAAAATATGCCCGAAATGGACATAGTACTTTGGCCTATGGGGATGGACAGTGCTGTAACCATTGGAAAATTGACCACCAATGGAACTTTGGAATTTAATTTTCCGGAAAAAGAAGCCTTCCAATCTGCCAATGCGGAAAAACAAATGGTAGTGGACGATTTTAAACATGCACTCCGTTTTAATTGCATTGGGCAAGACGAACCCGAGTATCCAAATGTTATGGCAACTAATATAAGTCCCATTTCACTGTGGCACAAAGAACGCTTTGTGGGCGTGCTGTTTCCCGTTACCGACGAGAGGTTGATGCATTGGATGGAAGACGAAGCCTACAACAATCCCATTGAGGGCACATTTTACGAAATAGTTTATGTTGCTGAAGCCACCACACTTAAAACCGAATGCGCTGCTACATTTCAGTTTTCAGAAGAGACGGTAAACGCCAGCTACCACTATCAATTGGAACTAGAATCAGGATTGAATGTTATTGCCTATACCATTGAAGATATCCATAAAATGAATTCCAAGGTTACCTCCAACAAACCCAGTAAGGTTGTAGTTAAAAATGTTAAAGCAGAAGATGGTATTAAATGGATAGCAAAATATTTCTAAACAATAGGAAAAAACAAGATGACTTGTATATGTTGAATTTTAAAACCAAAACCTTATGAGACCCATTTTTTTGATGCTGATTTTCATCTTATTTGTGACAAGTTCATGCAAGCAATCTTCTGAAAAGGAAAACGATTTGATTGAAGAAAAAATTGATGAGCTCGAAAATTCGACTAAAGTTGGTTCTTGGCAACAAAACTTAATAACAACAGAAGCTTTACAACTTGACCAACTCAAGGCTAAACTGCCTAAACAATTGGCGGGTTTGCCGTTAAGAAGTTCAGATTCGCCAGCACCACAAACCGTTATAGGAACTTATAGTTTAAGTACAGACCCTAACCATGAGACCGAAAACATTACTGTGAAGATTTTGGATGTTGCCGGAAATTATGGTTTTGGGCATGTCAATGCCGTCCATAAAATGATTTCTATGGAAGTAAACAATAAGGGAGATAATAATTGGGCAAAAACCCAAGACCATCAAGGTGTTAGGATTTTATTAAAAGAAGAGCGTGTTAAAGACATCCAATTTTCAGAACTGCAATACATCAAACAAAGCCGTTACCATATTACCTTAACTGGTAGAAGGTACGACAGTAAAAAACTCTTACAGGCAAAAAGCGATTTAGGAAAAACCGATTTTTAACAGATTGATAAGTTAAAATGAGTTCGGTAAAAAGAATGTATGGAATAGGACAATTATAAAAAACGAAATAACAAAAAACAGATTCACATGAAAACAATACTACACATTATGGTGTTTTTCCTTTTCGGAACCATTTTCGCTCAACAGGGTATTAACTATAAGGCTATTGTAAAAGACGGCTCTGGTAACGTGGTTGCCAACGATTTAATACAGGTGCAGTTTACCATTTTACAAGGTGCCACAAGTGTATATCAAGAAACCCACAGTCCAACCACCGATGCCAACGGCATTGTTGTTCTAAACATTGGTGAGGGCACACCTATTTCAGGCACATTCAGCACCATTGATTGGAGTGCAGACGACCACTACCTAAACGTACAGATAAACACAGGAGGTGGCCTTACGGATATGGGTACGACGCAGTTTATGGCAGTGCCTTATGCCATACACGCAAAAACTGCAGAAAGTGTAAGTAGTGTAACCACCTATTCTGTAGGTGACTTTGCTCACGGAGGCATTGTATTTTGGGTTGATGAAACAGGACAGCATGGACTGGTATGTGCCAAACAAGACCAAAGCACAGGAGTACGTTGGTATGCAGGGACCAACGGCAATACTCAAGCCAGAGGAGACGGACTTTATGCAGGCAAAGCCAACACATCAATCATAATTGCTGCACAAGTTGCTCTTGGTGATGATGGTAGCACCTACGCAGCCCGTATTTGTAATGAATTACAAATTACAGAAGGCGGTAATACTTATGGCGATTGGTACTTACCCTCGAGAGAAGAATTAAACCTGATGTATCAAAACAAAGCAGCTATTGATGCCACAGCAGGGGCAAATGGAGGCAGCAGTTTTGCTAGTACCTACTATTGGAGTTCTACCGAGTACACTTTCGACGGCGCTTGGGGGCAGAACTTCGTCGGTGGTGACCAAATCTACGGCAATAAGGGCAGCATGGTCAGGGTTCGTGCTGTTCGGGCTTTTTAACTATTGTTCATTGCGAGGAACATAGCGACGAAGCAATCTCATCAAATATTTTCGGTTTCGACTTCAACTTCGACTTCGATTTCAAAGAGATTGTCACGACCTAAAGGTCTCTCAATGACAAAATAAAAAATGCACGTCGTTCCGAGTGAGGTACAAGCGAAGCAATCTTAACAATAAAAGAAACAGGTCGCTATGTCCCAATTGTAGTAGTGATAATTATAAAACAAATTGAAATGAAAAACATACTAACATTCATAATGGGCTTTGGGTGCTTATGGACACAAGCCCAAACCATAGAGAAATTCTCCATAGACAGTGGTGGTAACAGTACTTCAAACGGCAATATAACTGTACTTTATACCATAGGTGAAGTAAACGTACAAGAACTCAATGCAGGTAACATTCTTTTATCTGAAGGATTTATCAGTTCTGATTTTGGTGAAACCTTAAGTATTGGTGATGAGAATTCTATTGATAACCAATTGTTGATGTACCCAAACCCTGCTAAAGATTTTGTAACTATTACCAATTTGCCTCATGGAGAAATACAAATGATAGTTTTTGATATAAATGGAAAAGTAATTGTTTCAAAAATAGTAAATACGGAAACAGCAAGAATAGATACATCCAATTTTTCAAATGGAGTTTATATTGTGTGGTTAAACCATAATGGATACATTATTCATAAGAAATTGCTTGTAAACAAATAGCAGATCTTATTTTGAGAAATGATTTTAGGAGGTAACCTTAAATGGGTAAAAATAACCTCGTTTCAACTGTCTTGAACAACAGCAGGAAAGTTGACAAAAACAATTAAAAATTAAGCAAAAGATATGATTTACACAGTGCCTTATTGTTGTTTTCTATATACAATCTTTAATGGAAGACATTAAGCCTCACATAATATTTAGTAAACCATTGCATCTTATTAATTCAAAATAACTTTTAATTTTAGACACATTTTTGTTGTTATATAATTTAAAGAAGGTGTGTCTGGATTTTTTTGTTTTCTGCCTATTTCTGAAAGAAAATTTATATAAACAGAATTGTAATCCCTTATCAAGTTAGAGGTCAAAATTCAAGGTGGTTATAGCATTGGGACTCACCTCTTACCATTCCGAACAGAGAAGTTAAGCCCGTTAGCGCCGATGGTACTGCAACAGTGGGAGAGTAGGTCATCGCCTTTTTTTGTTTTATAAAGCTTAAGATAGGTGAGATTTGTTAAGAATAAATTATAGTATAATTACTAATTATTAAACATACTATCTAGAATAGTTTTTAAGCCTTTAAAAGCAAAAAAGATAGCTAACCCACAGATTAAACATCCAATAATTAAAATAGGAATATAGAGTGGTTTTTCTTGATTGCTAAATGCGATGTAAATTAGAGTAGGACCAAGAAACATACACAATAAAGAGAGTCCCATTTTTTTTAGGCCTTGTATTAAAACTTCTTTATTTGTTCGTTTAGTTTCCATGCTTATAGTTTTGAATAGCTAAGCGTACACTTTTATGTTTATTTAATAAGTGTTGTGCTTCCTCTTGTTGAATGTTAAGTTCGCTCATAATCATTTTTGTACCTCTATCAACCAGTTTATTGTTGCTCAATTGCATATCTACCATTTTGTTTCCTTTAACGTGACCTAATTGAATCATAGTGGTGGTTGTAATCATGTTTAAAACAAGTTTTTGGGCTGTTCCTGCTTTCATTCTTGAGCTTCCTGTAACAAATTCGGGACCAACAATAACTTCTATAGGAAATTGAGCTGTAAGTGATAGTGGGCTTTTATAATTACAGGTTATGCATCCAGTTGCGATGCCTTCTTCATTACATTTTTCTAAACCACCAATAACATAAGGTGTTGTACCAGATGCTGCAATACCAATGACTACATCTTTTTTAGAGACTTCATATTCCTTTAAGTCTTTCCATGCTTGGTCTTTTGAGTCTTCAGCGAATTCTACTGCTTTTCTTATTGCTGTATCTCCTCCTGCAATTAAACCAATAACTAAATCGTGAGAGACACCAAATGTTGGAGGACATTCTGACGCGTCAACAATTCCAAGTCTGCCACTTGTGCCAGCTCCTATATAAAATAATCGACCTCCATTTTTTAATTTTTCAACTATTACTTTTACTAGTGCTTCAATTTGAGGAATTGCTTTTTCAACAGCCATTGGGACTGTTTTGTCCTCGTTGTTGATGTTAGTCAATAATTGGTTTACTGTCATCTTTTCTAGATGATTGTAATTGGAATCTTGCTCTGTGGTTTTTGTAAAGTCCATAGCTCAAAAATAATGATTTTTTTGCTGCGTTAATGATGGTAGTGACATCCTTTTTTGTTTTACAAAAAAGATATAACGGACAGCATGACCCGAAGGGTAACGCCCTAAAATAAAAAAGCTCCTAATTAAAGGAGCTCTTATATTAAATTGAGTTTATAATATTGTTGAAGGTGCTGCTTGGTCGCATTACTTTGCTTTCGATGTCGTCTTCGGTTAGGTAATAGCCTCCAATGTTTGTTGTTTGACCTTGAACTGCATTTAGCTCGTCAACGATTTTGGTTTCGTTTTCGGTAAGTGCTTTAGCAACTGGAGTGAACATAGTTTTTAGTTCACTGTCGTTTGACTGGTTAGCCAAAGCTTGAGCCCAATACATTGACAGATAGAAGTGACTCCCACGATTGTCTAACTCACCACATTTTCTTGAAGGTCCTTTACCTTTTTCTAAGAGTTTTCCGGTTGCTTCATCTAAAGTGTCGGCTAAAACTTGAGCTTTCTTATTGTTGAAAGTTTCGCTTAAATGCTCTAAAGAAACCGCTAAGGCTAAGAATTCACCTAGAGAATCCCAACGTAAATGGTTTTCTTCTAATAACTGTTGTACGTGTTTTGGAGCTGATCCACCAGCACCAGTTTCGAACAAACCACCACCATTCATTAATGGTACGATAGATAGCATTTTTGCACTTGTACCTACTTCTAATATTGGGAAAAGGTCTGTAAGGTAGTCTCTTAATACGTTTCCTGTTACTGAAATTGTGTCTTTTCCTTCCTTAATACGTTCTAGTGTGAATTGTGTTGCAGCAATTGGGTCTAGAATTCTTAGGTCTAATCCAGAAGTATCGTGTTGTGGTAAATATTGGTTAACTTTTTTGATTAACTCAGCATCGTGAGCACGATTTTCGTTTAACCAGAATACTGCTGGAGTTTGTGATGCTCTTGCTCTAGTTACTGCAAGTTTAACCCAGTCTTGAATTGGTAAATCTTTAGTTTGACACATTCTCCAAATATCACCAGCTTCAACTGTGTGCTCCATTAATGTGTTTCCTGATGCATCAACAACTTTTACTGTTCCGTTAGAAGTAATTTCAAACGTCTTGTCGTGCGATCCATATTCTTCAGCTTTTTGAGCCATTAAACCAACGTTAGGAACTGTTCCCATTGTTGTTGGGTCAAAAGCACCATGTTGTTTACAAAAATCGATTGTAGCTGTGTAAATACCAGCATAACTACTATCAGGAATTACAGCTTTAGTATCTTGTTGTTTTCCTTCGGCATTCCACATTTGACCTGAAGTACGTATCATTGCAGGCATTGAAGCGTCAATAATAACATCGCTTGGTACATGTAGGTTGGTAATACCTTTATCGCTATTTACCATAGCTACTGCAGGACCATTATTGAAAGCTTCGTTAATTTCAGCTTCGATTAAAGCTTTTTTGTCGGCTGGTAATTTTTCTAATTTAGACACAAGGTTACCAAATCCGTTATTTTCTTCTACACCAATTTCTTCAAGAATATCTCCATATTTTTCATACACATTAGCAAAAAATACTCTTACTGCATGACCAAAAATAATAGGGTCAGACACCTTCATCATTGTAGCTTTCATGTGTAATGAAAAAAGTACTCCTTGCGCTTTGGCGTCTTTAACTTGTTCTTGTAAAAAGTTTAATAATGCTTTTTTGTGCATTACAGTACCATCAATGATTTCACCTTTTAAAATTGGGAAACTATCTTTTAAAATGGTTTCATTACCATTTTGGTCTGTATGAACAATTTTTATGCTAGTATCGTTATCTAGTGTAAGTGATTTTTCGTTGTGAGCAAAATCTCCTTCAGTCATTGTAGCAACATGAGTTTTAGAGTCTGAACTCCAAGCTCCCATTGAGTGCGGATTTTTCTTAGCGTAGTTTTTTACCGCTTTAGGTGCACGTCTGTCTGAGTTACCTTCACGTAACACAGGGTTTACAGCACTCCCTTTAATTTTGTCATATCGTGCTTTGATAGCTTTTTCTTCGTCATTTTGAGGATCTTCAGGATAGTTAGGTACATTGTAACCTCTTTCTTGAAGCTCTTTAATTGCAGCTGTTAATTGCGGAATTGAAGCACTAATATTAGGTAATTTAATAATATTTGTTTCAGGTAATTTAACAAGTTCACCTAGTTTAGCTAAGGCGTCTTCTACTTTTTGGTCTTCTTTTAAAAAGTCAGGGAAGGTTGCTAAAATTCTTCCTGCTAATGAGATATCTTTAGTTTCTATAGTAATTCCAGACGATTTTGTAAATGCTTTTACAATTGGTAAAAAAGATTGAGTTGCCAACGCTGGAGCTTCATCTGTTTTTGTATAAAATATAGTAGAAGATTTTGTCATTTGTTGTTAAATTTTATCTATTTATGAACTTTGTATTTTTAAAATCTTGCAAATATAATAATTTCAAGTGGCTATCCCTTGTAGTTTATAGGCAATAATTATTCAATTATGATATTGTATGTGTTTAAAAGCCCGAAAATTTGCTCTTTTGAAAATTTTGCTTGATTAATAGTATTAATTTCTGGATTTATGCTGTAGTTAATTGCCGACCTTAAGTCGGCTTTTTCAAGGTTGGTGTTTTCAAAAACAGCATTTTTAAGATCGCAATCCGTAAAGATTGCTTTAGAAATATTAGTTTTTGTAAAATCTACTTGCTGTAAATTACAGTTTAAAAAAGGAGTATCTTTAATATTTAGATTTGTAAATGAAGCTAGATTTAAACTACAGGAATTGAATGTAAAGGATAATAAAAAATCATTACAATCATGAAAGTGAAGCCCTAAAAGTTTACAATTGTTAAACTGTACATTATTGAAAGTAGTGTGTTTTATGTTAGCATTACTAAAGTTACAATCAATAAACTCACACTCCAGGAAACTAATATTTGAGACATCAGCATTAGAAAAATCACAATCTATAAACGAGCAATTGTTGTATTCAGCTTTTGGTAAAAGGGTTTTGGTGTAGTTTCTAGCGCTAAATGTTTTATCTAAGAGTAGAGGTAGGTCCATATTATTGTTTAAAACATCAAATATAGGTGTTAAAAAAACAAAAGCCATATCATTGTAGCTAACTACCTTGACATGGCTTTCTCTGAAACTGTTACTACGTGATCTAATTAACACTTCTGCTAAATCAGCCGTATTGGAATTTACATTCACAATCGTCTTTTTCAATTCAAGTTTCACAGTATCAATGAAACATCTCTATAACTTTCAAAATGTATTGACTTGTTATTCAATGTTTCAGTTTAATTGTTTTTCTTGATGTTTTGTCTGTTAAACTTCGTTTTCACGTTACTTACTTTTCAAAACATTGTACCTATCTTAACATTCGCTTTCGTTCCTGTTACCTTCGAGTACTTTCCACTTTTCTAGTTTTTGTCTGCCTAAACATACAGTACTTTTAAAAGCTTCATGGTTTTTCAACTTAATCATGCATACACATGCTGTTTCAAAACCTCAAAAAACAATTTTATAAAGAACGTTACTTTATTTCGACTTTAACATTAACACCTTTTTTTATGGTGACCAACTCAAGGTTGTTGTTTAATCGTTTAGCTAATATAGGTCAAGAAATGAAAATTGCAAATTTTTTAGACCATTAGATATCAACCATTTATGAACCGAAGTTATTAACAATGGTTAATAAAAAAGCCTTGAGAGTATCAAGGCTTTATTATTATATGGTTTGAAGTGCTTATTTTCTAACTTCTTTAATTCTTGCTTTTTTACCAGTAAGACCTCTAAAGTAGTAAATTCTTGCACGTCTAACTTTACCTCTTTTGTTAACTTCAATTTTTTGAAGTGCTGGTAAGTTAATTGGGAAAATACGCTCTACACCAATTGTTCCAGACATTTTTCTAATGGTAAATGTTTCAGAAGTACCAGATCCTTTACGTTGTAATACTACACCTTTAAAAAACTGAGTACGTGTTTTACTACCTTCTTTAATTTCGTAGTATACAGTAATTGTATCACCTGCACCAAATTCAGGTAAGTCTTTTCTTGTTACAAATTCGTCTTGTACAAATTTTACTAAAGAATTCATTTTGTTTAATTTTAAAATGGTTGATTCAAACCAACATTCACGGATCTCGCCAGAGGTTAATCTGAAATTGGCTGCAAAGATAATTAATAAATACTAACGTACAATTAATAATTAATAATTTTTTGGTGTTCCCAAGCCAAAGTGTAAACACTTGTCTTGGTCAGGCTATCCATTATATCTTTTTACGTGTCTTCGTCAGGCCTTGACTGACGTAAAAAGGATGTCATTACTATCCTTAACACTTTAAAATAGTTAACTAAAAACCATATATGCAATACTAAAGTTAAGTGCACAAAATGTAATTATTCCAACAATAGCATTATAAAAGGGTTGTTGCACTGAGTTTATCTTATCGTTAATTACTTTATCACCAGATAAGTACTTAAGGTCTTTCTTTTTTCCTATTAATTTGAAAAAATAATAACGAGTATACAATCCTATAACATGAACAATTATGCCTCTAAAAATGATTTCAACAAAAAACTCAAGTATAGCTCCCACTTTTAATCATCCAATAAATCAGGTCTGCGCTCTTGTGTACGTTTATAGGCTTGTTCTTCGCGCCATTTTTCAATTTCAGGGAAATTACCACTAAACAAAATTTCAGGTACTTGCATACCTTTATACTCACGAGGTCTAGTATATATTGGAGGTGCTAAAAGATTATCCTGAAACGAATCGGTTAGGGCAGAGGTTTCATTACCCAATACACCAGGAATTAAACGTATTACAGCATCGCATAGTACAGCAGCTCCTAATTCGCCACCAGATAATACATAATCGCCAATTGAAATTTCTTTGGTAATAAACTTATCACGTACGCGTTGGTCAACACCTTTATAATGACCACATAATATAATAATGTTTTCGTGTAAGGACAGTTGGTTAGCAATACCTTGGTTTAAGCGTTCACCATCTGGTGTCATATAAATAATTTCATCATACTTGCGTTGTGCTTGTAAATCAGAAATACATTTGTCAATAGGTTCAATCATCATGACCATTCCTGCTCCACCACCAAACTGATAGTCGTCTACAGACTTATAATTATCGGTTGTGTAATCTCTAAGGTTATGAAAATGAACTTCTACCAAGTTAGCATCAATAGCTCGTTTAAGTATAGAGGCTTCAAACGGACTACTTAATAACTCAGGTAAAACGGTTATAATATCTATGCGCATGTTTTAAGTATTGGCTGCAAAGATAGGTTTAATTAGATTATGTTTTTAGGAAGATTTTTTTGAAGTAGACGAGAATAAGCAAATACTTGTATGCATTGTTGTGCATTACAGCTGAATACTGTTTAAAGTTTTAAATACTGTAATGTTTGTTCATTTTATTTTTGACTTCAGACAAATCAATTCCTTTCTTTTCAACGTATTCAATTAAATCTAATTCAATTTTAACTTGCAAATTGTGAGCTTTTAATGATATGTCTTTTGTTCTTTCAGATAGTTTCTTAAAGAAAGAATCTGATTGGAATTCATCTTTGTTTTCTATAAGACTTTCATGAATTAGCCAATTTCTTTCTGGTAGAAATTCACTCAATTCAATCATCAAAGATTTAGGAATCAAGGTTTCTTTTTTTGCAACATTTATTGCTTTACCAAAAGTATAAAACCGTTGTTTTTTTAAAAGATTGTCCGCTTCTTCCTTTTGAGAAGGCTCTGTTTTTTTTAAAATAATAGAATGACTCAAAGCATCTTCTACAGTTTGCACTGCACAAAGAGCTTCTCCTAAACAACAATAGAGGAACTTTTCTTTTTCAGACGCTTCTTTGAAATTAAGTTTTTTGATAATTAGAGAGTTTTTTAATGATAAATAATTTTATAATAAGGGTTAATATAGTCCTGTTACTAATACAAGAAATATTTTCGTTCCAACTGTTGTGCGCAATAATAAAGATAAGGATTGTTTTAATTATACATATAGACAGTTAAACGAAGTTAATAAATTTTAGAGGGCTTTTCGATTGGGAAATCAACCGTAATATACGTTGTTGTAAGCAGTTTTAAAAAGTGAAATCTCTCATTTCATTAGCCTTTCCTTTATCAATTATTCCTTTAGCTTCCGCTTCTTTATAACACTCTATTAAGGCTTTTTTCATTTCAGACATTTTCTGCTCTTTCCAAACAGGTTTCATATGTTTTACCCATAATTCTAATCCTTTTTCGGATTCAATTGATATAGAATTTTTCTTGGTTAGGATGTTCGCAAATTCCAAAATCATTCTTGCGAATTTTTTATCAATAGCCTTTTTTGGATGGCTCCAGGTCCCTTTACCAAATATATCTGTGTAGAAAGAAAGTTGCTTTATATTATCAATGTCTTGTCCGTGTGATTCTGAACTTTCAAAAGCAGTTTTAAATTCATCTAATTTTCTTGCACCACCTACAAATAAAGATGGAACAATCCAAGACAGATTTTTTTCTTTATGATTTCTATAGTCTTGCCAAGATTTTTTTAATTCCTTTGAATCTTCAGTAAGTAAAATTTCTTTTAATATTCTTGATTTACCAGCTTCTTCTATGGCTAATATTGACAATGAAACTGAACGTTCTATTCTATCGTTTTTATAAAGAATTTGTGCATCCTCGTACAAATCACGAGCATTTTCGTTTGCAAGTTTTATTCCTTCAGAAGCTTGTTTCGGGGTTAGTTGACCTTTGAATTGATGACCTCTCATAATTTAATTACTTACAATTTTATAAAGATATTGATAGTTTTAATAATTTATCTCGACAGTTAAACGAAGTTCGGTTTTTTATTTTATAAAATCAAGTTACAGAACTATTTAGGGTCCATTTTATAAATAAAAAAATCCGTAAAAAACTTTACGGATTTATATTCATCTAAAAAAGCAAATCATTATATGCCTTTTTGTTTATTAATTTCATCTTGAAGTTGGCGTCTCACTTTTTGCTCTCTTTCTAAAGCAGTTCTGCGGTGTTCTTCAAACTCTTCTTCGGTTTCAGCTAACGATTTTTTAGCTTGCTTAGTAATAGCATTACTGTTTTTAAACTTATATATAAAGAGTAGCAACAGTGCAAATAATCCTCCAATAATACTCCACATAAGTACATTGTAGCCTCCTTTGCTCATTTGCATGCCAAACAAAGCCATACTATCTTTTTCAAGATTGGTTTTGTCTAATGTGTCTTTGGTATTTGTAAGATTGCTTTTAAGCTCAGTAATCTCTAAGGCTTGTTTGTCTACTATAGCTTGTGTATCTGCCAAATCCTTGTGTATGGCTTTAAGCGAGTCTAATGTGTGTGCTTTTAGTGTATATAACCAGTTCTTTTTTACAACTTTATACTCTTGATAATTGTTTGAGCGTTGTATAACGAATTCAAATTGATTGTCAATACTCCCTTCGTTTAATGATAATTTGTCTTCTTCGGTAGTTTCCTGAGCAATTAGGGTTGTAAAGGATAATATGCAAAGTGTTGTAAGAAAAAGGGTTTTAAAATATTTCATTTTAGTTAGGCTGTTTTTAGCTGTGGTTAATTTTGAACAATATAGCAATTTCTATTGATGTTTGATTATTTTTTAAGCAAATAGCCTCACATTTTGTGAGGCTATTTTATATACGAACGGTTTTATGTTTTGGACGTTTTAGTCTATTAATAATAGGTGTAGCGTCTTACTTTTGCAATATATTTTGCTAACCTAATTACTTGATGGCTATAACCATACTCATTATCATACCATATATATAGTATCACATTTTTACCATCTTTTCTAACAATGGTTGCTTTACTATCATAGATTGAAGGAGCAGAGCTACCAACAATATCGCTAGATACCAACTCGTCGCTCATTTCATATTTAATTTGTTCTACCAAGTCACCTTCAAGCGCATATTTTTTCATAATGGTATTGATACCTTCAACTGATGTTGATTTCTCTAATTCCAAATTTAAAATCGCTAAAGAGCCATTTGGTACAGGAACTCTAATTGCATTAGAAGTTAATTTCCCTTCTAAAGATGGTAATGCTTTAGAAACTGCGCTTCCTGCTCCAGTTTCGGTAATAACCATGTTAAGTGCTGCTGCACGACCACGACGGTATTTTTTATGGAAATTATCAACTAAATTTTGATCGTTGGTATAGGCGTGGATAGTTTCTAAATGACCAGTTTTTACTCCAAAAGTGTCTTCAACAGCTTTTAATACAGGTGTAATTGCGTTGGTTGTACAAGATGCTGCTGAAAAAATATTGATGTTGTCAGGATTGTTTTCAAGATGGTTAACACCATGAACAATATTTGGAACACCTTTTCCAGGAGCAGTAAGTAATACTTTATCAACACCTTTTGATTTTAAGTGTCTGCTTAAAGCTTCATTATCTCTAAAGGCTCCAGTATTGTCAATTACTAAGGCTTTATCAATTCCGTATTTGGTATAGTCGATATCTTCTGGTGCATTTGCTGAAATAATATTTACAGTTGTACCATTTATAATTAAAGCGCTGTTTTTTACATCGGCAACAACAGTTCCTGGGAAATCACCATGAACAGAGTCGTTACGTAATAAAGATGCTCTTTTTTCTAAAACAGTTTGGTCTATTGAACCTCTTGTAACAATAGCTCTTAAGCGTAATTGACTTCCTTTTCCTGTTCTGGTCATTAGCTCTCTAGCTACCAAACGACCAATTCTACCAAAACCATAAAGCACAACATCTTTAGGTTCAATAGAGTTGTTTTTACTAGCATCTTTAAGTTTGTTGGCTACAAATGCAGTTGCATTGCTGTATTTTTGATCTTCTAGGTGAAACTCATAGGTTAATTTTCCTATGTCTAGTTTAGCAGGAGGAAGGTCTAATGTTTTAATAGCCTGAGCGATTTCAACAGAGTCGAAAATAGAAATTGGTTTTTGTACAAACTCGCCAGCATATTCGTGTAAGTTCAAAATCTCGCTAACATTTCTGTCAATTAATTGATTTCTGAACAAAACAAGCTCTATGGATTTATCATACCAAAGGTCGCTAACAATTTTGATAAATTCTACAGTTGCTCTTCTACGATCTGCTTGAAAAGCCAATTCACTTTCATAAGTTTTTGTAAGACTCATTTTATAATGTTTAGTGTGTTGTTAAAATGAAATTTTTTGCAAAAGTAATATATTTCAAACGTTTTCGTAAACTATTTTAACAAATAAAAAACCCTTTAACTATTAAGTTGTTAAAGGGTGATTTTGAGTTATTGTTATCAAAATGAGTTTACTTCCAATAGAAGCTCTCTTTTTTTCCATTTTTGTTGATAATTTCAAACTTTAATGGGTCATTACTTGATTTATTTTCAAGTGCATGTTTTACTTCATCAATACTGTTTACAGATTTATCATTTATAGCTGTAACAATGCTTCCTTCTTCAATACCATTCTTTTTCCAAAAACGCTCATATGTTTTGTCTAACGATGAAATTTTAACACCATTTTGAGCATCTAATTTTCTTAAGTCTTTCTCTTTGGCATTTTTAACCAACCCAATAATAGGAAGTTGTAAGGTTTGATTCCTTATTAAAGTTACAGGAACAATTTTAGTGTCGTTGTCTCTTAATAATGTTACGTTTACAACATCATCAGGACGTTTGGTGCTCAAATATCCTTTTAGGTCAGAAAACTTAGAAATTTTAATATCGTCTAGTTTTTTAATAACGTCACCACTTTGTATTCCAGCCAAATCAGCACCAGAGTCTTCTTCAACACTGTTTACATAAAATCCTTCAGTAGTAGCAACACCTAATTCTTCGGCATATTTACTATTTAATGATCCTCCAGTTACTCCTAAAATTCCATTTTGAACATCACCATACTCCATAATATCTTCAACCACTTTTCTGGCAATGTTACTTGGTACAGCAAAAGAATATCCAATGTAAGATCCTGTTTGTGATGAAATAGCTGTATTTATTCCTACCAAATCACCATTAGCATTAACTAAAGCTCCACCTGAGTTTCCAGGGTTTACAGCAGCATCAGTTTGAATAAATGATTGATGGTTTTGACCTGTTAAATCTCTTGACTTCGCACTGATAATTCCTGCAGTAACAGTGGAAGTAAGGTTAAATGGGTTACCAACTGCTAAAACCCATTCGCCAATTTTAGCTTGATCAGAATCTCCAAAAGTTACAAAAGGAAGTTCTTCATCGGTATCAATTTTTAAAAGTGCGATATCTGTTTTTTCATCACTACCAATCAATTTAGCATCATAAATTTTATTGTCGTTAGAAGTAATAGATATTTGATTTGCACCATTAATAACATGATTGTTGGTTATAATATATCCATCGGGAGAAATAATAACACCACTACCTGTTCCTACTTGAGCACGCTGAGAATTTCTTCCGTAGAATAAATCTTCAAATGAAGTTGGTCCTTTTACAATGGTTGTATTTTTAACGTGTACCACAGCGTGTACTGTTTTTTCGGCTGCATCGACAAAATCAGGAACATTTGAAATGTTGTAAGCACTTGTTACAGTATTGTTTGTGGGCAGAAAAGATACCTGCTCATTATTATTTGTGGTAGATGCCAAAGCACTGTTGTCTTGTTCTAAAAATAGCTTGTAGGCGGATAATGTTATAATTCCACCTAATACTGAAACTAAAACTAAGGTTAAAATCTTTTTCATTTGTTTTATTAGGTTTTGAGTTATGATTTGATAATTATTTAACGATTAAAATTAACTATTTATTGAATTAGCAGTTTCAATTTAACGATTTTTAACGTCGCATTTAACGCGTATTTAACACTGCTAAAACCAATGTTTTATTCCTATATTTGTACCGCTTATGAAACTTAATTTCTATAAATATCAAGGTACAGGAAACGATTTTGTAATGATCGATAACCGTTCATTACACTTCGACAAAAACAATACCAAACATATTGCTTTTTTGTGTGACAGACGTTTTGGCATAGGTGCTGACGGACTGATACTGCTTGAAAATCATCCTGAATATGATTTTAAAATGGTGTATTACAATGCCGATGGTAACGAAAGCTCTATGTGTGGTAATGGAGGTCGTTGTTTGTCAGCTTTTGCAAAGCAACTAGGTGTTGTTAATGATAAAGCTACTTTTATAGCTATTGATGGTTTACATCATGCTGTTATTGAGCAAGGTGTTGTGAGTCTTCAAATGCAAGATGTTATAAAAGTTAATCAACAGCAAGACTATGTGTTTTTAGATACTGGTTCGCCTCATCATATAGAAATGGTTAATGACTTGGAACATTTTGATGTCAAAACAAAAGGTTCAGCTATTAGATATGGTAATTTGTATGGTAAAGCAGGAAGTAATGTGAATTTTGTTGAAAAAATTTCAGAAGATACTTTTGCTGTAAGAACTTATGAACGTGGAGTAGAAGACGAAACGTTGTCTTGCGGAACAGGAGTGACTGCTGTAGCTTTGGCGATGCATTATATTGGAGAAACCGAAAAAAATCTAGTGACATTAAAAACAAAAGGAGGCGATCTTAAGGTGTCTTTTACTGTTGAAAATGGCGCGTATAAAAATGTATGGCTTATTGGACCTGCAACTTTGGTTTATAAAGGGACTTTTGAATGATAACTCTAAAAGGAAAGCATATTTATTTAAGAGCGCTCGAGCTAGAGGATTTGGAGTTTATCCATCAGGTAGAAAATGATGAAACCATTTGGGAAATAAGCAGTACCATTACACCATATTCCAAATTTTTAATAAAACAGTATTTAGAAAATGCTCATAAAGATATTTTTGAAGTCAAACAATTACGACTGGTCATTTCTAGTTATAATGATGACGCTTTAGGGCTCATTGATCTTTTTGATTTTGATTTCAGAAATAAAAGAGTTGGTGTTGGTATTTTAATTAAAAATCCTGAGGATAGACAAAAAGGTTTTGCTAGTGAAGCTTTAGGATTGCTTATAGATTACTGTGTAAAACATCTACATGTACATCAATTATATTGCAATATTTCAGAAGAAAATACTGCAAGCCTTAATTTGTTTGAAAGTCATGGGTTTCAAAAAATAGGACTAAAAAAAGATTGGACCTATACTAATGGTTCTTATAAAAACGAATATTTATTACAACGTATTTCAATTTAAATGTATATAAAGAAAATTCTTTGGGCAATTGCTCTTATAGGTCTAGCAGTAGCTGCTTACTTCGCGTATTTTGTGTATAGTGCAATGTTTAAGCCTAATACAAGTTTTAATAATGAAAATGCCTATGTGTTTATTCCTACAGGAGCCGACTATAACGAAGTAAGAGCACAGTTGGAACCATTGTTATTGGATATTGATGCTTTTGATGCGTTAGCAAAGCAAAAAAAATACACAGCTAATATAAAAGCTGGCAGGTATGAAATTAAAAAAGGAATGAGTAATAACGATATTATCAATTCCATTAGAAGTAATAATATCCCAATTAAAGTATCTTTTAATAATCAGGAAACATTAGAAAAACTTGCAGGTAGAATTGCAAACCAAATAGAAGCAGATAGTTTGTCTTTAATTGAAACTATGACTTCTGAAGCATTTTATGAAAAAAGCGGTTTTTCAAAACAAACAGCTTTAGGGATGTACATTCCAAATAGCTATGAGTTTTTCTGGAATACTTCAGCTGAAGAATTTAGAGACCGAATGTTAAAAGAATATAACCGATTTTGGAACGACAGTAGAAAAGCGAAAGCTAAAGCATTAAACATGTCTAGAGATAAGGTTATGGCTTTAGCGTCTATTGTATATGAAGAGTCAAAGCAAGCTAGCGAGCAACCTCGTATTGCAGGTGTATATATGAATAGGTTGCGAATAGGAATGCCTTTGCAAGCAGACCCAACATTAAAATTTGCAGCTTATCAATTGCCACAATATAAAAACACAGTAATAAAACGTGTATTGAATATTCACAAAGAAATAGAGTCACCTTATAATACATACATGAATGCTGGATTACCTCCAGGGCTTATCGCAATGCCAGATATTTCGGCAATTGATGCTGTGTTGAATTATGAAAAACACAATTACCTTTATTTTGCTGCTGATGCTAAACGCTTAGGGTTTCATAAATTTGCTAAAACCTTAAGTCAGCACAATGTAAATGCTAGAGAGTATCAGCGTTATTTATCTGCTCAAGGAATAAATAGGTAATTTTAATGCGAAAAAAAATCTGTTATATAGCCTTTCTATTTGTATCAGTATCTTTTTCGCAATCTACATTTGAGTCGTTTTTAAAGCCTAGTGATAGTTTAAATCCTTCAAGACGTAATGCGGTTGTAATAGCTGAGTCTTCTTTAGCAGGACTAACGCTTATTGGTTTAGATAGACTTTGGTATGCCGATTATCCTCGTTCAAAATTCCATACATTAAATGATAACAATGAGTGGTTGCAAATGGATAAACTTGGTCATGTGTTTACATCTTATCAATTAGGAAGAGTAGGTGCTAATGTTTTAAATTGGAGTGGTGTACGTAAAAAAGACCAGCTTATTTATGGTTCTACTTTAGGCTTTACCTTTTTAACAGCAGTTGAAGTTATGGATGGTTTCTCTGAAGAATGGGGTTTTTCTTGGGGAGACATGATAGCTAATGCAGCAGGAACAGGCTTGTATGTTGGTCAAGAATTACTTTGGCAAGAACAGCGTATTGTTTTAAAATATTCTTTCCACCAAACTAAATATGCTGCTCAACGTCCTGATAAACTTGGAGATGGCTTTTTTGAAGAGTTTTTAAAAGACTACAATGGTCAAACCTATTGGCTCAGTGCTAATGTACACTCGTTTTTCAAGGATAGTAATTTTCCTAAATGGCTTAATGTAGCTATTGGTTATGGAGGATATGGTATGTTATCTGGTGAAAATGAGACTGTTAATAACTCAATGATAAGTCAAAATAGAATTCGTCAATTCTATTTAAGTTTAGATGTAGATTTGTCAAGAATTAAAACGAACTCTCGTTTTTTGCGAACGATATTTGACGTTTTTAATGTTATTAAGGTACCATTTCCAGCATTGGAGTTTACCGATAAAAATGACATAAAGCTTCATGGAATCTATTTTTAGAGCGGTTAAACGATTAATTTTCAGGTTTTAAAAAAAAGTTATACCTTTGCACGCTGAAATTTTAGGTCCATTTTTGGGGAATTAAGGACTTAATAAATTAGCTATTATGATAAAAAAGAAAACTAATTTTTTTGTTATCCCTCTTGCAATTGGCGCTTTAATTTTTTTAGCGTTGTATTCAAACACTAAAGTAGATTTAACAAATTATTCTACTGAGGGTTTGGAAATAGATTTTACAGTATCTAAGGACATTGCTTTATTAGCAAAAGATTCTAAAGATGCAGTATCACCTATTTCAAATGACATTCAATTTCCTTACTTAGGGAAATCTTACGTAGGTTTTAAAGAAGCTCTTGGATTCAAAGAATCTGGTAGCAATTATTTTAGAGTTAACACACTTGGTTATTTAGGAAAGTACCAATTTGGTGCAGAAACATTAAAATTGATAGGTATTTATAACCCTAATCAGTTTTTATACAATCCTGAATTACAAGAAAAAGCTTTCTTAGCAAATGCTGAACGTAATAAATGGATATTACGTAAAGACATTAACCGCTTTGTTGGAAAAACAATAGGAGGCGTTAATGTAACTGAATCTGGTATTTTGGCTGCAGCGCATTTAGCAGGTCCTGGAAGCGTAAAAAAGTATTTAAGAAGTTATGGTTCTAATAACTTTAAGGATGCTTACGGAACTTCAATTAGACATTACCTAAAGAAGTTTTCTGGTTACGATACATCGCATATTGTACCAAACAAGAAAGCGAAAGCAGTACTTTAATAAAGAATTAATCTTTATGAATAGCAAAGATTGACGGACGTTTATGTAAGTCAATCTTTGTTTTTTTCCACTCATTCACGGTTTGCGTTTTTATATATTCAGTAGGTAATGTAATATCACAAGCAATACATATTCTTGTATTTTGGTGTAACAAACTACAAATATCTTCTAGCATTTTATTGTTTCTGTAAGGAGTTTCAATAAAGAGTTGTGTTTGATTTTGTTCAAAAGATAACTTCTCAAGTCGTTTTAAAGCAGACTTTCTTTCAGCTTTGTCTATTGGTAGGTAGCCATTAAAAGCAAAATTTTGTCCGTTCATTCCAGAACTCATTAATGCCAAAATAATAGAAGAAGGTCCAACCAAAGGTACAACCTGTATGTTGTTTTGGTGTGCAAGCTTCACAATTTCAGCACCAGGATCGGCAATTCCTGGACAACCAGCTTCAGAAAGCAAACCCATGGGTTTTCCTGCTTTACAAGCATCTAAAAAGTTTGAAATCTCAAAATCTTCAGTGTATTTATTTAAAACATTAATATTTAACGAAGGCTGCGATTTTCTTGGGCTTACTCGTTTTATAAAATGTCTAGCTGTTTTTTGATTTTCAACAATATAATCGTCAACCATTTCAATAATTTTCTTTACTGAAATTGGTAAAACTTCAAGTGGAGGATTGTCTCCTAAACGTGTAGGTATAAGGTATAATTTACCGTAAGTACTGTTCATTCTTAATTAACAATGAGCTTTTTAAATTGTGTTTGTCCATTATTATTAACTAGTTGTACTAGATAAAGTCCGTTTGATAATTCTTTTGTAGAAATAGTAGTTAACTGATTGTCAAATTCATTAACAGACTTTACAAGCTTACCTTGCATGTTAAATAAATGAACAGAATTTAATGATGAATAAAATTCTAATAGGTCTATAGTGAAACTTTCGTTTGCAGGATTAGGATATAATTTAATGTCAGATAATTGATGCTCATCAACACTTAAATTAGCATCAATGATTTTATATATTGTTCCAGAAGACAAGCCAGCAACATATAATTCTCCATTAACATCTTCACCAAAACAACTCCATCCATTTCCTGAGTATTGCTCAGTAAAGGTGTAACTCCAAGTGCCTTCGTTGTTACTTAAAATTCCTATTTCATTACTGCAGTAATCAGCAAAAAAGTAAACACCATATAAATTAGGTTGAGCAGAACCTCTATAAATATAACCACCAGTTATTGAGCATTTAAAGGCTCCAGATGAGGTATGACCATATTCAGCAACCGGAAAAGTCATTTCAGCCATGGGAGGACAATCGGCTGTGTTATAGGTGGAATTTCCTTCATAACAACGCCATCCATAATTAACACCTAAAGCAGAGGCAGAAGGAGTAACCATATTTATTTCTTCGTACTCATTTTGTCCAACATCAGCAATCCAAATGTCATTGGTTAGACTGTCAAAAGAAAACTTCCAAGGATTTCGCAGTCCATAAGACCAAATTTCGTCAAGAGCAGTTGCGTCACCAATAAAAGGATTTGTAGCAGGAATAGCATAGTTGTTTCCTCCACTAGTATTATCAACATCTATTCGAAGCATTTTACCTAATAAAGTACTGAGGTCTTGAGCTCTATTTCCTGGATCACCACCTGAACCTCCATCTCCTGTCGCTATGTATAAATAGCCATCATTTCCAAACGCCATGTCACCACCATTATGATTGATATAAGGTTGAGAAATAGTCATTAATATGAGCTCAGAACTTGAGTCTGCTGTATTGCTATCGCTTCTTGTGAATCTTGAGATTACAGTATCACCTGCGTTGTTTATATAATTAACATAAAAATAACCGTTCGAAGCATAATTTGGGTGAAAAGCTAATCCTAAAAGTCCTTGTTCACCACCATTATCAGTAACGTTTACGTCAATATCTAAAAAAGGAGTTGGGTTAATTGTGCCTTCTTGGTTTATGATTTGGATATAACCAGATCGTTCTGCAACAAAAAGTCTATTATCACCTGAATGCTTGATGTTTACAGGGTTTGAAAGTCCTGTAGCAAAAGTTTCAATCTCAATATCTTGAGCAAACCCAATAGAAAAACTAAAGAGTATAACTAGAGAGGTTAACTTTTTCATAGTATTAATTTAAGGGAGTTTGTTGCAACAAAATACAAAAAATATAACAATATCAATGAATTTAATTGTTAATCAGGTTTTTAGAAATAATGTTGCAAGAATTGTCAAGAAGAGAGTATACATGCTCAAAATCTTTAATTGTTCCATAGTAAGGATCAGGAACATGTTTGTCTTTGATGTGAGGGTCTACTTCTAAAATAAGCTTTACTTTAGAACTATCGTGAGTGTTCCTAGCGAGTTTAATTACGTTTTCGAAATTAGATTGATCCATCACAAAAATATGGTCAAAAGTATCAAAGTCAGAAACTTTAAACTGTCTTCCGCGTTGGTGCGAAATGTTAATTCCGTTAGCTCTTGCTACAGCAATTGACCTATGGTCTGGGTTGTCACCAACATGATAGTTTGCGGTACCAGCTGAATCTACATAAAACTTGTCAGAAGGTAGCTTAGATTCTAAAATACCATGAGCCAATGGTGAGCGGCAAATATTACCTAAGCAAACCATTAGAATACTTACCATAACTTAATTTTAGAGCGATAATTTTTTAGAAAGATCTTCTACGTATTTTCTAAACTGTTTGTCAGTAGAAGATAAATTGTCTACAGTTTTACAAGCATGTAATACTGTTGCGTGGTCGCGTTTTCCAATTTGAGAGCCAATACTCGCTAAAGAAGCTTTAGTGAATTTTTTAGCAAAAAACATAGCTAATTGTCTAGCTTGTACAATGTGACGCTTTCGGGTTTTAGACTGTAATGTGCTAACGTCCATTTGGAAGTAGTCAGAAACTACCTTTTGGATATAGTCAATTGAAACTTCTCTCTTGGTATTCTTAACAAATTTTTCAACAATATCCTTAGCTAAGTTTATTGTAATTTCTTTTTTATTAAATGAAGATTGTGCTATTAAAGAGATTATAGCGCCTTCTAATTCTCTAACGTTAGTTTTAATGTTTTTAGCAACATACTCTATAATTTCTTCAGGCATTTCAACACCATCTCTGTAGAGTTTGTTTTTAAGAATAGATACTCTTGTTTCAAAATCAGGACTCTGTAGTTCTGCAGAAAGTCCCCATTTAAAACGAGACAATAAGCGTTGCTCAATATCTTGCATATCAACAGGAGCTTTATCACTTGTTAAAATGACTTGCTTACCATTTTGGTGTAGATGGTTGAAGATATGGAAGAATACATCTTGAGTTCCAGATTTGCCTGAGAAAAACTGAACATCATCAATAATTAAGACATCAATAATTTGATAAAAATGAATAAAGTCATTTCTGTTATTCTTTTTTACTGAGTCAATATATTGTTGTGTAAATTTTTCAGCAGATATATAAAGTACTGTTTTTTCAGGATACTTGTCTTTAATATCAATACCAATAGCATGAGCTAAGTGGGTTTTTCCTAATCCAACACCACCAAAAATAAGTAATGGGTTAAACGATGTTCCTCCAGGTTTGTTAGCAACTGCTAAACCTGCATTTCTTGCTAACCTGTTTGAATCTCCTTCAAGGAAATTTTCAAAGTTGTAGTTAGGATTTAATTGAGACTCAATTTTTACATTTCTAATTCCAGGAATTACAAATGGGTTTTTAAGCTCAGGATTTTTATTGTTTAAAGGAATATCAACATCTTGCGACTTAACAGCTGTCCTGTTAGAACTTGGTATTTTTTCAGTAAATGGTTGTTTGTTACCATAGGTGTTTTCCATTTTAATAACATATACCAATTTAGCAGTTTCACCAAGTTCTTTTGTGAGCGCAACTTTAAGGATTTTTACATAGTGTTCTTCAAGCCACTCGTAGAAGAATTTACTAGGTACTTGAATGCTTAAAGCATTGTCTGTAAGTTTAACTGCTACAATTGGTTCAAACCAAGTTTTGTATGCTTGGGGCTGTATGTTATCTTTTATAAAAGAAAGGCAATTATTCCAAACCGATTGCGCAGTTACATTCATTCTCTAAGTTAATTTTTGATGTTTAGTTAGTTTAGTTTAGTAAAAAAAAGAGAAATTCGAGTTTCTCTTGAGTCATTTTTTTTACCTGACAAATATGTGAACAAAATTCTTAAAAAAAAAATCAAAACTCGTTGAATTTTAAGAATTTTTTTCTCATGTTTAAAACTTGTTGAAAGTACAAAAAAAAAATTTAAATTTTATGGTTAATCCTACAAAATGCTCTGAAAATCAGATTAGAGTACGTTATGGTGAAACAGATCAAATGGGTGTGGTTTACCATGGAAACTACGCGCAATATTTTGAAATAGGTAGAACAGAGTGGTTAAGAGAATTAGGAGTAACTTATAAACAAATGGAAGAAGATGGTGTCATGCTTCCGGTTATATCTTTAAGTGTAAAATTCAAAAAGTCAGCGTATTATGATGATGTTATTAAAGTGATAACAAAACTAAAAAAAATGCCAACAGCAACTATAGAATTTGACTACGAAATTTTAAATTCTAAAAATGAAATTTTAACGACAGGAAATACCGTTTTGGCGTTTATAGATATTAACAAGAATAGGCCTACAAGATGTCCAAAATATATTTTAGACAAATTACAAGATTAATCGTTTAATGGGCTTATAGAAACTTCAAATAAGCTATCAAAAGCATTAAAAATAGATTCACTTTCTTTTAATCTTACAGAAATATTAAGTTGGCAATCTAATTCTAGTTTTTGATCTAAAACCTTTATGTTTTTTTCTTTTATAATACGCATCACTTTATTCATGTTTTTGTAATCAAAAGTGATTTTGTAATGCCTGTTAATAGTTTTAGTAACAATTTTTGAAGCTTCTAAACTTAATTGAGCCGCTGTTTTATAAGCATTTATTAAACCACTAACACCTAGTTTTACGCCTCCAAAGTATCTTACAACTACTATTAAAATATTTGTGACTTCAAAAGATTGTATTTGCCCATAAATAGGCATGCCTGCACTGTTGTTGGGCTCACCGTCATCATTTGCTCTAAACTGTATGTTGGTTTCGTCTGTTCCTATTTGGTAAGCATAACACCAATGTCTGGCTTGATGGTGTTGTTTTTTTAAATCTTCTATATGTTGTTTAATCTTATCTTCAGAAGTGACAGGAAATGCGTATCCAAAAAATTTACTGTTTTTGTCTTTGAATAAGATTTCTTCAGATGGTTTGTTTATGGTTTTGAAAGTATCTTTCATTATGCTAATGTCACTAAAATTATTGAGACAATCGCTAAAACAATACCTATCCAGTTTTTAGCAGAAAGTTTTTCTCCAAATAAAATTAGACCAGTTAAAGTAGAAAGCATCACAATACCTACATTATTTACTGTAAATAGAGTAGAGCTCTCAAACGTTTCATGGTCTAGTGCTTTTAATAAAAAGTAAATAGAACTGTAGTTTATAATACCAAGAGTAATACCTCCTAATAAACTTTTAGGTTGAAATTTAAATTCGCCTTTAAATTGTTTTGCAATAAGGGTTAATACACCAATTAATGCTGCGCAACCAAAAATTGTTGCTGAAAAAATAGGGATTCCATTTTCAGGAACGTAAGTAGTTTCTAGATATTTAATAGAGGTATCAATAATACCAGAACCTAAAAACAAAAGTATAGGAAAGAGTAAGTTTTTCTTAAAATTGATTTTAGAACCCGTTTTTATGGAAGCTAAATATACTGCAGCTAAAGCTAGCAATATACCTATTAGTTTTTGCAAGCCAGTACTTTCATTATAGACGTAAATACCAAAAATAACAGGAATTACAACACTCATTTTTGAAGCTACTGAAGCAACAGAAACACCGTTTTTTTGAACTGTAATCGCCATTACAATAAAAATACTTATAAATAAAATACCTAAAAAAACGGCTCCTAAAAACCATTTTGAGCTTGTGATTTCAGAAATACTTATAGGTGAATCGTAAGCGATTAAACCAACAATACATGCTATAAAATAGTTGACAACTATAGCTTGAGTAGTGTCAATTTTAAATCGTTGAAAGAGCTTAAAAACAATAAAAATTAAAGTTGAAGCGAGTATGCTAAAAACTAAATACATTAAAATAAATGGTTGTTTATAGTGAATAAATTTACAACATCTTCAGTAGTTGGGTTGATGTTCCAGGTATGGATACCTAGTTTTGATGCAGAGTCAGTGTTCTCTTTGGTGTCGTCTATAAAAAGGCACTCTTCAGGTTTTAAATTGTTTTCAAGGAGTACAAACTCATAAATGTTAGCGTTAGGTTTTCTTAAATTGATTTCGTGCGATAAATAAAACTCATGAAATTGGGTTTTAAAATCGTCGTAAAATTCCACCTTGTCTTTTATCCAATTAATATGTAATTCATTAGTATTACTTAATAAAATTAGTTTGTAGTCATCAGTTTTAGCAAGTGTTTTTAAAAACTCTAAACGATGAGTAGGGAAATCTCTCAAAATATAGTTCCAAGCATCAAGAATGGATTCTTTTGAGAGTTTAGGGAAATTCTCTACATAAAACTCTATAAATTCTTCGCTAGATATTAGTCCTTGCTCATACAAACTATTTATGGCAATGAGTTCTTCAGGGAAAGTTTCAACTTCAAACAAATTAAGAGCGTTATTCATTGCGCCTTCTTTATCTAAGTTGATAAACACATCACCAAAATCAAATATTAAGGTTTTAATCATAGTTTTTTCGTGTAAACGGATTTTTTTAGTTATCATCCTTATCAGGATTTTCATAAATCCTTAAAATATCATTTTTAATGTTTTCTTCAGAAATTAGCTTTCCTGTAAAATTAGGTGCTTTTACACCTTCTTTAAACATAGTTTGTCCTGTAAACACTCGTGCTTCATCCCAAACACCAGAATCTATAAAAAGCTGTAAGGTTTTTGAGCCTCCTTCAATAATTACAGAATTAATTTCAGCATCATATAAAGCTTTACAAATTGCTTGAGCTGACGTGTCTTTGATTACTATGGTTTGTGCATCGTTATTAAAGACCTTATGTGTTTTTGAAAGCGTTTCGTTTTTGTCTAAAACCACACGAATAGGATGTGTTCCAGTCCAATCCCTCACGGTTAAGCTTGGGTTGTCTTGTAAAACAGTATTTGTACCAACCAGAATAGCTTGTTCTTCACTACGCCATTTATGCACTAATTGTCGTGAGTAGGTGTTAGTAATCCAAACAGGTTTTTGTTCTTCTTTAGTTAATGGAGCAATAAAACCATCAGTGGTTTCAGCCCATTTTAAAATAATATAAGGACGTTGCTTGTTGTGAAATGTAAAGAAGCGTTTATGATGCTTTTTACAAGCGTCTTCTAAAACGCCAACAACAACATTGCATCCAGCCTTTTTTAGTTTTTCAATACCTTTTCCTGCAACTTTACTATGAGTGTCAATAGTGCCAATTACAACTTTAGGGATGTTATGTTTAATTATTAAATCGCTACAAGGTGGCGTTTTTCCAAAATGACTGCAAGGTTCTAAAGTAACATAAAGTGTCGCTTTTTCTAGCAAAGATTTGTCTTTTACCGATGCTATGGCATTTACTTCAGCATGATTGCCGCCATAAGGACTTGTAAAGCCTTCGCCAATAATAGAGTTGTTGTGCACAATCACACAACCAACCATTGGATTTGGTCTTGTGGTTCCCAATCCGTTTTTGGCAATTTCAATACAGCGTTTTATGTAATAGTCGTGTTGTTTCAAGAAGAGTAATAATTAACAAATATTATAATTTATATTTATAGAAAATTAAAATAACATTGAAAAATTTCTTTTATCGCTTATTATCTTATTTAGTTTGCATTTTTATAATGATAATAGGTTATTCATATATGATTTCAATACCTGAAATGGAGTTTCCATATGTATACAAATCAATCTTAACAAGCGCTATTGTAGCATTTTTTCTGATAGCTTTACCATTATTATATATAATTAAAGATTTAATTAAATGGTTCAGAAACAAAAACTGAAATCTACCAAAGCAATTGAATGATTTCTTATCAAAATCGAATTTATAATATGTATCTTCATCCCGAAAAATTTCGGGATAAAAATAATACAATAAAGTGAGCAATAATAATATTGTAATTAGAGAAATACAACCTGAAGATGACCAGCAAATTGCAAAGGTTATTAGAGAGGTGCTTATTGAGTTTGGAGTGCCTAAAGTTGGAACAGCCTATGAAGATAAAGCTTTGGATTGTATGACAAAAACGTATGATACTCCTAAATCTAAATATTTCGTTATTGACCACAATGGTAAAATTATTGGAGGAGCAGGCATTTCGCAATTAGATAACTACCAAGGAAATGTTTGCGAATTGCAAAAAATGTATTTTTTACCAGAAGCTAGAGGTACTGGTTTAGGTGCAAAAATGATGGCAGTTTGTCTTGAGCAAGCTAAACAATTTGGGTTTGAACACTGTTATTTAGAAACCTTGCCATATATGAAAGCAGCTACAAAACTCTATGCTAGAGTAGGGTTTCAGTCACTAGATAAGCCAATGGGAAATACAGGACACTATTCGTGTAATGTATGGATGATAAAAAAGTTATGAAGTTAAAAGACATTCAAACATTATTTCATAAAACGCTAGATACTATTTATGGTAAACAAGAGGTCGATAGCTTTTTCTATCTCTTTACTGAGCATATTGTTGGTTTAAATAGAATGGCTTTAGCTTTAGAGCCAAATGCTATCATCAATAAAAAAGACGAAGAGGTTTTTCAAGATGCTTTAAGCAGACTAGAACAGCAAGAGCCTATTCAGTATATTATTGGAGAAACCGAGTTTTACGGTTTAATGTTCAAGGTCAATCCAGATACCTTAATTCCAAGACCTGAAACCGAAGAACTTGTAGAGTGGATTATCAAAAATCACTCAGCACAAAACCAAGATGTTCAATTAAACATTTTAGATATTGGTACAGGAACAGGTTGTATCGCGATTTCTTTGGCTAAACACTTGCCAAATGCTAAAGTTTATGCTCTAGATGTTAGTAAAAACGCATTGGAAGTAGCAAGACAAAATGCTGAAAATAATGATGTATCTGTGCAATTTATAAATGATGATATTTTAAACCCTGATGGGTTTAAATCAAATATTAAATTTGATATCATAGTGTCCAACCCGCCTTATGTACGACAACTTGAAAAGCAGGAAATAAAGCTTAATGTGCTCAATCATGAACCACACTTAGCGTTATTTGTTGATAATCATGATCCGTTGTTGTTTTATCGATCTATATGTGAATTTTCAACTATTTATTTGAAAGAAAAAGGCACTTTGTATTTTGAAATTAATCAATATTTAGGAAAAGAAATGGTTGATTTAATGCAGACATTTTCTTTTAAAAACGTAGAGCTCAAGCAAGACTTATTTGGTAATGATAGAATGGTGAAAGCAGTAAAGTTTTAAGGTTTTCAATAATTCTTAATGACTAATTACACTTAATATGGCTTTAATTTTTTTTGAGTCAGAAAAGGTGAGAGGTGTTGAAAATAACGAACTATCACTTTCGATGGTTGAAGAAGCTGATGCGTGAATTTCCTTTAATCCTATTTCTTTAAAACGTTTAGCGTTATTTTGGTTAATGCCACTACCTGCTAAAATGGTAATTCTTCCTTTAGCTTTTTCGTTTAGTTTTTTTAGGGTATTAATGCCTTTTTCAGCTGAAGGTTGTAAACCAGAAGTCAGTATTCTTTCAATACCTAAATCGATGAGCTGTTCGAGAGCTTCTTCAGGATTTTTAACGCAATCAAACGCACGATGAAATGTAAAAGAAAGCGGTTTGGAAAGTTCTACAAGTTCTTTTGTTTGTTTTAAGTCAATAGTATCATCTGCATTTAAAACCCCTGAAATGATACCTTGAAAGCCTAAGTCTTTGCATAATAGAATGTCTTGTTTCATGATGTCAAACTCTTCTTCTGTATAGACAAAATTACCACTTCGTGGTCTGATTAATACAAACACTGGAATTGAAAGTGTATCTCTTACTTGTTTTAATAAACCATAACTAGGTGTAATGCCACCAACAGAAAGTTCTTGACATAACTCAATACGATGAGCTCCTGCGTCTTGAGCGTTTTTAGCTGATTGATAGGAATTGGCACAGATTTCTAAAAGCATGTTTTTGTGTTTGCCACATCGAGTGATTTTGATTTGTCAAAATTGTATGGAGATGCTTGTTCTCGATACAAAATTATTACATAATTTCACTCGAACTGACGATTATATAGGTTAATTCACAATTATTTCATCAATAAACGTCCAAGCTTTATTACCAGCACCTTGTTTGCCTTCTGGAATAATACCATAGTTTGGGATTTTAAAGGTGATATAACGTCCTGAAACATTGGGTTCAAACTTTATGCTGATAAGTTTTTCTGTTGCATTCGGAATCTGCATTTTTTCAACTTCATTTTCGATTTCTATTTCGATTTCATTAGGAGCATAAATCCATTGACCTTGTCCATTATAAAATCTAGTTTCAATGGAGTTGATTTCTGTTTCTTCACCTAAATCAATAATAATCTCAATATCTTCTCCCCAAAATCCTAACCATTCTTTGTCGCCATAACGTGAATCGCTTCCAGAAATACCATTGATTAATCCTTCAGCACCACTTCCAGGATAGGATTTGTGAGGTGCTTTATTTATGGTAATCTTTTTTCCTACTGCCTTATGATGATTAATGTTTTGAGTGAAAACTTTACCTAATTGTTTTTCATTATTAAACAGGGAAGCTTTTATGGTCACGCTTTCAGTAATTGGAATAGGTTGATTATAAATTTCTGATTGCAGTGTAGGTTCAGAACTGTCTAGGGTGTACCTTATAGTTTTACCGTCAGTTAGCGTTTTTAGTTGATAACTAAGATTATCATTTGATAGTAACTCACCTTCAATCTCATAAAGATGATTAGCATAATTAATATCTAAAGCATCAAGTCTCTTGTGAAAATTCTCAACACGTTTCACAAAATCAGAATAATTTTTGTTTTCTGGTTTTGACCATACCACTTCGCTCATAGCTAACATTCGTGGAAAAGCCATATATTCCAATTGACTTTCGGTGTTAATGTACTCTGTCCAAATGTTCCCTTGTGCACCTAAAATGTATTGTGCTTCGTCATCATTGAGTTCTTCAGGAATTGGGTTAAAACCATACACTTTTTCTAATGGTAAAAAACCACCAATAGCTAAAGGTTCGTTATCGTTTTCACTTTGATAATAATCAAAATAACAATGAGACGTAGGTGTCATAATTACATTGTGGTGTTGCTTTGCAGCTTCAACAGCACCTTCAATCCCTCTCCATGACATTACAGTTGCATTTGGAGCTAAACCACCTTCAAGAATTTCGTCCCAACCTATAATTTGCTTGCCTTTGCTGTTAAGATATTTTTCAATACGTGCTATAAAATAGCTTTGTAGCTCGTGTTCGTCTTTCAAGCCTTCTTTTTTTATAAGTTTTTGACAATACTCACAGTTTTTCCATCTGGTTTTTGGAGCTTCATCACCACCAATATGAATATATGTGCTAGGAAAAAGAGTAGCAACCTCGTCTAAAACATTTTCTAAAAAAGTAAATGTTTCTTCTTTTGGACAAAAAATGTCTTCAAAAACGCCCCATGTTGTAGCAACTTCTATTTGTTTTCCAGTACAGCCTAAATCAGGATAAGCAGCAATAGCAGCTTGTGCATGACCAGGAAGTTCAATCTCAGGAATTACGGTAACAAACCTGCTTTTAGCATAAGCAACAACCTCTTGGACTTCTTCTTGCGTGTAAAAACCTCCATATGTTTTACCGTCAAATTGTTGAGGTTGGTCGCTATAATGTCCGATTAAAGTTTTGTTTCTATAAGCTGCAACCTCTTGCAGTTTTGGATATTTTTTGATTTCTATTCGCCAACCTTGATCGTCGGTTAAATGCCAATGAAACGTATTCATTTTAAGCATCGCTAAAGCATCAATATATTTCTTTATGAATTCGACTGAAAACATGTGTCTGGATACATCTAAGTGCATACCTCGATGCTCGAATTGTGGCTCGTCTTTAATTGTAGTACAAGGGATAAGTACTTTTGCTTCAGAAAGCGTTTTATTTTCAAATTCGGCAGGTAGTAATTGTCTTAATGATTGTATTGCATAAAATGCACCTTGATCTGTTTTGGCTTTAATTACAATTGACTTCGGAAGAATTTCAAGCAAATATCCTTCTGGATTTTCAATACTCTTATCTTTTATAAATGAAATAGAATTATTGTCTTGTAGCTTTATAGGACTTCCGTTTTCAATGTAAGATTTTAAAAATTCAGCAGAGATTTTAAAATCATCAGTATACTTTATTCCGGTAGAATTATCTAAAACAAAATGTCCTTTATTAATAGTTTGCTCTGAAGGAATTGGGATAATTTGAGACGTAATGTTGGGTGTTTCAGTGTTTTGACAATTGAATAAAAAACTGATAAAAACAATACAAACGGTTATTTTCTTGAAAGGCATTTTAGTATATTAGATGCTTTAAATATAACTTAAAAAAGATAACTTTTCTCAATTACTTTAATGGATATTAAACAGCAAATAGAAACCCTTCGTGATGAATTGCGTCAGCATAATTATAATTACTACGTATTGGATAATCCTACAATAAGTGATTTTGATTTTGATGTAAAGCTTAAACAGCTTCAAGAGTTGGAAGCAAAATATCCTGAGTTTTATGATGCAAGTTCGCCTACATTGCGTGTAGGAGGAGAGGTTACAAAGAATTTTGAAACTGTTGTTCATGAACATCGTATGTATTCTTTGGATAATTCTTATTCTAAAGAAGATTTGTTAGATTGGGAAACTCGTATTAAAAAGCAAGTTGATGGTGAAGTACAATATACCTGTGAGCTTAAATATGATGGAGCGTCTATTAGCTTAACTTATGAAAACGGACAACTTACAAAAGCGGTTACAAGAGGTGACGGATTTCAAGGTGATAATGTTACCACTAATATAAAAACCATTAAATCGGTTCCGTTGCAGTTGAAAGGCGATTTTCCTCCTAAGTTTGATATAAGAGGTGAAATTGTATTGCCTTTTGAAGGGTTTAATAAAATGAATGAAGAGCGTATTGAAATAGGAGAAGAACCATATAGAAACCCAAGAAATACAGCTTCAGGAAGTTTGAAACTACAAGATAGTACTGAGGTAGCTAAACGTCCTTTGGAGTGTTTACTTTATAATATTACAGGAACCAATTTGAATATTTCTACACAATTTGAAAGTTTAGAAAAAGCTAGAGCTTGGGGATTTAAAGTTCCGCAAGCAGCTAAATTAGCTAATTCAATTGATGAGGTTTTAGAATTTATTGCCTATTGGGATGAGCATAGACATAGTTTGCCTTACGAAACTGATGGTGTTGTTATAAAGGTAAACAGTTTATATCAACAAGAGGAGTTAGGATATACAGCCAAAGCACCACGTTGGGCAATGGCTTATAAGTTTAAGGCAGAGCAAGTTTCTACTCGATTAAATGAAATTACTTATCAAGTAGGACGTACAGGAGCAATTACTCCAGTTGCAAATTTAGAGCCAGTAGAATTAGCAGGAACAACTGTTAAACGAGCATCATTGCATAATGCTGACCAGATTGCGAAGTTGGATATTAGAGAAGGTGATGAGGTGTATGTAGAAAAAGGAGGAGAGATAATCCCTAAAATTATAGCTGTAGATTTAAGTAAACGACCAGCAGATTCTAAACCAACTGAATATATTACCCACTGTCCTGAATGTAATACTGAATTGGTAAGAACTGAAGGTGAAGCACAACATTATTGTCCGAATTATAATGGATGTAATCCTCAAATTATTGGTCGCATACAGCATTTTATTTCAAGAAAAGCAATGGATATTGATGGTTTAGGAGGAGAAACCGTTGCTTTGTTGGTTAATGCAGGTTTAATTACAAATTATTCTGATTTATATGAATTAACTGTAGACCAAGTGTTGCCCTTAGAACGTATGGCTCAAAAAAGTGCTGAAAACCTTATTAATGGAATTGAAGCATCTAAGCAAATTCCTTTTGAGCGCGTTTTGTATGCGTTAGGTATTAGGTATGTTGGAGAAACCGTTGCTAAAAAACTAGTTAAACATTATAAAACAATTGATGCGATTAAAAATGCTTCGGAAGAAGAACTTGTCAATGTAGATGAAATAGGAGTGAAGATAGCAGGAAGTGTTGTTGCCTTTTTTGCTTCGGAAGCGAACAGCTCTATTATTGAAAGGCTGAAACATTTTGGAGTGCAATTGGAAATTTCAGCCGAAAAATTAGCAAATCAAACCAATAAATTAGAAGGATCTACGTTTGTAGTATCTGGCGTGTTTACTTCTGTGTCAAGAAATGAGCTTAAAAAGCTTATTGAAGACAATGGAGGTAAAGTGTCTTCTTCAATATCTTCTAAAACAAGCTATGTTGTTGCTGGAGACAACATGGGACCAAGTAAAAAAACAAAAGCAGAATCCTTAAATATACCTATTCTTTCAGAAGAAGAATTTTTATCAATGATTAGGTAAAATCCTACAAAATGTTAATTTTCATCGATAAAATGCATTTTTATTCGTTTAATTGTATTTTTTTTGTTTATATTTGTCCCAATAAGGGATTAATTAAATAAATGCAAAAACCAAAAACATTAATAGCATTACTTGCTGTACTTAGTGTTGTCTTTTTAGGATTACAACTCTTTAAGTATGAGTATTTTGCCTCAGGTATTAGAGCATTGCTTTTGGTCTTGCTTAGTATCTTATACTGTTCGCGCGTTGAAAATAAAAGAAAGTTTTTCTTTTTGTTTTTAATAACATTTACAGTTGCAGATGTTTTTAACTTCTTGTCTTGGCAAATTTCTCCTGATAGTTTTATGGTAGATTACTCTTATTACATTATTAATGCAATGTATATTTTATCATACTCGTTTTTGATTGTTCAAATATTAAAAACACTGGATATTAAACAAGTAGTTACCAAACTGCCAGTTCATATAATAATTTTATTGGTTTTAGATATTTCGTGTGTAATTGTGGTGACTAATACTACAAAACCTGAATTACAATTTGCAGAGTACTTACTTGAATTTGTTTATAATATAGTTATAATGGCTTTGTTATCTGTAGCGCTTATAAACTATATATACAAAGACGATAAAAAATCGATGAACTTTTTAGTGGGTTCAATTTTTATAGTCTTTTCAGAAGTAATACAACTAGCTTATTTTTATGTTTCAGAAGTAAACGTATTAAATGTATTATGTTCTATCTTCTTAGTGCTTGCTTTTTTATTCTTCTATTTACAAGCAAAAATTGGTCCTGAGGAAAATTATAATAAACTAGAAGTTTAATTTTTTTCCAATCATAGGAATGTCTTTTTTGTAAAAATAAAGGATAATAGCAGAAAGTATAAAAGTTACTACTGCAGTTGAAAATAAAACTCCTCCATCATTATTAACTTGAATGCCTAGTTGTGTTAAATGCATAACTATTGCACCAAAAATTACACCTAATGTTAGTGTTGCACCTGCCCAAACAGTTTTGGGAATAAGTAAAAGTATTCCAGCTATTAACTCAAGAATTCCAATGGTAATTCTGCCATAAGGTTCAAGACCAACTTGCGAAAAGATGTACACACTATCAGGATGTGCTGTAAACTTAAATCTAAGAGTTTGAATTAAAATAATTGCAACTGCTAATCTGAGGGTAAAAAGAAGTTTAGTTTTCATAGGATTATTTTTAGTTAATATCCCATTTAGACGCAAAACTAGTTTAACCCTGTCATTTTAGTGTTAAAATTCTAAACTATAATAGAGGTTCCTTCAGCAGCTTTGTTTTTATCAGCATCAAAATAAAAGTCAATTTTACCTAGGTTTATACCATAGCAACCTACTTGGTTTACAAGGGTGTTTTTACCTTCAATATTTTTAACAACAGTTGGTTTTGGCAAAAACGTATGCGTGTGTCCACCAATAATTAAGTCAATATCTTTAGTAGCTTTTGCTAAGTTAAGATCGCTTACTTTTTCAGGGCTGTTTTTGTAGTAATATCCAATATGTGAAAGACAAATAATTAAATCGCAACGTTCAGTCTCTTTTAAAACGCGCGTCATTTCCTGAGCAGTTTCAATAGGATCCATGTATACAGTTTCTTTATACATATCTTTACCTACCAAACCATCTAACTGAATTCCAAGACCAAAAACACCAATTTTAATACCTTCTTTTGTAAAGGTTTTATAAGGTTTTACATGAGTGTCCATTATGGTGTTTTTAAAGTCATAATTAGCTGAAATAAAATCAAAATCGGCATGTGGTAATTGTGCATATAAACCATCAATACCATTGTCGAAATCATGATTTCCAATTGTAGCTACATCGTATTTAAGGATACTCATGAGCTTAAATTCCAATTCGCCACCATAATAATTAAAGTAAGGAGTGCCTTGAAAAATATCGCCAGCATCCATTAATAAGGTATTAGGGTTTTCTTTTCGTATCGCTTCAATTAAACTAGCGCGTCTAGCAACACCACCTTTGTTAGCGTTTCTGCCATCTTCAGGTCCAAAAGCATCAATGTGACTATGAACGTCATTGGTATGAAGAATGGTGATTTTTTTTGGAGGAGTTGCAAACGATTGTAGTCCTAAACCACCTAATCCTATTAAGGTTGATGCAGCAGCTGTTTGTTGTATAAAGTCTCTTCTTTTCATGGCTTAGTTTTTTAATTGAATAAATCTGTCATCAATTACAGGATTAATAGTGTCTACTTTTTTGAAATAATCTATAAGAGCATTTCTAATTTTGTAATCTAAATCATAAAGACTGTCATTGGTTTTGAAAAAATCCATGTGGTCACCACCATTGTATAAGTAATCATTGGTTAAAACAAAATAATTTTTATCAAAGTCAATAGGAGAGTCGTGTAAACTAGCTGAAGCAACATTGAAATCTGCGTCAATAGCTAATTTTAATTTAGAAATTGGATGCGCTCTTTTTGCTTTAGCTAGATATTCTAATAACTCTTTTACTTGAGCGCCTTTTAAGTCAACCACAACCATTGAGTTTTCAAAAGGCATTAATCCATAAGCAGTTCTTGCTGTAACATTACCTTTAGAGAGTATAGATCGAATTCCACCATGATTAAGTAAAACAAAATCGATGTCTTTTCCTGTTCTTTTCTTAAATACAGGGTTTGCTTGTTCGTAGATAGCATCAGCCATAAAATTTCCTACAGCTGTGTTGTATTCTCCATCGTTTTTTGAGTAGGTATCAACAGAATATGCTAAAACACTATCAAGGTTTTTGTTAACGTGCTCACGATAGGGTTTAATGAATGCTTCAACGTCAGAATTAGCTTGAAGACTATCGGTAATTTGTATCTGTTTACCTTCAATTCTATATAAATGATTTTCTTGTTTACAAGAGGTGAAAATCAAGACTGAAGCAACAACTAAAAGGTGTTTGAAATTCATAGGATATTTTAAAAAGTTACAAAAAGATGTAGCACTATTTACTACATTTGCAAAAAGGATAAAGATAAATGATTTTAAAGGCATTTAGGGAAAAATCAAATCAAAAATATATCAACAAATTGTTAAATTCTAGGAATGTGTCTTTTAGCAATACTAAGGTTGATAAAGTAGGAGTGATTTTACACTTAAGTGAATTTTCTGATTTTGAAGCTTTCAGAACGTTTTTTGAGTCCATAGACATTAAGCGAAATAAAGTTAAAATTGTTGCTTATGTTGAAGATAACAAAGATAGTAACGACCTTTGGGATACCTATTTCAATCCAAAAGATTTTGGTTGGAACGGGAAAATAAAAAACGTAGAACTTCAAACATTTATTGACACAGAGTTTGACATCTTAATTAGTTTTTATAAGCAAGATGTTTTAGATCTTAATTTAATTAGTGTAGCTTCAAAAGCTAAGTTTAAAGTAGGATTAGCAGGAATTGATGATCGTTTTTACGATTTAATAATAAATGTTGCACCAAAAGAGTTTACGCTATTTAAAAACGAATTAAAAAAATATTTAACGGTTTTAAACAAAATATAATGAATACATTTTACGGTACAGGAGTTGCCTTAATAACGCCTTTTAAATCTGATTTAACTGTAGATTTTGAAGCGCTTACAAATATTGTTAATTACAACATAGATAACGGAACAGACTACTTGGTTATTAGTGGTACAACAGGAGAGAGTGTAACCATTACTGCCGAAGAAAAGAAAGCCATAATTAATACTATAGTTGAAACAAATAATGGTCGTTTACCTTTAGTTTTAGGAATTGGAGGTAATAATACAGCAGCAGTTATTGAAGAGATTAATACAACCGATTTATCTCATATCGATGCTATTTTATCAGTGTCTCCATATTACAGTAAGCCAACACAAGAAGGCATTTATCAGCATTTTAAAGCCATTTCGCAAGCGTCACCAAAACCTATTATTTTATATAATGTACCAGGAAGAACATCGTCAAACATGTTGCCAGAAACTACATTGCGTTTAGCAAATGATTTTGAAAATATCATAGCAGTTAAAGAAGCAGGTAACAATGTGGCTCAATACTTAACCTTGATTAAGAACAAACCAGAAGATTTCTTGATTATTTCAGGAGATGACGATTTAGCGCTTGGTGTAGTGTTAGCAGGTGGAGCAGGAGTGATTTCGGTAATTGGGCAAGCATTACCTAAACAATTTACCAAAATGATAAATCTTGGTCTTGAAGGAAAAGCAAGTGAAGCTTATGCAATTCACTTTGATTTAATGGATATTACAAGTTTAATTTTTGCAGAAAACAATCCTGCAGGTATTAAAGCTGTTTTTGAAACGCTTGGTCTTGCAAAAAGCATAGTAAGATTGCCACTTGTAGAAGCAACAGAAGGATTAAAATCTAAAATTAAAGAAGCAGTTAATAAGCTAGATTAAACCTAAAAAGTTAAAGTTTATATAAAGCTTACTCATAACACGTTACAACCTTTATTTTAGCACAAAATTTTTGTTTTTATAATACGTTATAAATACGTACTTTTGCATTCTGTTTAAATTTTATGAAGAATTTATTTTACACACTTTTATTAGGATTACTGTTAACCTCTTGTAGCGAGTTTCAAAAAGCATTGAAATCTGAAGATATAGCTGAAAAGTTTACTTTAGGAACTGAACTTTTTGAAGCTGAAAAATATAGTAAAGCTAACAGGTTGTTTGCTCAAATAGTTCCGCAATACAGAGGAAAACCACAAGCTGAAAAGTTAATGTATATGTACTCTAAGTCTTATTACATGATGAAAGACTATCACTTGTCTGGTTATCAGTTTGAGCGTTTTGAAAGCAGTTACCCTAGAAGTGAAAAAGCCGAAGAAGCTTCGTTTTTGTCAGCAAAAAGTTTCTATATGCTGTCTCCAGTTTATAGTAAAGAACAAAAAGAAACTTATGAAGCATTAGATAAACTTCAAATCTTTATTTCTAAATATCCTAATTCTGAATACTTACCAGAAGTAAACGAAATGGTAAAGGAGTTGGATTACAAATTAGAAAAGAAGGCGTATGAAATCGCAAAACAATACAACAAAATAGCTTATTATGACGCTTCAGATTATGAAGCAGCTATAAAAGCTTTTGATAATTTTTTAATAGATTACCCAGGAACTAGTTTTAGAGAAGATGCTATGTTTTATCGTTTAGATTCAGCATTTACTCTAGCTATAAATAGTGTAAGAATTAAAAAAGAAGCACGTTTAAATACTGCTGTTGCCTATTACAATTCTTTTATTAAGTTTTATCCTGAGTCTGAACATGCAGAAGCAGCCAATAAAATGAACGAAGAATTACAAACAGAATTAGAGACATTCAAAGTAAAAAGTTAATTATTAAGATAATGGATTTAAAGAAAACCAATGCTCCTGTTACAACTGTAACTTATGACAGAAATGAAATTGACGCTTCAACAAGTAATATTTACGAAGCTATTTCTGTAATTTCAAAAAGAGCTGAACAAATTAACACTGACATTCGTAGAGAACTTATCGATAAGCTTGAGGAGTTTGCAACCTACAATGATAGTCTTGAAGAAATTTTTGAAAACAAAGAGCAAATAGAGGTGTCTAAGTTTTATGAAAAACTACCTAAGCCTCATGCACTAGCTGTTCAAGAATGGTTAGATGACAAAATTTATTTCAGAAATACTGAAGACAACAATCAGGAATAAGATTTAAGATGTCAATATTAAGCGGCAAAAATATATTACTTGGCATCACTGCTGGTATTGCTGCTTATAAAACAGCTAACCTTGTAAGGTTATTTATAAAAGCAGGCGCAAACGTAAAGGTCGTTATGACGCCTGCTTCTAAAGACTTCATTACACCTTTAACACTTTCTACATTATCAAAAAATCCAGTTCATTCTTTATTTACAAATGAAGAGGATGACAATGCTGTGTGGAATAATCATGTAGAACTTGGGCTTTGGGCAGATATTTTTGTGATAGCTCCTGCAACAGCCAACACCATGTCTAAAATGACTAATGGTACTTGCGACAATTTACTTTTGGCTACTTATCTTTCAGCTAAATGTCCTGTGTATTTTGCTCCTGCTATGGATTTGGATATGTACAAACATCCATCTACAGTGCAGTCTTTTAAGGCTTTAAAATCTTTTGGAAACATAATGATTCCTGCAACAAGCGGCGAACTTGCAAGTGGTCTTGTAGGGGAAGGTCGTATGGCTGAACCAGAAGATATTGTTGACTTTATTGAAAAAGATATTTTAAACAAACTACCACTTTGTGGAAAAAAAGTATTGGTTACTGCTGGACCAACGTATGAAGCTATAGATCCTGTTCGCTTTATAGGTAATCATTCTAGTGGTAAAATGGGTTTTGAAATAGCCAAAGCTGCAGCAAACCTAGGAGCTGAGGTCATATTAGTGTCAGGACCTAGTCATGAAACAGTATCTAGTAGTTTAATAAAATTAATACGAGTTACCAGTGCTTCTCAAATGTATAATGAAGCGCATAACTACTTTGGTAATGTTGATATTGCAGTGCTTTCGGCTGCAGTTGCAGATTACAGACCAAAAAATGTTGCAGACCAAAAAATAAAAAAGAAAGAAGCAACGTTTAGCATAGAGTTAGAAAAAACTAAGGATATATTAGCTTCATTAGGTGCTATTAAAACCAAACAGTTTTTAGTTGGCTTTGCATTAGAAACAAATAACGAGTTAGAACATGCAAAAGGAAAATTAAAAGCTAAGAATTTAAATTTAATTGTATTAAATTCGTTAAACGATAAAGGAGCAGGTTTTGGAGGTTCAACAAATAAAGTTACTTTTATAACTAATGATGACCAAATCATTGCCCAAGAGCTAAAGTCTAAAACACAAGTAGCTGAAGACTTAATGAATCAAATATTAAAACAACTCAATGCGTAATTTTCTTTATATCTTATTTTTATGTTTCGGTTTAAGTGTTACTGCTCAAGAACTTAATTGTAACTTGGTAGTTAACGCGCAACAAACTGGTAACGAAAATGTTCAGGTGTTTAAAACTTTAGAAAGACAATTAACAGAGTTTGTAAACAACACAACTTGGACAGATAAGAATTTTAAACCACAAGAACGCATCAATTGTAGTATGGTAATCAACATTTTAGATTACAATAGCGATGTGTTTAATGCGACGTTGCAAGTGCAATCGTCACGACCAGTTTTTAATTCAACCTACAGTACTCCTGTCTATAATTTTAACGATAAGAACTTTACGTTTAGGTACTTGGAATTTCAAAATTTAGTATTTAATCCTAATCAGTTTGAATCTAATCTAGTTTCAGTGTTAACTTATCATATTTACATGATTTTAGGTTTAGATGCTGATACTTTTGAGCAAAATGGAGGAGATGAATATTACAGACAAGCGCAAACTATTTTAAACTATTCGCAGCAAGAAAACTTTAAAGGTTGGAAGCTAGAAGATGGTCAGCAAACACGCTTTGTTTTAATAGACAACATTTTATCTCCAATGTTTAAAGAATTTAGAAATGTGATGTACGCTTATCATATGGAAGGATTAGATAAAATGCATAGAAACGCAAAATCTTCAAAAGAGGAAATAGCTTCGGTTATTGAAGATTTAAAAACAATGAATAGTAGACGTCCTAATTCTTTTCTAATGCGTGTGTTTTTTGATGCAAAATCCGAAGAAATTCAAGACATTTTTTCAGGTGGACCAAGTGTAAACATTACTGAGGTAATCACATCACTTACTAGAATAGCTCCTATGCATGCTTCAAAATGGAGAAACATAAAATACTAGACACTTTAAAAAAGTGGTACTAGTATAGATTTTTGTTGAAACTTTAGCTAACAATACATTGCTTACATCACTATCCATAAAAAATTACGCTTTAATTGATAACCTTCAGGTTAATTTCAATAATGGGCTTACCATAATTACTGGTGAAACAGGAGCAGGAAAATCAATACTGCTTGGAGGTTTGTCTTTAGTGCTTGGTAAAAGAGCCGATTTGAGTAACGTTAAAGACGCATCAATAAAATGTGTTATTGAAGCCACTTTTGATGTTGCTAATTACGACCTAAAATCGCTTTTTAAAGAAGAGGACTTAGATTACGAACCATTAACCATTGTACGTCGCGAAATATTACCTTCAGGTAAATCTAGAGCATTTATAAACGATACACCTGTAAACTTAGATAGTTTGCAAACCTTAGGCGAACATCTTTTAGATATTCATTCGCAACATCAAACCTTACAGTTAACCAATGACGATTTTCAGTTTCAGGTTATAGATGCATTGGCAGATAACGCTAAGTTACTTTCAGAATATTCTAACCAACTTTCAACATATAAATCGCTAAAACGAGAATTAACTCAATTGCAAGAGCAAAAAAACGAGTTTACCAAAGAGCTAGATTATAACCTGTTTCTTTTAAAAGAATTAGAAGCGGCAAAGTTGGAAGACGACGACTTGGAAACTTTAGAAGAAGAGTATGAAACGCTTAATAATATAGAGGAGATAAAAGATAAACTTTCGGCATCTTATCAATTGTTAAGTAATGAAGATATTGGTGTTATTAGCAATTTAACAGAACTCAAAAATCAGTTTGCTAAAATTTCAGAATATTCGGCAAACTATAAAGCTATTTTTGAAAGAATCAACAGTAGTTTAATAGAGTTAGACGATGTCTTTTCAGAAATTGAAACAGCTCAAGACCAGCTAGAAGATGACCCTAACCGATTAGATGTAGTGAATGCTAAACTGCAAGTGCTTCATAATCTAATGCAAAAGCATATTGTGTCTAATGTTTCTGAATTAATTTCTATTCGAGAAAACCTTAAGGAAAAAGTAGCTGTAACTGAGAATATGGATACTCAAATTGTTGCTATTGAAAAGAAACTTAAAACGATTGAACAACAATTAAATCAACTCGCTAAGGATATTCATAAAACACGAGAAAACGCAATACCAAGCTTAACTGAGCAATTAGAAGCTATTTTAGGAAGTTTAGGAATGCCTAATGCTAAATTTAAAGTAGAGTTAAAGCTGGTAGATAAATTCCATTTAAACGGAAAAGATGAATTGAGCTTTTTGTTTTCAGCCAATAAAGGTGGTCAATTTAATGAACTTAAAAAAGCAGCATCAGGAGGAGAGTTATCTCGTATTATGCTTGCTATAAAGTCAATTTTATCAAAATATACGCAATTGCCAACCATAATGTTTGATGAGATAGATACAGGAGTTTCAGGGGAAATTTCAAATAAAATGGGATCTATTATGCAGCAAATGAGTAAAACAATGCAAGTGTTTACCATAACACATTTACCACAAATAGCATCAAAAGGAGATACACACTTTAAAGTCTTTAAAGAAGATGTTGATGAGGTAACCCAAACGCAGTTAAAAAAGTTAACTTCAGAAGAACGTATTGTTGAAATAGCACAAATGCTTGGAGGCGCAACCCTTTCAGATTCGGCTTTAGAGCATGCAAAACAATTATTAAATTAGCATATTATGAAAAACAAATATAAGTTAGTAATTAGTTGCTGTATTATATTAGCTGTACTAAGTAGTTGTGATGACGACCCTTGTGATGTAGCACACACAGTTATAGATGGCGAGTGTATACCTGATTATGTCTTCCCTCAGAATGAAAACCTAATATCAGGAGATCGATTTTACCACACCCAATATGGAGTTATTACCTTTAAAGACGATAATTGGTATAATGATAGAGGAAGTATTATTGCAGAATTGAACACTAAAAAGCAGTAATACATTTAAAGTTTTATTAATTTTGAATTTAATATTGATAAAACCTAAATAGGTAATCAAATACCAACTAAATTATAAATATTCAAAAAACTAGTAATATGTCATATAACTTATTAAAAGGAAAAAAAGGAATTATTTTTGGCGCATTAGACCCAAACTCAATAGCTTGGAAAACAGCAGAGCGCGTTCATGAAGAAGGCGGAACATTTGTGCTTACCAACGCACCAATTGCTATGCGAATGGGACAAATAAATGAACTTGCTGAAAAAACAGGTTCAGAGATTATTCCTGCAGATGCCACATCAATTGAGGATTTAGAAAATTTAGTATCAAAATCAATGGAGATTTTAGGCGGAAAGATTGATTTTGTTTTGCATTCTATTGGAATGTCTGTAAACGTGAGAAAAGGAAAAGCTTATACTGATCAAAATTACGATTGGACTCAAAAAGGAACCGATGTTTCAGCAATGTCGTTTCATAAGGTAATGCAAACATTGTATAAAGCAGACGCAATGAATGAATGGGGAAGTATAGTAGCCTTAACATATATGGCTGCACAACGTGTGTTTCCAGACTATAATGATATGGCAGACAATAAAGCCTATTTGGAAAGTATAGCACGTAGTTTTGGGTATTTCTTCGGAAGAGATAAAAAAGTAAGAGTAAACACTATTTCGCAATCGCCAACACCAACAACTGCAGGTCAAGGTGTAAAAGGGTTTGATGGTTTTATTGCTTATGCTGATAAGATGTCGCCTTTAGGAAACGCCACAGCTTTAGACTGTGCTAACTATACAGTCACTTTGTTTAGTGACTTAACCAAACGAGTAACGCTTCAAAACTTATTTAATGATGGAGGATTTAGCAATATGGGCGTAAGTGATGCAATTATGGAAAAATTTGTTGAATAAATAACATACATAATTTTAATATATACAATTAAAAAGAAGAAGGGCTTTTGGCTCTTCTTCTTTTTTTATACAATCGCTTGATTTTTAAGCAGCTGTTTTTTGTCGGTTTTTTTGGGTTTTAATCGATTAGAATTGACAGTAGTTTCTTAACAGAAAATTAATCAATACATTTATCCATTAACGTTTTATTAACTATTAATTAAATAACAAATTATGAAAAAAATTACTTTATTAATAGCGTTGGCTATTTTTTCATTTTGTTGGCAATCTAGTGCACAAGTACAGATTGGAAATGGTAACTATGAGGGCTCTTCCTTACCGATTGACCCTTATTTTGGATATACCTATTCGCAATCTATTTATACAGCAGCACAAATCAATGCCAATGGAACAATAACTGATATTTCGTATCAATTTAATGGTAATTCTACTATCACTAACTCAAAAGAGTGGACAGTTTATATAGGACACACCACTAAGTCAGAATTTACTTCAAATACTGATTGGATAGATATTAGCAATTTAACCCAAGTATATAGTGGTACCATAACAGTTGTTGGGGCAGGCACAGCAGAGTGGATTAACATTGATATAACTGATTTTGCCTATAATGGAGTTGATAACTTAGTTGTGGCTGTTACTGAAAGTGCTTCTAGTTACAATAGTAATTCAGATAACTTTCTTACTACTTCGGTTGGAGCAGCACAGTCTATTTATGAAAAAAACGATTCGAATGCACATGATCCAATGTCACCTCCTACAGCAGACGGAACACCAGCGTATATACCAAATATAATTTTGAATGGTATAACCCAATCATGTCCTGATCCATCTAATATGATTGCGAATACTATGACTACCACATCAGCTGATTTATCATGGTCTGCTGGAAACACTGAAACTACTTGGAATTTAGAGTGGAAAGCTGGAGCTGATTTTAATCCTGGTACAGGTGAAGAAGATGGGTCAGATGTAGTAACCGGTTCTGCTGAATATGTTGGTGAGCTTATAGCTCTAAACCAAAATACAGAATATTATGTGTATTATCAAGCTGATTGTGGTGGAGGTGATACTAGTGGTTGGGTGTCATATACTTTTACTACGCTAGCAGAAACTCCTAACTGTGCGGAAGCACCTATTACACCATTAAATGCAGCAGTTGATGTTCAAGGTGAGACAGTATCTTTAAGTTGGACTGCTCCATCATCTGGACAAACTCCAACAGGATATAATATTTATACTTACGATGATGCATCTGGAACAAATCCAGTTTTAGAGACGAGTGTAGTGACAACAACGGCTTCTATAGATTTTTCTTACAGTCAAGTTGTATATTGGTCTGCTGTTCCTGTTAATGCGTCTGCAGAAGCATCTGGTTGTGCTATTTGGAGTTTTACTGTTGAAGACGCTCCATTGGGTTATGACTGTAGTAACCCAATTGTTGTTTCATCAGTACCTTATTCAACATCAGATGACACAGCAAATTACGGAGACGCATATGACCCTTCTGATGTACCTGCTTTAACAGGCGCTCAGTATACTAATGGAACAGGAAGCTCATCTTACTTAGGGTCTAATGAGACTGTATACTCGTTTACACCTGCTTCTGATGGTGTTTATAATTTTGATTTAACATTACCTACATCTGATTGGCACTCTTTATGGTTATTTGAAGGTTGTCCTTTTTCATCGGTAGTAGCTTACCATACTTCAACTAGTGGTTCAACTAGAAGCTTACCATTAATTAGCTTAACTAGTGGTACAACGTATTATGTTGTAGTGTCAGCTTGGTCAGGTTCACCTCAAACAACAACTTATGATTTAGATATTTATGAAGTTACTTGTCCTGAGCCATCAGATATGACTGCAGATAATTTAACTGAAACTTCAACTGACTTATCATGGAGTGCTGGTAATGCTGAAACAACTTGGAATATTGAATGGAAAGCAGGAGCAGATTTCACTCCTGGAATGGGAGAATCTGACGGTTTAGATACAGTGACTAGTACACCTGAATATAATGGTATGCTTACAGGTTTAGATGATAACACTACTTATTATGTGTATTATCAAGCCGATTGTGGTGGAGAAACGAGTGATTGGGTAGCGTTTACTTTTACAACGCCTGCTACACCTCCATCTAATAACGATTGTTCTAACGCTACAACTATCACAGTATCAGATGAATCTTGTAATAATGCTGTGTCAGGAACTACTGCAGGATCAACAAATTCTGCAGACTATGATTGCTCAACAAGTTACAGAGAAGTATGGTATGAGTTTACACCAAGTGCTGATGGCTTATATAATATAGAAAGAACTTTAACCTCAGGTACAGCTTCAACTTATTTATCTATTTATTCAGGTAGTTGTGGGAGTTTAACTCGTATTAATTCAAGTTGTTATTCTACTTCCTTACAAGAATCTCTTACAGCTGGAAATACTTATTTAATTTCAGTAGCTACTTATTATACTTCTCAAGTAGATTTTGATCTTTGTGTTTATATGGAACCTACTTGTTTTGTGCCAGAAAACTTAGGTGCAAATTTTGTGGCTCCAAATTCTGCAGATTTAAGCTGGGAAGCTCCAACTGAAGGTACATCACCAGTTGGTTATAATTGGGAGGTTGTGCCATCTGGTAATGGACTAGGTAATGGAACCTTAGGGTCAGGTAACACAGCAGGATTAACTGCGTCAGTTTCTGGATTAACAGCTGATATGCTTTATGACTTATATGTACAAGCTGATTGTGGAGGTGGAGATACCAGTGCTTGGGAAGGACCATTTACTTTCAATGCTGGGTATTGTGTGCCATCAGGAACAAGTTCAGGTTCATATGTAAATATGTTTACTACTACAGCTGCTGCAGGTATGAATATAGATAATTCAGCTTCTGGTTTTGCTACTAATAATTACGGAGATTATTTTGATAATCATACAGTTAGCCTTGGGGCAGAACAAACTTTTGATTTTAATGTTGAGATTGTTGGTGGAACTGTTGGTGCAGCTATTTGGATAGACTGGAATAACGATTTCTTTTTTGATGAGCTTGAAGCGGTTTATTCTACTAGCTCATTCGGTAATGGACCTTTTACAGGAACAATCACAGTGCCAGCATCTACACCAGAAGGTGACTATAGAATGCGTGTAATGATTGATTGGAATGATAGTAATCCTGGAGATGACGATGCTTGTTCATTTGGATCAGGACGAGGAGAAGTAGAAGATTATAAAATTACAGTAGATAATTCATTATCAACAATAGGTGTTGAGACATCTCAATTCACATACTTCCCTAACCCAGTTAATGATAAATTAACGCTAAATGCTCAAAGTAACATTCAAAATGTTGCAGTATATAATATGTTAGGACAAGAAGTAATAAACGCTTCTCCAAACACATTAGATGCTGAGGTTGATATGGCAAACCTTAATAGTGGTGCTTATTTTGTTAAAGTAACAATTGATAATGCTACAAAAACTATTAGAGTTATAAAGAACTAAATAGTTTCAATAAAAAGAAGAAAAGCCTTAGCAAATTTTGCTAAGGCTTTTTTTATTGTAAATTTAGTTTATTTCAAGGTTAATAAATCGTAAACAATCATCTAGTAAAGGTTAAGTTTTTGTGTTGTTTATCGAAACTATTGACATTTAGTCGATTATGGTGTTTACAGGTTTCTATTCTATTAAAGAATTGATATTTTTAGTCAAATAACTATTAATACAAATCAATATGAAAAAAATTACTTTAGGTTTATTAATGTTTTGTTGTTTTGCTTTTTCGTTGCAAATTAATGCTCAATTTGCTGAAAGTTTTGAAACAGAAATTCCTGCTTCTTGGACTGTTATAAATAATGGCAGCCCAACAGGGTGGGAGTATTATAGTACTCCAACAGGAGGTGCCCAAGATGGAACAAGTGTTGCTAGAATACTTTATGATTCATCTACAGCACACGATGATTACTTAATTACACCAGGTATTACTGTAGCTTCAGGTGTTAATGATAGGTTTTCGTTATATGTAAAATCTAGAAGTAGCGCTTTTTTAGAGCCTTATGAGATTTTATTATCTACAACTGATACTAATGCAGCTTCATTTAATGTCGTTTTACAAGCTTCAAGTGAGGCACCAAATACTTGGACTCCATTAACGTTTGATTTAAGTGCTTATGTTGGTGATACGGTTTATATTGCTGTACATGCAACTGGTACTAATGAATGGGAGTTGTATGTTGACAATGCTATTAGTGATGCAATACCAGCTTGTCCTGCTCCAACTGATTTAGCTGTTTCAGATATGATTGGGACTACTGCTAATTTAGGTTGGACAGATAACGCAGGAGTTTCATTATGGGATATAGAGTTAGTAGATATAACTGGAGGAGGAAGTGCTTCAGGTGCTCCTACAGTATCAGGTGTAAGTAATCCTTATGAAGCAATGTCTTTAGTGTCTGGAAATGATTATGAGTTTTATGTAAGAGCAGATTGTGGAGGAGACGGAACAAGTGAATGGGCTGGTCCATTTGCATTTACTTTTTATCCTGCTCCTGATTGCCCGATAGCTCCAGTTTTTCCAGTTGATGGGGCAACAGATGTTTCTGTAGGTGATATTACTGCAACATGGACTGCTCCAGCTACAGGACCTACTCCTACTGAATATAATTTTTATGCAGTAGATGATGAAACAGGAGCTAACCCTCAATTAATAGGTACTGTTGCTACAACTTCTATTGATTTAAATATTTTGGCTTATGAAGCAACGATTTATTGGATGGTAACATCACTGAATGGAACTACAGAATCTAGTTCTTGTGCAGTTTATAGCTTTACTACAGAAGCAAATCCAGGATATTGTCTTACTGCTGTGTATGGTCAATACCCAGCTGCTACTTATGACGCTACAGCTGCAACTTGTGATGGTACAACTCCTAACGATGTAACTACAAATGCTTGGGCTAGTGAGTATGCTTTAGTAACAGTCGAGTCTGGACAGACTTATCAGTTCTCTAGTTCTGTGGCTACAGATTTTATAACAATTAGTAATGCAGATGGAACAGCAGCAATTGCTTATGGAACTTCACCTGTGACTTGGACATCTAATGTAGATGGTGACATTAGATTTTATGCTCATGTAAATGATCAATGTGATAGCGAAGATACTGGTAGAGTCAAATCTATATTATGTGGATCATCTCTAGGATTAGAAGATGTAAGTTTATCTCAATTCACATATTATCCTAACCCAGTTAATGATAAATTAACGCTTAACGCTCAAAGCAACATTCAAAATGTTGCAGTATATAATATGTTAGGACAAGAAGTAATAAACGCTTCTCCAAACACATTAGATGCTGAGGTTGATATGGTAAATCTTAATAGTGGTGCTTATTTTGTTAAAGTAACAATTGATAACGCTACAAAAACTATTAGAGTTATAAAAAACTAAATAGTTTTAAATAAAAAAAAGAAAAGCCTTAGCTAAATAGCTAGGGCTTTTCTTTTTTTAGTACTTTTAAAATTATACACTTATATAAATGAAAAAAAACATTTTATCTTTTAAAATAGTATTTCTAATGAGTGTAATTGTTTACTCTCAAACATATTTTTCAGACCAAGCTTCTAATATCGGATTAGGTTTTAGTAGTGGTAATACTCCTTTTGGTAGTGGAATAACTTTTTGCGATTATGATAATGATGGTTGGGACGATATAACTTTGGCTTCTCAAGCTGGAACTGCTTTACGATTTTTTAAAAATGTTAATGGCGTTTTTGTTGAAGAAGTTTTAATCTCACCTCAAATAACTTCTCAGGTAAAACAAGTCAATTGGGTTGATATTGATAATGATGGAGATAAAGACCTTTATATGACAAGTAACGTGTCAGGAAATAGGCTTTTTGTTAATAACGGAAGTATGAGTTTTCACGAAGTTACTTCAACTTGTGGTTTACCAACTAATAATATTTTTACTTATGGTGCATCTTGGGGAGATTATAATAACGATGGCTACCTTGATGTTTTTTTAAGCAATAGAGATGTTACAGGTGTAGTGCCAAATTATTTATATAAAAATAATGGTGATGGAACATTTGTAAATGTAAGTAATCTTGTAGGTATACTAGAAGTTAGTGATTTATCTTTTTGCTCTGCTTTTTTTGATTATGATAAAGATGGTTGGCAAGACATTTACGTGTCTAACGATAGAGTAGATAACCCAAATGTACTTTATAAAAACAATGGAGACGGTACTTTTACTGATGTTAGTGTTAACACAGGTACCAATCTTTACATTGATGCTATGTCTGTAACAATAGATGATTATAATAATGACGGTTGGTTAGACATTTATGTAACAAATACACCAAGTGGAAATGTGTTATTACAGAATAATAATGGAGAGACGTTTACCAATGTTGCTTCAACAGCAGGAGTCCTTTTTAATAGCATAGGTTGGGGAGCAGTTTTTTTGGATGCTGAAAATGATATGGATTTAGACTTGTATGTAAGTGGAGAATTTAATGGTTCAGTACCAGGTTTTTTATCAGCCGCCTTTTATGAAAATAATGGTAGTGGCTTTTTTAGTATTCCTACCAATGTTGGTTTTGTTAATGACTATAGAAAAAGTTTTTCTAACGCAATTGGAGATATTGATAATGATGGGTTTCCTGATATTGCTGTGAATAACATTAATAATGAAAATATATTTATTTGGGAAAATCAAACAGTTTCAAGTAATAATTGGCTAAAAGTAAAACTTCAAGGAACTGTTAGTAATAGAGATGGTATTGGTTCTTTAATAGAAATTTCAATTAATGGAGAAAAGCAATATAGATATACACTTTGTGGAGAAGGTTATCTCTCTCAAAACTTAGGGATCGAAATTTTTGGACTTGCAGATAATACAATTGTTGATTATGTAAAAGTAACATGGTTAAGTGGTATTGTTGATGTTATTAATAATGTAAATGCAAATCAAGTTTTAGAGATTATAGAAGGTGAAAATCAATTATCAATAAACGAAAACGAACAGGCTACTTTTAGTTTTAATAACCCTGTATCTGATGAGTTAATAATAAAATCTGACCAAAACATAAAATTCGTAACGTTATATAATGCTCTAGGTCAGGAGTTATTGCAAAATAAAGCTTTAGCTCGTGAGGTGAGGTTAGACCTTGCACATTTAGAAAAAGGATACTATTTTATAAAAATGGAGACAAATGATAATTTAAAGTCTTTTAAGATTATTAAAAACTAAATGAACTAGAATTAAGTGTAACTATTCACTTAACGAGAATACCTTGTTTTTTGTCGAATTTATTGATTATAAAATTAAGTCTTGTCTTTTTTTAATACATTTATATCGTTATTAATCAAATACCTAAATATACCATGAAGAAAATTACTTTATTGGCATTTTGCCTTTTTTTAACAAATATTTACGTTCAGGCGCAGTGTAATTTTACCAGTCAATTTCCGACAGAGACCTACAGTGCATTGAATTCAGGATCAATTGAACAAATCTCTAGTTGTAGCTCCTTTGGTGAGTTTTCTGTTGTTGATAACCTCAATATTGGAGATGAATATCAATTTGATGGAGATGGTGGTTATATCACAATAACCGATGCTGCTGATGGAACTACTGTTTTAAGTCATGGAGCATCACCATTAAGTTGGGTGTCTACTGCTGTTGAAGTTGAAGTGCATTGGGCTGAGAACGCTGTATGTGACATTGATATTAATTGTCATGTAACTACAGTACAAAACTTAGATTCAACAGGACTTTCTAATGATGATTGTGCTACAGCTCAATCTATAATCCAAGAAACTGGTGTTGCAAGTGCAGGAGCAGCAAGTGCAACTTCAGGAACTATTGATTCAGCAACTAGTTCGGGTATGTCTGCACAAAGCTGTGGTGGAACGCCAAATGATGATGTTTGGTATTCTTTTGAAGCTTTAACATCTAATGTTACTTTAACTCTTGAGCTAGATAATTTTGATGGAATAATAGAATTATACTCTGGAAGTTGTGGAAGTTTGTCTGCTGTTAGTTGTGCTGATAATACAGAAGGAGGACCAGCTTTAGAAACAATTAACTCTACAAGTTTAGTTGTTGGAGAAACATACTATGTAAGAGTATTTCAATGGGGACCAGGTTCAACAACAGGAAAAACTTTTGATTTGAAGATTTGGTCTTCTGATACTTTAGGAGTTGATGAGGTTGAGAGTGAAAACGCTTTTACTTATTTCCCTAACCCAGTTAAAAATGAGTTGAATTTAAAAGCTCAAAGCAATATACAAAATGTATCTATTTACAACATGTTAGGACAAGAAGTTGTTAGAACTGCTCCTAATAGTTTACAAAGTGAAGTTAGCATGAGCAACTTAAGCAATGGTGCTTACTTTGTGAAAGTTACTATCAATGATGTAACTGAAACTATCAGAATTATAAAGCAATAAAAATATAAAATATTGTATTTCAAAAGCCACCAATTAGGTGGCTTTTGTGTTTAGTTTAATTACCTTTGTGGTATATGAATGCACTTGATTTTTCATTTATAATACCAGTATTTAATAGGCCTGATGAGGTTAATGAGCTTTTAGAAAGCTTTACTTTCTTAGAAGGCGATTTTAGCTTTGAAATAGTTATTGTAGAAGATGGTTCTAATATTGATTGTAAAGCAATAGTAGCATCTTATATTGATAGATTGAATATTTCCTATTACTTTAAACCTAATTCAGGACCTGGAGATTCTAGAAACTTCGGAATGAAAAAGGCAAAGGGAAATTACTATATCATATTAGATTCAGACTGTTTATTGCCTAAACATTACTTACAAACGGTTAAAAATAGTCTAGATAACGAATTTGTAGACTGTTTTGGAGGTCCTGATGCGGCTCACCAGTCGTTTACATCACTACAAAAAGCTATAAACTTTGCTATGACTTCTTTTATTACTACTGGTGGAATAAGAGGAGGAAAGACAAAAGTAGATAAGTTTCAACCACGAAGTTTTAATATGGGACTGTCTAAGGCTGCATTTGAAGCTTCAGGAGGGTTTGGTGTAATTCATCCAGGTGAAGACCCTGATTTGTCAATACGGTTAATTAACCTAGGTTTTAAAACTAAATTGATTAATGAGGCATTTGTATATCACAAACGCCGAATTTCTTGGTCTAAATTTTACAAGCAAGTCAATAAGTTTGGGTTGGTTAGACCTATTTTAAACCAATGGCATCCTAAAACAGCAAAACTAGTTTATTGGCTACCAACATTGTTTTGCTTAGGTTTTTTAGCTTCAATAATTTTGTTTGGTTTAGGAATTGACTTAGGACTAAAATTATATGCTTTATATTTTATAGTAGCCTTTATTTTAGCATTAATTAGCTCCAAAAGCTTGGTTGTAGCTATACAAGCTATTATTGCAATAGCAATACAGTTTTTTGGTTATGGTTATGGGTTTTTAAAGTCTACATTAGCTTTAAAGTTTACTAAGAAAACTCCAGAGCAGGTATTTCCTCATTTATTTTTTATACATGGTTAGTAAACTAAAACATAAACTGCTAAAGTCAATAAAGAGTAAAAAACTCAATGTGTTTGGGTTGTTTCTGCTTTTAGCATTTTTGTTTTTGGTAATTTCAAAACTATCCAAAGAGTATACTGAGTCGGTTAATTTTGCAATTAAATTTTCTAATGTTCCTGAGCATTATGTGTTAACAAAAAATGACTCAGCCAATGTAAATGTAGTGATGAACTCTCATGGGTTTAATTTAATGCCTTTATACTTTTCAGATCATTCTTTAAAAGTAGATTTTGAAAAAGATCTAAGCTTGGTTGACGACCATTATATTTGGGTGCCTAATGCAACTGTCCATAATATAAAACCTCAGTTAGGAGATAAAGTTGAAGTTGTATCAATAAAACCAGATACTTTAAAGTTTTCGTTTCAAACGTTAGCAGTTAAAAAAATACCTGTTGTTGTAGATTCTAAAATTTCATTCTCTTCAGGGTATGATTTGCTGAACGGTTTAACGGTTTCTCCAGATTCAATAAACGTTATTGCGCCTCAAAATGTGATTGATAACATAGAGTTTATAAACACTAAATCTCTAACTTTAAAAGAGGTAAAATCTAATATCAACTCAACAGTTAATGTGGTTTTACCAGAGGTTGATTATAACATTAAGCTATCAGAAAATAAAGTCACAATAACTGGAGATGTCGAAAAGTTTACTGAAGGTACAATAGAAGTACCGTTGAACATAAATAATACGCCTAATAATGCCACAGTAAATTTTTTCCCTAAAACTGTATCTGTATTGTATTATTTACCTTTAAAAAACTTTAAAGAAATTAAATTACAAGATTTTAGAGTAGAATGTGATTACAATGAAGTTTCAGGAAGCAATCGTACGTTCTTAACGCCTAAAATTACCAGATTACCTAATGTGGTTAAAAATGCCAAAATAAAACAAAGCAAAGTAGATTTTATCTTAGTAGAATGAAAATTGTAGGTCTTACAGGTGGTATTGGTAGTGGGAAAACAACTGTTGCTAAATTGTTTTCTGAATTAGGTGTGCCTATTTATATCGCTGATGTTGAAGCTAAAAAATTAATGAATAGGTCTAAAGTAATCCGTAGAAAGTTGATTGCGCTTTTTGGTGAAAAGGCTTACACTAACGAAGGCTTAAATAGACCTTATATTGCTTCAAAAATATTTAATAACAAAGAACTGCTTGAACAAATGAATGCTATTGTGCATCCAAAAGTAGGTGCGCACTTTAAGCGTTGGCTTAAAAAGCAGAATGGTGCATATGTTATTAAAGAAGCAGCTATCATTTTTGAAGAAGGTATGCAATCTCAATACGATTGTATCGTTTTGGTTACTGCAGATTTAGAAGAACGCATAAATCGTGTGTTACAACGCGATAATACTTCAAGAGAAAAAGTTTTGGCAATAGTCAATAACCAGTTAAGCGATGAAGAAAAGATTAAAAAATCTGATTTTGTGATAGTTAACAATACTATTGAAGATACAAAAGTTCAGGTTTTAAAAATTCATAAATCATTGATAAAGTAAGTCAACAACTCAAATTTTAACATTTTTGTTAATGTAAGGTTAAAGGGTACAAAAACTAAATGTTAAAATCTTAAATTTGAACGATGGGCAAAAAGCTATTCATTTTAATGGTGGTTTTAATGAGTTTATCACTCATAGGGATTATTTTCGTTCAAGCATATTTTATTAATAATACGCTTATAAATGAAAAAAATCAGTTTACCTTAAACGTAAAACGTTCGTTAAGTTTTGTTTCAAAAGCAATTGAAGACAAAGAGTTCGCTGTTTTTGATAAGAAGCTTCAAGAGTTTATAGAAAAAGGAGGTAAGCCTGATACTACAGCACTGTCTGAAATAATCCTTAAGTATCAAGATAACGCTAATAACGAAACCGTAATTTTTAGAAACGGTATTTTAGAAGAAAGCTATAAAATCCCATCACTGTTCTTTGAAATAGGTTTAGATAGTATAAGTTTAAACAGGGTACATAGCAATCAAGAAACAAAAGTATACAGCAATAATAATTTAACAGGAGAATTTAAGATTAGTCCTGAAAAATCATTTCAAAATATACAATCTATGTCGCCTTTGCAGCAAGCACATTTTATTGCAGCTACAAGAGAGCGTTTTAAAAATATTCCGGTTTATAAACGAATTACCAGCGAAGAGGTTTCAGGGTTTTTAAAAAAGCAACTTAAAAATAATGGTATTGATATCAATTTTGAGTTTGCTATTTATGATAAAGATTTGGCTACCAAAGTACAGTCTGATGATTTTGAAGTATCGAGTGCTACACTTGGTGTTCCCGTATTTTTAGATAATAATGGAGAAAGTGATTATAGACTTTATGTAGATTTTCCTGAACGTAATAAGTTTTTGTTTTCAACCATTTTAAAAATGTTGTTGCTTTCAATAATCTTTACAACAATTATTATTGTTGCATATTCAAGTGCTGTTTATCAGTTGATAAAGCAACGTAAAATATCACAGATAAAAACAGACTTTATCAATAACATGACGCACGAATTTAAAACGCCAATAGCAACAATTAATTTGGCTTTAGATTCAATAAAAAACCCAAAAATAATTGGCGACCAAGAAAAGGTAATGCGCTATTTGGGAATGATAAAAGACGAAAACAAGCGTATGCATGCCCAAGTTGAAAACGTTTTGCGTATATCTAAACTAGAAAAGAATGAACTTAACATTAGTAAGGATAGAGTAAAGTTGCACGACTTAGTAGAAGACGCAATTACACATGTAGAGTTGATAGTTGAAGATAGAAAAGGTTATGTAAAAACGCATTTAGAAGCTGCTAAATCATCTGTCTTAGCTAATGAAAGTCATTTTACCAATGTTATTGTAAACATTCTGGATAACGCTATAAAATATAGTGACGATGCACCAAAAATAGATGTGTATACAGAAAATGTAGGCAATAACATACTATTAAAAATAGCCGACCAAGGTAACGGGATGTCAAAACAAGTTCAAAAACGTGTTTTTGAAAAGTTTTATAGAGAGCATACAGGAAATGTTCATAATGTAAAAGGTCATGGTTTAGGTTTGGCTTACGTAAAAAGAATAGTAGAAGACCATCAAGGTCATATATCAGTAGAAAGTGAAAAAGGAAAAGGTAGTGTATTTACAATTAAGCTGCCACTAATATCATAATTATGGAAGAACTAAATAAGAAAATTCTATTAGTAGAAGACGATCCAAATTTTGGAACTGTATTAAAGGATTACTTAACCATGAACGAATATACAGTTGTTCATGCTAAAAACGGAATGGAAGGTTTTGAGAAATTCAAAAAAGACGATTTCGATTTATGTATTCTTGATGTCATGATGCCTTATAAGGATGGATTTACACTTGCTAAAGAAATTCGCGAAAAAAACGCTGATGTTCCAATCATTTTCTTAACTGCAAAAGCTATGAAAGAAGATGTTTTAAAAGGATATAAAGTAGGAGCAGACGATTACCTAAACAAACCTTTTGACAGTGAAGTATTGCTTATGAAAATTAAAGCAATTATGCAGCGTAAAGCAACTGACTCTGTAGCTGATAGCAAACAATTTGAATTTAAGATTGGTAAGTTTGACTTAAACTCTAAGCTGCGTTTCTTAAAATTTAATGGTGGAGAGCCAGTTAAGCTTTCTCCAAAAGAAAACGAATTATTACGTTTATTGGCTTTACATGAAAACGATTTAATGCCAAGAGAATTAGCGTTGACCAAGATATGGAGAGACGACAACTACTTTACTTCAAGAAGTATGGATGTGTACATAGCTAAACTACGTAAGTACTTAAAACCTGACGAAAATGTTGAAATTTTAAACATACATGGAGAAGGGTTTAGGTTGGTTGTCAATCAAAACGCATAAATTATATAAGAAAGCCTATCGATTTTGATAGGCTTTTTTATGATTTTATACTGCGTTCAATTGTAGCTATGATCTCTTTGACATTGGTTTGGTAGTCAAACCAAAAGGTGTCCTTATTCTTTTTAAACCAAGTTAATTGGCGTTTTGCAAAACGCCTTGTGTTCTTTTTTATTTCAGAAATGGCAAAGTCTAAAGTCCATTCGCCATTAAAATAATTGAAAAGCTCTTTATAGCCTACTGTGTTTAATGCGTTTAAATGCTGTTTTGGTATTAAAGCTTTAGCTTCTTCTAGAAGGCCTTCTTCAACCATAATATCTACACGAGAGTTTATTCTATTATAAATTATCTCTCTGTCAGCAGTAAGCCCTATTGAAATGGTTTTAAACTGTCGCTGCTTTTTGTCTTTGTTCAAAAAAGAAGAGTAGGGTTTACCTGAACCAATGCAAACTTCTAAAGCTCTTATCACTCTATGCGGATTCTCAATGGCTATGGTGTTATATGCGTCAAGGTCTAATTCTTTTAATTGTTCTTGTAAGCTAATTAGTCCTTTAGTTTTTAGTGTTGTGTTAAGTTGTTCTCTAATTTCTGGTTTTACATTAGGAAACTCATCCAAACCTTTGGTAACAGCATCAACATAAAGACCAGAACCACCAACCATAATAACAACATCATGTGTTTGGTATAATTCAGAAAGTTTTGCAATAGCATCAACCTCAAAAGCACCTACATTATAATTGTCTTCAATACTCTTATGATGAATAAAATGGTGTTTTGCTGCGCTCAATTCGTCTGCTGTTGGAGCAGCAGTACCTATTTGCATTTCTTTAAAAAATTGTCTGGAATCAGCCGATACTATTTCGGTATTAAAATGTGTAGCCAATTTAATACTTAAAGCAGTTTTGCCAATAGCAGTAGGACCAACAATGGAGATTAGATATTTACTCATGTTCTAGCTTATTGCCACAGTTGTAACAAAAATCGGCTTTTTGCTTATGGTCGTCAACACCACAATTAGGACAAGGATAATCTTTTTCTAAAGTAAATAATCCTTTTTTCTTTCTGTTTTGAGCAAATTCAGCAGTAACAATTCCTGTAGGAACAGCAATGATACCATAACCCAAAATCATGATTAGCGAAGCAATAACCTGACCAGTAGGAGTAACAGGGTGTATATCACCATAACCAACAGTAGTAAGTGTAACAATACACCAATAAATACTCACAGGAATACTTGTAAAACCATTAACCTCGCCTTCAATAACATACATTAATGAACCTAAAAGCACACAAACTACGAGTACAAAATAGATGAAAACAATTATTTTAGTTCTACTTGTTTTAATGGCTAAACGAAGCTCTGAGGCTTGACCAGTAAAGTGTACTAAGTTTAAAATTCTGAAAATACGTAAAAGTCTTAATGCTCTTACTACGGATAAAATTTGTGCACCACCAAAAAAGAACGATAGGTACATTGGTAGAATTGCTATAAAGTCGATAATTCCATAAAAGCTAAAAATGTATTTAGATGGTGTTTTTATGGAAATAATCCTGAGGATGTATTCAATAGTAAAAAATATGGTTATAATCCACTCACAAATTAAAAGAACATTATGATACCTTTCATCTACTGAGTCAACAGTTTCCAACATTACCATAAGAACACTAAGTAAAATCAGACCAAGCAGGACAATATCAAAAGCTTTTCCTGCTACAGTGTTGGTGCCATAAATTATGATGTGCACCTTTTGTCTAAAAATATCAAATTTTGATTTCACTTTTATTATCTATTGACGCTAAATACCAAATCTACAAAATTATAGTTGAATGATTTTTAGGTTCTTGTTTTTTCGTAAGTAGTTTTGAATAATATGCTGAGAGTCTCTATTGTTTTCCATTGGAGTGATTAAAGACTCTAATACATCCATATTGGTAATTTGATAGTTTAAATTAAAGTGTCCTAAACCGTTGAACAATCCATTTTTTATCAATACTACGCTACGTTCATCAACTTCTCGTCCTTTATCAATAATAAGCATATTCTTGTTTGTGTAACTGTTTTTATCAATTAATTGCTTTACACGATTGTTGTAGTCAGTAATACTTTCTTCTTGTATACAAGCTCCTGAGCATTGTTTTATAGTATAGTTAAAGCAATTACTTTTTGTTGGATATACACCAGAAAGCTTTTGACAAAGCTGGAATTCTTCAATAGCTTTGAAGATAAAATGTTTTGCACTTTGCTTATTACTAAATGTGGTAATTGCATGTTTTCTACCATCGGCTTTGTCTATAGTTAGGTTAATGTAACCATTGTCATCAGTAAAACTATATAGCGCATAATTAAAAATGTGTCTGCGTAAAGCTCTATTAAATAAAGGCTTGTTCTTTTTTATTTCCTGAGATTCCTTTAGTAAGGCAATAAGTTCACTGCCAGTTTCTTCATAAGTTACAGCTGCTGTTTGTAGTTGAATTTTTTTAGACTTAGAACTGGTGTTGGTAAAATGCTGGCTAATTCGGTTTTTTATATTGTTGCTCTTGCCAATGTAAATGATTTCACCATCTTCATTGTGTATGTAATAGACTCCAGTACTGTTAGGAAGTTCGTCAATTATACGCTTTAAACTAGGTTTTAGTTTTGATTTTGCTTCAACTTGTATTGCATCTTGAACAATAAATTTTTCAAGGTCTTTGGTCAATAACATTTTAAACAACTTTACAGTTGCCATAGCATCACCAGCAGCTCTATGTCTGTCGCTTACAGGTATTCCCAATGATCTGGTAAGTTTACCTAAGCTATACGACTCTTGACCAGGAATAAGCTTTTTAGATAACTCTACAGTACACAACGTTTTTCGCTTGTAACCAAAACCCAAACGCTTAAATTCGGTTTTTAAAATACGATAATCAAACTGCGAATTGTGAGCAACAATAATACAATCTTCGGTTATTTCAACAATGCGTTTAGCAACCTCATAAAACTTAGGAGCATTTTTAAGCATGTTGCTATTAATGCCTGTAAGGTTTACTACAAAAGGTTGAATTTCTCGCTCAGGATTTACAAGACTTATAAATTGATCAACTACTTTATGACCATCAAATTTGTAGATTGCAATTTCGGTTATACCTTCTTCATTGTACTTTCCACCAGTAGTTTCTATGTCGAGTATTGCGTAAATGAGTATGCTTGTAAAAAAGTTGTTAATTATAATTTCTAGCTCCAAATATACTACTTCCAACTCTAATCATGGTACTTCCGTTTTTAATGGCAAGTTCATAATCGCCACTCATTCCCATTGAGATGGTTTGTAGATTACAATTTTCGGTTTGAAGCGGTTTTAATGTTTCAAATGTAGTTTTTAGGTACTGAAACTCTTTTTCAATTTGATTGGTATCTTCAGTAAAAGTCGCCATACCCATTACTCCAGTAATACAAACGTTTTGTAGTGTTGAAAGTGCTTCAGAAGTTATTAAAGCTTTAGCGTCGTTTGCAGACATACCAAATTTACTGTCTTCTTCGGCAATTTTAATTTGAAGTAAACAATTAATAGTTCTATTGTGTTTTTGAGCTTGTTTGTTTATTTCTTTAAGTAACTTAAAGCTGTCTACACCATGAATGAGGTTAACAAAATCAGCCATATACTTTACTTTATTTCGCTGAACATGACCAATCATATGCCATTCAATATCTTTTGGTAATTGCTCGTGTTTGTCTACCATTTCCTGAATTTTGTTTTCACCAAAAATGCGTTGACCGCAATTGTAAGCTTCCATAATAGCGCTTACAGGTTTGGTTTTTGAAACAGCTACCAAAGTAACATGTTCAGGAAGTTGAGATTTTAATGTATTTAGTTGTTCTGAAATTGTCATTATTGTTTCAATACTTTTTATAAAATGGTTTTAAAACTCATAAATAGTTACACCACTACGTATTTTGGGTTCTATAAACGTACTTTTTGGTGGCATTTTAAGTCCATCATCAGCAATTTGCTTCATGTCTTCAATATCCACAGGAATCATACCAAAACCAACAGCAAATTCACCATTGTCAATACAGCTCTTTAAATTAACAATATCTTTTTTTCCGTTGATGTAGGTAATTCTAGAATCGTTACGTAAATCGTCAATCCCTAAAATAGGCTGTAGAATGGTTTTATATAAAATTTGAGTATCAAGAGCATCTAACGATGATTTAAAATCATAAAGCGATTTTCTAAGATATAATGAGTAGAACTCACCATCTAGATACATGCTGAAATGATGTTTTTTAGAGGGCTTATAAGGCATAATGCCTCTGTTTTCAATTCGGTAAATAGCATCTAACTGAATTAAAAACTCTTCTTTGGTTAATCCGTTAAGGTCTTTCACAACTCTGTTAAATTCATGAATTTGTAGTTCAGACTCGGGAATCAGGTAACTCATAAAATAATTATAAGTTTCAGAGCCATTATGGTTTGTGCTGTTTTCTTTCAAATCTTTATACAGCAAATAAGACGATGCAGACCTATGATGACCATCAGCAATATACACTGTAGGCATGTTTTTAAACTCCTCTTGAATGATGTTAATAGTGTCTTGGTTGTCAATCATCCAAAGATAATGTGTGTCTCTGTATGTTGTTGTAAATTCAAACTCAGCGCGTTGTTGCTGTATGTTTGAAATTAGGTTTTGAATTGTACTGTTATCAGGATAGGTGAGGAGTACAGGTTCTGCATTAAAACCAACCGTTTTTAAGTAGTCTTTAAACACATGCTCTCTGTGAACAATAGTGTCTTCGTGTTTTCGTATCACGTTATTTTCGTAATCTTCAGCACTTGCCGCAGCTACAATACCATTAAAAACCTGACCTTCTCGATTTACAATTTTGTAAACGTAAAAACAATTGGTTTGGTCTTGTACAAAAATGTTATCTTCCTTAAACTCTAAATAGCGATTTTTCACCAGTTTATAGCGTTCAATTCCAGAAATTTCCCTGTCGTATTTATACCCTGGATTTACAATATGTAAAAATGAAAACGGATTATAATCCAATCGCGCTTCCCTTTCAGCTTGTGTATAGGTTTGGTAAGAGCGAGATGCCACCAAACTCACTTTGTCTCTTGTAGGACGAACAGCTTTAAAAGGGATTATTTTTGCCATAGTACTTCCTGCGAAAGCAGGAATTTCATTTGTTATTAAATTAAGTGTGTTGTTATGAAAAGATTGCGAAACTTAGTTTTGTAAGTTTCGCAATACTATATAATGTTGTTTTGTTATGCAAACTGCTTCGCAACGGTTTCAGCTTTTCTGCTTTCTGAATAATCATAAAACCCTTCACCAGATTTCACGCCTAATTTTCCTGCTTGTACCATATTTACAAGTAATGGACAAGGTGCGTATTTTGGGTTTTTAAATCCATCATACATGACGTTTAAAATAGATAAACACACGTCTAAACCAATAAAATCAGCTAATTGAAGTGGTCCCATAGGATGTGCCATTCCTAATTTCATTACAGTATCTATTTCGGTTACACCAGCAACTCCGTTGTAAAGCGTTTCAATAGATTCGTTTATCATTGGCATTAAAATACGGTTAGCAACAAAACCAGGATAATCGTTAACCTCAACAGGAACTTTCCCTAAGGTTTTTGAGAGTTCCATAATAGTATTGGTAACGTCATCGCTTGTGTTATAACCTCTAATAATCTCAACCAATTTCATAATTGGTACAGGATTCATAAAGTGCATACCAATTACTTGCTCTGGTCTTGAGGTTACGGCAGCTATTTGCGTTATGGAAATTGATGATGTGTTTGTCGCTAAAATAGTGTCTTTAGGACAAGCTTCGTCTAGTTGCTTAAAAATATTAAGTTTTAAATCTACATTTTCGGTAGCAGCTTCAACCACTAAGCTCGTGTCTATAACACCATCAGTAATACTTGTAAATGTTGAAATATTGCCTAGAGTTTCTTCTTTTTGAGCTTCAGTAATTTTTTCTTTAGCTACCATTCGGTCTAAGTTTTTAGAGATGGTATCCATTCCTCTTTTAAGTGAAGCTTCACTAATGTCTATTAAGTTTACTTTAAAACCATTTTGAGCAAAAGTATGTGCAATACCATTTCCCATGGTTCCAGCTCCTATGACAGCGACATTTTTCATAAATAAAATTAATTTTTGTTCCTGCGAAAGCAGAAGTATTTGTTATCTGTTAGTTTAAAATAATTAAGAGTTCCATTTAAAACTGCTCAATAATCATTGTAGCTATACGTAAGGCTTCAGTACCATCGTGTAAGGTTACAACTGGTGTTGTATTGGTAGTGATGGCATGAGCAAACGTTTCTAGTTCGTCTAGTATAGCATTATTATTGGCAACTTCAGGATTGTCAAAATAGATTTGTTTTTTGATGCCTTCAGCATTTTGAAGAATCATATCAAAATCACCTGGAGTTTCAGGTGCATCTTTCATTTTTACGACCTCACATTTTTTCTCTAAAAAGTCCACTGAAATATAAGCGTCTTTTTGGAAAAAGCGTGTTTTACGCATGTTTTTAAGCGATATTCTACTTGCGGTTAGGTTTGCAACACAACCGTTTTCAAACTCTATTCTTGCATTGGCAATATCAGGAGTGTCACTAATTACCGAAACTCCACTTGCCGAAATAGCTTTAACTTTAGATTTTACGACGCTTAAAATAATATCGATATCATGAATCATTAAGTCCAATACCACAGGAACATCAGTTCCTCTAGGATTAAACTCAGCCAAACGATGCGTCTCAATAAACATTGGGTTTTCCAGCTTGTCTTTAATAGCTGTAAACGCTGGATTAAAACGTTCTACATGTCCAACTTGTCCACGAATATCGTGTTGCGCTAACAACTCTCTTATATGTTCAGCTTCTTCTACAGTATTGGTAATAGGCTTTTCAATAAATATATGTTTACCTTTAGCTATTGCTTTTTTTGCACAATCATAATGCGAAAGAGTTGGTGTAACAATATCTACCATATCAACCGCATCAATAAGCGCGTCAATAGAATTAAAATATTTATAACCAAACTCAGCTTCTACCTTTTTTGCGTTGGCTTCATCAGCATCATAAAACCCTACAAGGTCATATTTTTCAGATTGTTTGAGAAGTCTTAAATGAATTTTACCTAAGTGACCAGCACCAAGTACACCTGCTTTTAGCATTGTTTTTTACGTTTTTAACAAAAATAAGATTTTAGTTTTAGAAATTCTAGATTAGAAATTAGAAAAAATGGTTAAACTTCAACTTTTAGACTTTGAACTTTTTTGGGTTTGAATTACCTTAGCAACGAAAACCTGCCATACATTGAAAGATACATTTAAGCATCAAGGATTACGACAACAATTGGTTAATACCATTAAAGAAAAAGGTATTACAAACGACAACGTTTTAAAGGCTATTGGAAAAATACCAAGACATTTATTTATGGATTCTGGTTTTTTAGACCATGCCTATCAGGATAAAGCGTTCCCAATTGCTGCAAATCAAACTATTTCGCAACCTTATACTGTAGCTTTTCAAACCCAATTACTACAAGTAGAAAAAGGACACAAAATACTTGAAATAGGCACAGGAAGTGGTTACCAAACTGCTGTGTTATGTTTGTTAGGAGCTACTGTGTATAGTATTGAACGCCAACTAGAGTTGTTTAAAATTACTAGCAAATTTTTACCAAAACTAGGTTACAGACCTAAAAAATTAATTTTTGGTGATGGTTATAAAGGCTTGAAAGAAGAAGCTCCTTTTGACAGTATTATTGTAACTGCTGGAGCACCAATGGTGCCTAAAGCCTTGTTGGGTCAATTAAAAATTGGTGGTCGTTTGGTGATTCCTGTAGGAGAGGATGTGCAAACTATGACCTTGTTTGTTAGAAAAGGACCAAAAGACTTTGAGCAAAGAGAGTTTGGTGAGTTTAGGTTTGTGCCAATGCTTGAAGATAAAAACTAGTTGTAAGTTAAAAACAACACCTTAAAAAATAAAATTGAGAAAATAAATGGAAAACAAGCTGACCTTCATGATTAAATTTATCGATAAGTTTTATGAGAAAAGTGAAAGAAAAAGAAGGTCTTCTAAAAATCAAGCGTATTATATAGCAAGAACAATCAATAATGTGTGCAAATCATACTTTAGTAAAAAACTAAAATATAGAGAAGAAGAAATATATAAGGCATTTGAAATCAATGGTTATACCCTAATGGAATCTGGTAAAGAAGAGTTCACTTGGGAAAGATTTCACGAAGGGAATATTTTAATATTATGTGATTTATTTATAAATATTAATTCTCAAAAAAATGCTGATTTAAAACTTGTTATGAAAAGAACTTATCCTGAATCATTTAAACCTGAAACAGTTCTAAAAATAGATAATAGGAAAAGAGAATTAAAAGAGTTCTGGAATGAAAACCAAAAATTAATTTTAAACTAAAAAACCTGTGTACAACAATGGCTATAAGTAATTGCTGGTTATCAATTATTTACGAAAGTCCACGAGCACTTTCTAACGCTAATTTGGATGCTTAAACTCACAACGAAATCATACACGAGACCCTTAGTTTTTAGACGATTAGACCATCAAAAAACATTAGTCTTGTAAATACATACTAGGTATAGGGTTTTTAGCAGTTTCTTTTGCCCAATATAAATTAATAATCCACCAACGTTTTCCGTCGTAAAGCAATTGTATACTATTAATACCTCTCATAAACGGTTTACTGTCTAACTTGCTATGATAGGCTTCATAAGTGCTGAAAACATGAGTAATGTTGCCAAAGGTTTCGGTTTTTCTATGAATTTCTTTTTCAATAAAACCATTTTCAACCAACCATTTTGCAGATGACTTTATATAGTCTTGAGGCGACATATAGCGTACTCTGTAAATACTGTCTTTAGGCTTTGTAGACGCTATAAGTTTAGCTTCAGGTTTAAATAAATATTTAAAAAGGTCCCAATTGCGCTCTTCTTCTTTTTCTCCTGAAATAACCTTGTATAAGGTCGTAACAATAGAGTCTAGCGATTTCACATTTTGAGTATAGTCAGGAACTGTAGCGATGTCTTGTGCTTGTGTTGAAAACGCTATCAACACAAACAAAATGGTGCAAAATTTATTCATACTTCAAAAGTAATTAAAAAAACTTGAGACCAAACAAAATGGCATCACTTTGAAATCCGCTTTGGTAGGAACGTAAATAATCCAGTCGTAAAAATCTAAACTTCCCAAAACCAATATTGTCTATACCAATGGTATATTCTTGATAAGGTTTGTTGTCTGGTGTTGCAAGGTTGTGTGCACCAATTATTAAATTGAAATTGAGCTTGTTTAATAACGGAATCTTCCCAAGGATAAACCCATTAAAATCGTGTTCAGCATGCATTTCTAAGTACGAGTCGTTTGTACTTGCAGTATAGTAAGGTAAATTATTAAAAACATTTAAGTACGAACCTTGTCCAATATGGGTTTGGTTACCATTAAAGTGTTGGTAATCCATAAACGCAATATCATCAGCATTAAAGAATTTACCTGCTTTTATGTTGTATTGAAATAGGCCTTTATCAGCAATATTAAAGCTTTGGGTAAGTCTTGCTTTTACTTGGTCAAAATTGTAATCATCTACTGAAGCTGAAAACCCTTTTTCATATCCTAAGTAAAGCGTTGGGAACTTTCTGTTTGGGATATTGTATTTACTATCAGGATAACTTAAATAGTCTTGGTCAAAGTTTATTCTTGCATCAAGCCTCGCTTTTATAATGTTGTGTGTTTCAAAAGGAGCAACGCCATAAGCTGTTGGATCTATTGGGTTATTGCTAGTGTAATCTCTGTCATCTTGCGGAGACCAAGCTTGATCTGTAGTGTTAAACAATGCTTTTCGTTGTTGGTAGCTTAGGCTTGCGTTAAGTCTTAGTCCATTAAAAACTTCGTCAGAAAAGGCTACATTAACATAGCTTAAGTCATACAGTTTCATGTAATTCTTTTCTGCTAATAGCGAATATGCTGAATTGAGCAGATTAGAAATAGGTTCGCTAGAATTGAATTGCTGCACAACAACACCTCCAGAAACCGATAAAAATGGTCTGCTAACATCATTAAACTTATAAGTTGCGCTAAGCGTTCCTCTTAATCTGTCGTCACTAAAACCATAGTTTAGATTTCCGTTTATGCTTAAATATCTTTTATAGTCATCATAGTTTTTTCTGAAATAACCACCAACATTTGCATTCCAACCTTGAACAGTGTTAAAACTTATTTTTGATATTGGCGAAGTGATACCAGCACTCCAGTTTTCATAAGTGTTTGAATAATTGTAACCTGAAAGAATATCGCCTAATTTAAACTTATTATTTATAGCATCTACTGAGTCTTTGTAGGTTTTGGAGTCTCTAACCACTTGAATGCTGTCTTTCTTTTGGTAGTCTAAAACTTCTTCGTCAGTAAGCGGAACAGGTCTTAGTGTTTTCCAATAGGTAGAATCTTTTTTATTGGCTTCGTCTTCAAAAGAGACTATTTCTCTGCCAAAATCTTTTTGGGTTAAATCTGTATTAAAACTGTAATTGCTGTAAACCGCAGTAAAACGACCATCTCCTTTTATACCAAATAAGCCATATTGAAAATCAATAACCTGAGAAATTTTTGCCCAAATAGCATAGTTTTGAGAGTAGGAGTAGTTTTGAGTGATGGTTATTTTGTCAGCAGCAGGAATTTTTGCCTGAATACCTGTAATATCTAATTCAATTCCATAAACGGTCCATTGGTCTTCAACAATATAGATAAACCCTGAAAACACAGGGTCGTTGTCTCGTTTTGGTGTCGCTTTAATTTTATTAATGAGATTGCCTTTGTCATCATAAAACACACCTTCCAACTTGTAATTGTAGTACCCAAAAGCGTTGTTGGCAATAGGAGAAACAATTTGATTACCAAGCTCAATAGTGTTATCATAAATTTCAAAATCTACATCAATAGCATTGTTAAAGCTAAAACCATTGTCGTCTCCACTAACTTTTGAAGCTATTATTTTTTCTTTTAACCTGTTAGGTCTTAAAAATTCTAGTTTTGAAACCGTTTCTGAAAGGTAAATAACACCACTTCTTGTAGAATCGAGTCCACCACCAAGATCACCAATTTCCTGTCCTAGTATTTTCTCAGGAGCGTTTTTAATTCTAATTAAACCTCGTGAGTAAAAATCAGCTTTATAGCTTTGGATTTTTTCAAGATTTTCTTTTCGCTTAGCGATTGCTTGCCTAATAATTTTATTGGCAGGATTTTCTTCGGAATTAATAACTACTTCGTTAAGTGTTATTTCCTCATCAATTAGTACTGCGTCTAAAGTGTATGGAAAACTGTTGATGTCAACCTTCTTTTTTAAAGTTTTATAGCCTAAAAACTGAAAAACAACAGTATGAGTTCCTGTTTTGGTCAGGTTTAGCTCGTAGTAACCTTCAGTATTACTGGTGGTTCCTGTGTAAGTGTTTTCAATGTAAATGTTTACAAAAGGTAGCGCTTTGTTGTTTTTATCGGTAACTGTACCTTGTATTTGAGCGAATGAGGTGTAAGCGGTAAAAAAGCAAAGGGCAAGAAGTAATTTTTGTTTCATTAGGTTGTTGATTGATGGTTTCTATAATAATAGACGCACTTTTTTATAAAAAGGTTGCCTTAAGAACATCAAACATAGCTATAATTTTTAGCTGTAATTGTTAAACTATCCTAAATTACTTATAAATTTTCTTAATTCTATCAAGATTTCGCTTATTGTCCCTGTCTTTAATCGTATCGCGTTTGTCGTATAGTTTTTTACCTTTTCCTAAAGCAATTTCTACTTTAGCTAAGCCTTTTTCGGTAATAAATACTCGCAAAGGAACAATAGTGTTTCCTTTTACATTTACTTCGCGTTCTAGTTTTTTAAGCTCTCTTTTGTTGAGTAATAATTTGCGTTCAGCCTTTGGTTTATGGTTGTAGTAGTTGCCATACACATACTCTTGTATGGTCATGTTAATAACAAAAAGCTCGCCTTTGTCATTAAATTCGCAAAAGCTTTCTGCAATTGACGCTTTACTATCTCTAATAGATTTTATTTCGGTACCAGTTAATACAATACCAGCAGTGTAAGTATCAAGAATTTCATACTCAAACTTCGCTCTTTTGTTTTTTATGTTTACTGGTTTTTGCATAGGAGCACAAAGCTACGCTTTTTTTGCATTTACCAAAAGAAACTAAGCTTACTCTATGGTTAATAATTGATGTGAAGCAACACCATTTGTAACCGTTACAATGAATAATGATGTGTAATTGCTTTCATCTAGTTGCTTGTAAACCTCTTCACCAATAATTGTGTTTGCAAACATAGGTGTTGTATTGCTGTGTCCTACAACCAATACGGTTTTGCCTTTGGTGTTTTCGATAAAAGCTTTTTTATCCATTTTAAAAGGATCGTAGGTTGTGATCTCCAAATTGTGTTTTGAAGCAGAGGGTTGTGCGGTTTCTATTGTTCTGAGGTAGTTGGTAGAGTATACTGCATCTAATTTAATATTGGAAAGTACAGTACTCCATTTTACAGCTCTTGATTGTCCTTCTTTGGTTAAATGCGGATTTCTATTACTAGAGCCGCTAGTGTCTTTTTCTGCATGTCTTATAAAATAGTAGGTTGTAATTTCAGAAGGGGAAGAATCTTGAGCATTTACCATTGGTATTAAACCAAAAGTGAATACTAGAAGTAAAACATATTTCATACTAAATAAAAACAAATGATGATTACCAAAAATAGAGGGTAATCATCATTTGCTATAATAAATATATGTTAAAGTTTTGATTTGTAGCTGCTAGTAGTTGGCAGTTGCTAAGGAGCCATTAATAATATCAACTCCAGAGGATGTGCCAATTCTATCAGCACCTACATCAATATATTTTTTTGCAGTTTCGTAATCTCTAATGCCACCAGAGGCTTTAATTTTAGCATTATCGCGTACAGTCTTTTTTATGATTTTTACAGCAGTAAGTGTAGCTCCACTTTTTGTAAAACCAGAAGAAGTTTTAATAAAATCTACTTTAGCATCTAAGCAAATTTCACTGGCTTTAATAATCTCATTTTTTGAAAGTTCGCTAATTTCTATAATTACTTTTAAAGGTGTTCTTCCAATAGCAAGTTTAACATCGCTTATGTCTTTAAATACCGCAACATAGTTTTTGCTTTTTAGGTAACCAATATTAATTACCATATCAATTTCATCAGCTCCTTTTTCAATAGCGTCTTTAGCTTCAAATACTTTAGCTTCGGTACTCATTGCTCCAAGAGGAAACCCAATAACAGAGCAAATCTTTACACTGCTTCGTTCTAGTAATTGTTTTGCTAATGCTACATAGCTGCTATTAATACATACAGAATAAAACTGATGCTCCTTGGCTTCATTGCATAAGTCGATAATATCCCTTTCTGTGGTATCGGATTTTAATAAAGTGTGGTCAATATATTTATTGATCTTCATGGATGTAGGTTAATAGTATTATTCACAGTTCTTCATAATCATGAGGGAACCTGTGAGTAAAGGTTAATAATACAGTTTATGTAAATTGAGGACTAATAGCAATTCAAATTTAGTAAAATAATCTTATATATTTTAATGCAAAAACCTAAAGTTTTATTGTATTGACGTTAAAGTTTCCTAATGTTTTCAATAAAAAAACCTCTATGAAAGAGGTTTTATATTGATAATGAGAATGTTGTTTTTTTTACATTATAGGTTTTACTGTGTAGCCTTTTTTCTGTAATAATTTTATCACTCCATTTTCTCCAGGTAAATGTCCTGCACCAACACCAAAAAAAGTAGGTTGCTGTTTAGCGAAGTCTTCTATTTTAGCAATCCAGTTTTTGTTTCTGTTGTCTAAAATGACATCTTTGTGCTTAGTATTGGTGAGATTAACATCTTCTTCCATAAGTTTAGCAAGTCCTTCAATATCTTTTTCAACATAAAGCTCCATCATTTTTTGAAAAGCAGCTTTATCAAAACTCATATTGTCTTTAGCTGAACGTAATAAGTCCTGTGCTTGGTCTTTATAAGGAATTTGATCAAAAACTGCCATTTGTTCTTCTACAGTTTCTAGACCCAAAACTTCTTCTTCTTGTTCGTGAGCTATTTTCATAAGTTCGTTTTCAAACGATTGTACAGCTGCACAGTCTAAAAGTTTTGGATACATCATAGCTGTAATAAAAAACGGTTTGATGTTACCAATCATTTCAGCAGGCATTCCTGTTTGTGTTTTTAAAAAGTCACTAAGAATTGTGTAGTCTTCAGCACTCACTAAATCCTTGAGGGTTTTACCATCTTTCATATATATATCGTTTGCCATTTTCATTGCCATAGAAGGGTCGTCCATATCTACTTCTAAAACTAGGAGTGATGTGTCGTCTAAGGCTTTTTTGATATTAGCATCTAAAGAAGCATCACAGGTCATGTGAATGGTTCCATACAGATAAGAAGGTTGTTCTAATCCGTTTCCAGAAATTTCCCAAAGTAAAGATTTTTCAAGGTTTTGAGCAGTACTAGTTGTTGAAAATAAACTCACCGCAAACAGTAAAAGAAAAGTAAAGTGTCTCATAATTGTGTTTTTTTAATTAGTGTATAGATACTTAAAAATGTTACAAAAAAAAGCAACACTCCTCTAATTAAAGACTTGTGCTGCTTTCACTAACCAACCAATATAAAGACGTTTTAAAACTACATTTGTTACAGTGTTTAGTATTCTTCTGAAACTAAATCGCCTTGATTTCTAAATACTAATTTATCATCAAAAGCATCTAGTAAAATAATACTGTCTGTAGATACTTTTCCAGATAGTATTTCTTTACTTAACTCGTTTAAGACTTCTTTTTGTATCACGCGTTTTACAGGTCGTGCACCATATTCTGGATTATAACCTTTTTCAGCTAAATACTCAACAGCTTCAGGTGTTGCGTCAAAAGTGATGCCTTGTTTTGCAATCATTTTAGTAATGCCTTTTAGTTGTAAACCAACAATCGCTGTAATGTTTTCCTTACTTAAAGGCGTAAACATAATAGTGTCATCAATACGGTTTAAAAACTCTGGTCTTACTGATTGTTTTAATAAGGCTAACACATCTACTTTTGCAGCTTCCATAGCAGCATCAATATCTTTTGTAGCTTCAAAACGCTCTTGTATCACATGACTTCCCATATTTGAAGTCATAATGATTATCGTGTTTTTAAAATCTGCCAAACGTCCTTTGTTGTCTGTTAGATGTCCTTCGTCAAGTACTTGTAACAAGATGTTGAAGGTATCTGGATGCGCTTTTTCAATTTCATCCAATAATACTACAGAATACGGTTTGCGTCTTACGGCTTCGGTTAATTGTCCGCCTTCGTCATAACCTACATATCCTGGAGGTGCACCAACCAATCTGCTTACTGCGTGACGCTCTTGGTATTCACTCATATCAATTCTGGTCATAGCGTTTTCATCATCAAACAGATATTCAGCTAATGCTTTTGCTAATTCGGTTTTACCAACACCTGTGGTTCCTAAAAACAAGAAGGTTCCGATAGGTTTTTGCGGATTTTGTAAACCTGCACGACTACGTCTTACAGCATCACTTACAGCAGCAATAGCTTCTTCTTGTCCAACCACGCGCTTGTGTAATTCGTCTTCAAGCTTTAGTAGTTTTTCACGCTCGCTTTGTAGCATTTTGGTAACAGGAATTCCTGTCCATTTTGCAACCACTTCGGCAATATCATCATAAGTGACTTCTTCTTTAATCAACGAGTTTCCAGATTGATTTTCTTGAAGTTCCTTTTGAAGTTTATCTAACGATTCTTGTGCTTCCTTAATTTTTCCGTAGCGAATTTCAGCTACTTTACCATAATCGCCTTCGCGTTCGGCACGTTCAGCTTCTAGCTTGTAGTTTTCAATAGCCTGTTTGGTGTTTTGAATATTGTCAACCACTTCTTTTTCGCTTTTCCACTTGGCGTAAATTTCGTTACGTTCTTCTTTTAGGTTTGCTAAATCTGAACGTAAAGACTTTAATTTTGCTTCGTCTTTCTCACGCTTTATGGCTTCAATCTCAATTTCCAACTGCATGATTTTTCTGTCTAATACATCCAGTTCTTCAGGTTTTGAATTGATTTCCATACGTAGTTTAGATGCAGCTTCATCCATTAGGTCAATCGCCTTGTCTGGAAGAAAACGGTTGGTGATATAACGCTCTGATAATTCTACAGCACCAATAATCGCTTCGTCTTTAATACGCACTTTATGATGTGTTTCGTACTTTTCTTTAATACCACGAAGTATTGAAATGGCACTTTCGGTATCAGGTTCATCAACCATAACTTTTTGAAAACGTCTTTCAAGGGCTTTATCTTTTTCAAAATATTTTTGGTATTCATCTAAAGTTGTTGCACCAATAGCACGTAACTCACCACGCGCTAACGCTGGTTTTAAAATATTGGCAGCATCCATAGCGCCTTCGCCTTTTCCAGCACCAACAAGTGTGTGAATTTCGTCAATAAAAAGTACAATGTCACCTTCGCTTGTGGTTACTTCTTTTACAACCGCTTTTAAACGCTCTTCAAACTCACCTTTGTATTTAGCACCAGCAATTAGTGCTCCCATATCCAAGGCAAATATTTGCTTATCAACTAGGTTTTCTGGGATGTCACCATCTACAATTCTATGTGCTAAACCTTCAGCAATAGCAGTTTTACCAGTTCCTGGTTCACCAACAAGAATTGGGTTGTTTTTGGTACGACGTGATAAAATTTGAAGAATTCTACGTATTTCTTCATCACGACCAATAACAGGATCCAATTTTCCATCTTTAGCTAATTGGTTTAGGTTTTTAGCGTATTTGTTTAACGAGTTGTAAGTGTCTTCTTGACTTTGAGAGGTTACTCGATCACCTTGACGTAGCTCATCAATGGCTTTTACAAGGTCTTTTTCAGTAACGCCTTGGTCCTTTAGCATTTGTGCAATCTTACTGTTTGACTTAAAGACAGCAAGAATAAGATGCTCAACAGACACATAGTCGTCATTCATTTTTTTAGCAATAATTGCCGCTTCGTTAAGGCTTTTTCCAGCTTCGCGAGAAAGCATAATGTCACCACCAGATACTTTAGGTAAACTTTCCAATTGCTTATCTAAAACCTGTTGTAGGGTCTGAACGTTGACATTTAGCTTTTTTAAGATAAATGGTAATACGTTTTCATCAACAAGCGTAATGGCTTTAAAAATATGCTCATTTTCTATTTGTTGATGTTGTAAGCTTTGGGCAAGCTGTTGTGCTTGCTGTATCGCTTCTTGTGATTTTATTGTATAATTATTAAAGTTCATATTGTTTATTTAATTTTGTCTCCTCGAGCGCAGTCGAGAGGTTGTTGATTTTATGTGTTTAAAAAAGAGGTCTCGACTGCGCTCGACCAGACAATGTTATTTCGTTTTTAAAATTTATTTTCAATAATCTTACCAATACGTTTTGAGCGACAAAATGTCGTTTTATGCTAGTTGTAGCGTGACTTTTAGTCAGTTTGTAAGATTTTAATTTTTGAACGACTTAGTAGTATAAGGTATGAATTCCGCATCGAGACGGAATGAAAAAAAACAAATGCTATGGGATTTTTAAAAAACATATTTGGCTCTTCAGAACCTAAAGATGAAAAGGTATTGCCTTGGATATTTTTAGACGATATACAACAATTAGATTTTATAGAAGAAAAGTCTAAAACCAAACCACAACTTATTTTTAAGCACTCTACACGATGTGGTATTAGCCGAATGGTTATGCGACAGTTTGAAGGACAATATCCTTTTAGTAGTGATAATGTGGATTTGTACTATTTAGATTTATTGACCTATCGAGACATCTCCAATGCCATAGCGCAACGTTTTGGTGTATTTCATGAATCTCCACAATTGCTAGTGGTAAAAAATGGAGTAGTGGTTACTGCTGCTTCGCATGGTAGCATTAATGATTTGGATTTGAATACTCTTACTTAAAAACTACGTAACGTTACGTATAGATTTTTAATTTTTAAATGCTAAATTCGTTTAACTCTCGATATGGGTTATAAAAAGCAATTTATATATTTTAAAGAGTTAGCAAATATTAGAACCAAGTCTATGAAAGGTATATATATAACAATCATACTTTCTATTTTTTTTAGTTGTTCTTCATCTAAAACGGCAATTAGGGAAGTGAAATGTCCAGAAATTTACAAGAATAAGTATACGGAAATTTTGAATGAAAAATATGTTGCTGTAAATGGTATAGACACTACAGAAATTAATGAAATTAGATATGAGTGTGTATATTCTGCTTTTTACACTCATAAAGTGATGTATGATAAATTTGGGAAATGGGATAAGGAAATTTTTCCGAGTAACAGAAATCACCCAATACTAATGTGGAATAATATAGACCTTTTGTCAAACGGAAAAAAATATACAGTTTTTACAAACGGACTAGAGGAATGGAAACATATTTACGCATCTGTTATGATATTAGATGAAAAAGAAAGAGACGTTTTGACGGAACAAACTGAAGAAAAAATCGCAATAACTAATCTCTTTGGAGAGTTGATAAAACACCACAATCCAGAAAAGAAAGATTTTTATGAAGTTTATTGGAAAATGGTTGACCAAAAGCGTTAGAATCTAATTAAGCAATACCAAAAGAATAAATAACGTTTATTAAAAAAAGCTATAAGTAATTGCTTGTTCTCGCCTAAAAAAAATTATCGTCCTGAATTAAAATGAGCTTAGGGAAAGTCAAAAACATCTTTTTTAAATACTTCAAAGTTTGGTGGATTCCAATTTTGTTGTATTTGATTCCTTTGATGGCATTTCAACTTGGAGAAGTTTTGAAAAGCGACTCAATAATTAATTTTTCTCTGATGTTATTTTTTCTAAATATTATAGGAAATATAGTATCAGCAATTGTTCAAATAGTTATTAAAAAGTGGTACTTCTTAATCCCACAAATACTGATTTCAGGATTTTTATTTGTTTTTGTATCAATCATTTTTACTTTTTCTCCACCAGACTACTACGGAGTAAACAAAGAAATTCCAAAAGACATTGAGATTTATGAACCCTTAGAAAAAGAACCAACTGAAAATGACTTTGGGAAATTTGATTTGGTTTTGGCTTCATCTTTTCAACCAGGAATTTATATTTACTTTACAAATTATAAACCGACTGAAAAAGGAAACTTTTACATAAAAGCATTTGAAGTGACTTCTAATGACCACCTTTCAGCAGATAGAATGAAAATTAAGTCTAAAGCCAATGTAGAAAATCTCGAATCTAAATTATATTCTGGTGAAATCATGATTTATGAAGGTTCTTGGGGAGATAAATATGGAGCGAGAATTGAATTATGGTTCGAACCTCTAAATGGTAGTAAGGATTACAAAATAACAGAGCGAAATTATATAGTAGAAGGATGGATGAGATAAAAATTAGTTACAAAAATGTGTAACTGTATGTGGTTATATGAGACTGTTAACCAAAACACATCCAACAAGGGTGTTTTTTATTGATGCTATGTTGCGATGTGTTGATTTTGTGGTTTATAAAAGTTAAATTCGTTTCGGTTTGTTGATAAGTAAGCAACAAAATATATTGGGTTTATGACATTTCATCAAAACCATTTAACAATTCAGCGATTATAAATTTTAATTCTTACCAAAGTAATAGACTTTTGCAAGTGTAAATAACTAACACTAACACATACTACTATGAGCAAAAAGAAAACCATAATACTTAGGGTCATTTTACTTGTTGGTACAGTAACCTCATTGTTTTTTGTGCCATGGCTTTTGGTAAAAGCTTGGGTACTTCCATTACCTAATACGGTTCAAGAACAGCTAGACGAGGCCATAGGTCATGGCTTTGATGGAATGGTTGTGTATGTAGACCAAGCCAACAAGCCACCTCAGTATTTTGCTTCTGGTTGGCACAATAGAGATACTAAAATACCAGCTAAACCCAATGCACTTTTTAAAATTGCCAGTATTAGCAAGTTATATGATGCTGTTGCTGTTACTAAGTTGGTGAGTGATGGTAGGCTTTCATTAGACAAAACCATTGCAGATTACCTACCAGAACTTGTAGGACGAATTGAAAATGCCGATAAAATAACTTTACGATTAATGATTCAGCATCGAAGTGGGATTCCTAATTTTACTGATGCGCCAAACTTTTGGGGAAATCCAGCAACTAGCTATGAAGAAAGTTTAGCATTGATATTGGATAAACCAGCCAATTTTAAGCCAGGTGAGGACTATGAGTATTGCAACACCAATTATTTGCTGATTAATAAGATTATGGACGATGCTTTAGGGTATCCAAACTATCAATTTATAAAAGAGGAAATTTTAATACCATTAAAACTTAACAATACGTTTGGTTCGTTAAGCGAAGTCAATATTGATGATGTAATGAGTGGTTATCATGTTGGGTATCCTCATGATTTAAAAGAGGACGAACGTGGTATGGTAGCCACTGCAGAAGATGTAGGTACATTTTTAAGAGCATTGAATGATGGTTCTCTATTTAAAGAGGGAGAACAGGACATTTATAGTTCTATATATGAATACGAACACTCTGGTTGGGTTCCAGGATATCAAAGTTTTGCCAAATACTATAAAGATATTGATGCTGTGGTAGTACAGTTTTACAGTACAACCGATCCAAAACTCTACAACTGGAACCTATCGGAAATAGTGAACAGCAGAATTAAAAAAATAATAAGTAAAGACAAAACAGAATAGAGTTAGATAAGCATTAAAACAATTAGTGAAAACACCCAAAGTGGGAGTTTTTTTATAAAAATTACGTAACGGTATTACGTGTATAAAATTTAAAAATATTAATTTCGCTCAGCGATTTGTATGGATAATGAAAACTACCCATATTTTTATTTTAGCAAACATTTTAAACCCCAAATATTAACTATTAAAAACAATTAATTACAAATGAAAAAAAATTACCTACTTATTAAAACAACCTTAATTCTAGCTTTCACGTTTTTATCACAAAATTTAACAGCACAGTGTGTTATAAGTAATAACCCTCAATTTGCATTCCCTTGGGAAAGTACTGCAAATTGGTCTATAGGTCAAGGCTTTACTGCAGAGTGTAGTGGAGCTTTAGAATACGTTCAACTCCTTGCAGGTACAACAGGTACAATATCAGCTGGTACGCTTAAAGTATATAATGGTAATTCGGTTAGTGGAACACCTATATATACGCAAGCGTATCCTCAAATAACCATTAGTCAAGTAAACGACCCTATTAGAATAAATGTTACAGGCAATGTAAATATAACTCAAGGCAACCAGTATACTTTTGAATTTACCATAGATACAGGTATGAGTATTGTTGCTGATTTTACTAATGAATATTCTGGAGGTAATACTTTTCGTGATGGAGCTAGTTTATCTTCAACAGATGCCAAATTTTCAGTTTCAATTTCAGATGACACATTAGGTCTTGATACGTTTAAAGTTTCCAATAACATAAAAGTATTACCAAACCCTACGTCCGAATACATTAAAGTTTCAGGCTTAAAAAATGAAGCAACATATAGTATTTATAATGTATTAGGTTCAGAAATTACTCATGGTAAAATTTCTAACAATGAAAAAATCAATGTTCAAAATCTTACTGATGGAACATATTTTTTAAAATTTAATACTGGAAACGCAGTAAAGTTTATAAAAGAATAATACTGCTAGTACTGTATATAAACTATGGCTTGGTTTGTCCTTATATGCGAAATCCTACAGATTTTTACGCAGCGTACATAGTCAAAGCCGTTAAGCGAAATATAAAAACTCCCAAATTGGGAGTTTTTTTATGAAAACTACGTAACGTTACGTATTGTATGCTGTTTTAGGAGTTGGTATCTTGCTGTGTTTTGAGTATGAATGATTAAAACTATCCATATCTTATAAAGTTGTAAGTAATATAAAAAAAATGCTAACTAACCAAGAAGCGAAATATTTATTGGATTTAGAAAAGGTTTTAACGAATCCAAATCAAACAATAGATTTATCGAAAAAGAAAAACAGATTGGAATTGATTTCTCATCAAGATTCTGATTATGAATTTTGGGTTGAAATCACTACCAATCAAAAAATCATACTTAAAACGTCGATACATCATTTAGAAAGTAATTCTTTTATTGGTTTGTTAAGAATTGATTTTAAAGGAGGTCATCACAATCCTTCAAATATAATTCCTACTTTGCCTGATTTTTTAATTCCTTATGCTGACAAATGGTTTGACCCAACAGAGTCGCATATTCATATTTATGTCGAAGGCTACAAACCATTAGCTTGGGCGATTCCGCTAACTGATAGTGATTTTCCAATTAAAGATATTACTCAAGCATCAGACTTATCGGATTTAATAATTAACTTTGCTAGACGAATAAATTTAAAATCATTAATTAACATTCAACAGGCAATACTTTGAATTGGGTAAATACATATGTGGACGATTATTACAGTTGGTTAAGAGAAAAAACCTTCATTCAAAAGGACTCTAATACCGATTGGTTTCTAATAAACACACCTTTTGTTGGAGCCTTTAATGACACTATTGAAATTTATGCTCAAAAAAAAGGAAATCAATTAAGGTTAAGTGATAATGGAGAAACTATGTCTAATTTAGAACTGCAAGGTCTACACATTCAAGGTTCTAAAAGACGTAGAGCAATTTTAGACACTATTCTATTAAATTATGGAATAAGAGCTGAAGGTGACGAATTAACAATAGAAGCTAACATTGAAAATTTTTCACAATCAAAGCATAATTTTCTCTCAGCTATAATTGAAATTAACGATTTATATGTTTTATCAAAACATAATGTTGCTTCAATATTTAAAGAAGATGTTAGAACGTATTTAGATTCTCACGACATAATTTATACACCTGACTTTATTTCAAAAGGGGCTACAGGTTTAGAATTTAATTTTGATTTTCAAATAGCTAAAAAGAAAAAAGAAACAGTTATTAAATCATTTAATACAGTAAATAAATCAAACTTATCTACTTTTCTTTTTGCGTGGGAAGATATAAAACCAATTCGTGAAAAAATCACAAAAAAAGACGTGAATGCAATTGCAATAATAAATAATATTGACAAAGAAGTTAGAACTGAATTTTTAGATGCGCTGAAAGCAAAAAATGCTGATTACATCCTTTGGTCTGAACGCGAATCGGAACTAAGCAAGGAACTTATATCTGCATAAAACACTACTTACAACAACAATGTATAAAATTAATTGCAAGGTTCTAGCCTACTTACGAAAATCCTCGCAGATTTTCTATTCGGTTTGTTCTTGCTATGTTAGTTACTGAAGCACTTTAAGTTAAACACACAAAAAAACTCCCAAATTGGGAGTTTTTTATTTAGTTATTAAAATCGCTAATAATGTTTTTTAGCTGTAGTTTAAGGTCTTCACCAGTATCGTACACCATTTGTTCGTTACTAGGAAATGGCACTCTACGGTTGTTTACTAGGTCTAGGTCTTCGCGTGTTAAGGCACGTTTGTCGCCTCTAAAAGTGGCAAACAGGTTTTCAAACACAAAGCCACTATCAATAGGAAACGCATCTAGCGTAGTGTTGCTTTTTAAATCGGTATACACCACATTGGCAACCACCTGTGAGCTTTTACGTTGCAATACCTCAAACAGTCTCGCCTTTACTGTCACAATTTTATCTACTTTAATATCGTTACCAAGGCTATCCTTCATGACATTACCGTTGCTATCAAGTTGGTATTTCCAACCATCAACAATTTGCTTTTCGCGTAGTAATTGACGCTCAGTAATTTTTTCAGGTGTAATATTAATACGCTTTAACTGTAATTGCATTGCAAAGTCATAGTCAATCTCATTACTTGGATTAGCATGGTAAGCGGTCCAAAATTGGTCTAAACCATAAGTGTCAAAATTAAGTAACTCATTTTCCAAACGTTTAGGAATAACCTGATTGGTTTGGTTTTGTATGGTTACAATCACATAATGGATTCCTCGTTCGTGTGCTTCTTGCATTAAGGCTCTTGTATCTTCATAGTTTGGGTTAATCTTTTCAATATATTGATAGATACTGTAGGCTTCACGAATGTTGTATTTGTCTTCGGTTTCTAAAAGCGCTAAGCCTTTTTCATATAAATAGTCTGACGCAAACTCTCTGCTTCAATAATATCGTTGGTATAATCATTAAACTTAAAGTTTATGGTTTTACCATCAACTACCAAAGGCAGTACAGGTTTTACTGCTTCCTGACGTGCATTAAGCGCAAGGTACAACTCATAAATGTTAGTGTACAGCTCTGGGTTGTTATCCTTTTTAAGATGTTTTATGTTGTTTAAATCGCGCTCATTGGCTTTGTAGTAAGCGTCTTGAAGCATAAGCGCATAATCTTGTTTACGTTTGCTGTTTTTATTGGTTTCAAGTTTTTTTAAGGCATCATAAATCGCTTGGTTGTAATTACCAGTATTTATGGCTTTTTCAACTTGTTTTCTTCCACTACAGGAAACTAATACTGAAAGTAATACCGAAAGGAGTAGTAATCTTCTCATAAGTCTGTAATTTTAGGGTTATAGAAAAGTGTTTTCAATTTTGATGCCAAAAAAGAACCCTCATTACTGAGGGACTTAAAATTAGTTGGTTGATTATTTAACTTTTTTGGGTTTGAAAACAGGCAGCAATTGCGTGGAGACTTCTCCAAAGCCAATGCGAGTGCCATCTTTTTCGCAATAGCCTCTCATGATAACCGTATCGTAATCGTTAATGAATTTTCGTTCGCTACCATCTTTCATTTTTAATGGTTTTTCACCTCTCCATGTCAATTCAAGCATAGAGCCATAAGAGTCAGGAGTAGGACCAGAAATGGTACCACTTCCCATCATATCACCAGAGTTTACAGGACAACCGTTAATAGTATGGTGTGCCAACTGTTGTACCATATTCCAGTACATGTATTTAAAGTTGGATTTGCTCACTATGGTTTCTTTAGCAGTTTTAGGCTTTATAGATACTTCTAAGTTAATGTCGTAGCTCTTTTTACCCTTGTACTGTAAGTAAGGTAATTGTGGTTTTAAAGGCTTTGGGCTTTCCACTCTGTAAGGTTCAAGCGCATCTAATGTTACAATCCATGGTGAAATAGATGATGCAAAGTTTTTAGCTAAAAAAGGACCAAGTGGCACGTATTCCCATTTTTGGATATCACGTGCAGACCAATCGTTAAATAGTACCAAACCAAAGATGTATTCTTCAGCTTCTTCAATTGGGATAGGTTCTCCAAGGTCGTTAGCATCAGTAGTAATAAAAGCCATTTCTAGCTCAAAATCTACCAACTTAGAAGGTCCAAACACAGGAGTATCACTACCTGCAGGTAAGGTTTGCCCTTGTGGACGATGCACAGGAATACCAGAAGGGATGATAGAAGAACTTCTACCATGATACCCAACAGGAATGTGCAACCAGTTAGGCATTAAAGCGTTTTCTGGATCACGAAACATGGTTCCTACATTGGTAGCATGCTCAATGCTTGAGTAAAAATCGGTATAGTCACCAATTTGAACAGGTAATTGCATTTCAATTTCGTCTAAACGAAAGAGTACAATTTCTTTATGTTTTTTGTTGTTTTTTAAAGAGGTGTTGTTGCTGTCAAAAATTTGGGCAATTCTATTTCTTACAGCTCTCCAAGTTTTTCTTCCATCAGCAATAAAATCGTTTAAAGTATCTTGAAGAAAAATATCATCTGTTAATGGAATATCGTCAAAGTAACCTAGTTGGTGCAATGCTCCCAAGTCAATGGCAGTGTCTCCAATACGAGTACCAATGGTAATGATATCGTCTCTAGTAAGGAAAACGCCAAAAGGGATGTTTTGGATAGGAAAATCAGAATTCTTTCCAACGTGCAACCACGAAGTTCTATCAGGATTATTTGCAGATAATGGCATAGGCTATTGTTAATTATAAGTTTTATAAAATCTATTCAAACCTACATAAATTTTTTAATCTTTTTGAATAAAAACCATAAAAAGTAGGTTGGTTTTATATAGTTGATAAATTGTTGAAAATACAATAGTAAATATATAGGTTTTGGTGTATTTAACAGATTGTATTTATTATTTTTGATAAATTTTTTAATCAAACCCAATATTATGCAACGCGATCAAGAGATATTTGACCTAATACAAGAGGAAAAAGAAAGACAACTACATGGTTTGGAGCTTATTGCTTCAGAGAATTTTGTTAGTGAGCAGGTTATGGAAGCTGCTGGCTCAGTATTAACCAATAAATATGCTGAAGGGTATCCAGGAAAGCGTTATTATGGTGGTTGCGAAGTGGTTGATGTTGTTGAGCAAATTGCTATTGACAGAGCAAAAACCTTATTTGGTGCTGCTTATGCTAATGTGCAACCACACTCAGGAAGTCAAGCAAATACAGCGGTTTTTGCTGCGTGCTTAAAACCAGGAGATAAAATATTAGGTTTTGATTTGTCTCATGGAGGACATTTAACTCATGGTTCGCCAGTAAACTTTTCTGGTAAGTTATACAATCCTGTATTTTATGGTGTAGAAGAGGAGACAGGAGTATTAAACTATGATAAAATACAAGACATAGCTACTAAAGAACAACCACAACTTATTATAGCAGGAGCTTCGGCATATTCTAGAGATATCGACTTTAAGCGTTTTAGAGCTATAGCTGATAGCGTTGGCGCAATTCTTATGGCAGATATATCGCATCCTGCAGGTTTGATTGCTAAAGGTATTCTTAACGACCCAATTCCTCATTGCCATGTGGTGACAACAACTACACATAAAACTTTAAGAGGACCTAGAGGAGGAATGATTTTAATGGGTGAGGATTTTGACAATCCGTTTGGTTTAAAATTGAAAAATGGTAACCTGCGTAAAATGTCGTCGTTGTTTGATTCGGCAGTATTCCCAGGAAATCAAGGTGGACCATTAGAGCATATTATTGCTGCTAAAGCAATTGCTTTTGGTGAAGCTTTAACTGACGAGTTTATGCATTACATACTTCAAGTAAAGAAAAATGCAGCAGCTATGGCAAAAGCGTTTGTAGATAGAGATTACCATATTATTTCTGGTGGAACCGATAATCACATGATGCTTATTGACCTTAGAAATAAAGACGTTTCTGGTAAAGATGCTGAACAAGCTTTAGTAAAAGCCGAAATAACCGTTAATAAAAACATGGTGCCTTTTGATGATAAGTCGCCTTTTGTAACTTCAGGAATACGCGTTGGAACAGCAGCAATTACTACTAGAGGATTAAAAGAAACTGATATGGAGTATATTGTTGAATTGATTGATGAGGTTATCAAAAATCATGATAACGAAAGTACTTTAGAGGCTGTTGGAGAAAAAGTTAACGCGTTAATGCAAGATAGACCGTTATTTTCTTAAGCTGATTATTTAAAAAAATTAATCTTCTTCAAATATAATATGCTGATACGCTCCTAAATCGGGACTTGAGGTTCTGTTAGTGTTTAAAATATCAACAGGCACTTGGGCAGCAAAAAAGTCGTATAAGTCATTGCCTAAGTTATTTGCTCCAGAATCTTCACCAATTCTTAAATCGTTTTCAAAAGGAAGTTTAAAATCAGGATCACTATTGAAGATGCAATTATCATAAAGCTCACTATTGCTTAAATTATAGTTGTCACCAGGAAAGTTATTGTTATTGTCTTGGAATCGTATTAAGCAATTGGTGAATTTAAAACCAAAATCGGCTCCATCATTTTCGTCTAAAATAATCTCAGGATTATCATTTCCGTAAATGATACAGTTATTAAAATTAGCGTCTAACACATTAGGCGTAGCATTTTCGTTTTCATCTAACAAATAGTTGTTTAAAAACACTGATGGAAATTGTCTAAAACTACTATCCCAATAGTTGGCAATGGTACAGTGTGTAAAATTGTAAGTTCCTCCAAAAGTTCCAGCAAATGACGACTGACCAGAGTTGTTAATTACAAGATTTTCTCCTGTTATAGCACTAGCTCTCGCCAAAATACCAAAGTTACTAGAGTTGTAAATTTTAGAGTTGGTGATGTTTAATTTGTTAGCATCGTTTTGGTTGCCTTCGGTTAAAACACCTACAGTTGCATTTTTAATAGTCGCAAAATCAATGCTATTGTTTGTGCTACCACTATATAACCAAATGGTTCCCCATTGTCCAGGAATGTCTTCATAAAGTGGTTCTAAACGGTCTCCTTGTATAATGACTTCGTTTTCTAAAATATCTTGGTCAGTACTTAATGCGCCATTAATTTGTAAAGACGCAGTATTAGTAATTAAAAGCCCAGAATTAGCATGAAAATGGACTCTTGCTCCAGCTTCCATTGTAAGGGTTTCACCTTCGTTTACAGCAGCATAACCATAAATAACATAAGGTTTTTCGTTGGTGAAAGTGAGTTCGTCATTTTCTAAAAAGCGACCTTGAATTTCGGTCTGGTCTGGTGTACCATCACCATCTACATCAAAAGCCAATGTTTCAATAACACCATTAGCATCTTTGCTTGGGTAAATAAATACAGCATCTTTAACTAAGGTTACCAAGTCCACTTTTTGATAATTACTACCAGAATCGAATTCAATGACATCTGTATATAAAAACTGATTGTCACTAGCTGCAAGCTCTTCAATATCTATTGTGGTTTCAATGAACACGTACATGCTATCTTTTGCCAATAGCTCGATGTTTTGAAATTCCTTTCCTGCCATTCCATCGACATTTAAACGGTAATTAGAAGCTTCACCTTGTCCAAGTCTAAGCGTTGGGATTACAATGTCATCATTACTTCGGTTATACACTTTAAGGTTGTAAGTACTTGAGCCAATATTAGTAAACACAGTGTCTAGATATACAGTGTCTTTAGAGAACTCAAGGTTACCAGTACTTGGAGAAAAATCGAAATCCTCACGACAAGAACTCCAAAATACGAGAACAAAAAGTGTGAATACGAAGTATAGAATTTTTTTCATGTTAATGTCTTTATCTGTAGCAATATGCCAAAAATATAACTTTTGAAGTCATATTTTTATTATAAAGACGAAAAATTATTTGTTCATTTTTTGAGGTTAAAAGACTTTGTAGTTAATGTTTTAATCTTGCTGTTGTTCTTTTAGCATCAAATTAAATTCTTTACTCAAGGTGTTAAGTCTATCTAAAAGCGGAAGTTCTTGGTTGGTATCAATTAATGCTTTGTTGATGTTTTTAGCACTACAAAAGTCAAAGAACAGTTGATGATATTCATTAGGTATCTTAAGTTCTTTGGTGAGCATTCGTGAGTTAAAAAACGAATGTGTTTCAAATAGGTGAATAAAATCTTCAGTTTCTGCATAAACTATTTCTGGAGCTTTGTTTTTCTTTTTAAAGAGTTTGCCAATTAGCTTTGCAATAGCAACAAAGTCCATATTGCCACTAGGAGGTGGTTGGTATAAATAAGGTCTTTCTTTATAGTCGTTGTTGATTTGTGTGCTAAACTCTTCAGTATATACTATAGAATCGAACTTTTTCTCTTTGGCTTTTAAAATTTCAACTTCATCGAGTTCATTAGTGATTTTTTTAAGTTCTATAACAGTGTCTTCTTTAAAATGTTCAGAGGTTACAACAATTGTTTTTTCATGATGAAAAAGTGAACTAAACACTAAAGTGTCATTGGGTTGAGCACTGATATTAAAAACACCTTCGTCGTTAGTGTAGGAAAGTATGTTTTGTGTGCTATTGATGATTTTTGCACCTTTCACTGTAGCTTCAGCGTCGTAAACAATACCTTTTAGTTGTTGCGCATTTAAAGACAGTGAAACTAAAAGAAAGAGAGTGATTGATAATGATTTCAATTGTAATAGCTTAGTTGGTTATTTCAAATAAAGAGAAATAACTGCATAGCTAATTTAGGATTAAGAAACTTTAACAACGGTTTTAGGTAATTTTTAACTAAAGAGTGTCGCAATTTCTGGAGTAATGCGTGTTGGTCGATGTGTTGCTTTAGACATCAAACACCATTCAGTTTCTGAGGTAGTTAGTAATTTGTTGGTTTGTTGGTTGTAGATTTCCACAACTCTAGTAGATTTGACACCTTCGGCTTTGGTTACAAATGTTTTGAGAGTAATCACGTCGTTTAAAATTGCTTCACCTTTATAGTGTATGTGATGACTTAACATTACCCAATAAAACGTATCAAGGATTTCAGGTGTTGCTCTCGCGTTCCAATGTTGCTCAGCTATATCTTGAACCCATTGTACATACTGTACATTGTTTACATGGTTGAGCATATCTAGATGCTGATTGGAAACAGTGATTTGGGTTTCAAAAGTTTGCATGCTATTGCTCAATAATTTCAACTTCAAAAAGTTTATCCCAACGTTTTCCTGTTACAAATAAAGTATTGGTATCAGGATTGTAGGCAATACCATTAAGTACGTCTAGTCCTTGATGTTGTGTAACTAGTTTGCGTAAAGGTGAAAAGTCGATAACCGCTTCCATAGCACCATTTTTTGGATTGATAATAGCTACACCATTAAATTGATACAGGTTAGAGTATATTTTTCCGTTAACCCATTCCAGTTCGTTTAAGCCAACAACTTTTCCTTTTTCTCTATACACTTGTATGGTTTCTTCTTCGGCAAGAGTTTCAGGGTTTAGCAACCAGATATTTTCTGTGCCATCACTTTTAAAAATACGAGTGCCATCGTTACAAAGTCCCCAACCTTCGTTGCTTTTTCCGTAGGTGAAACTACTCAACTTCTCAAAACTGTTGACGTCATAAACAAAGCCTGTGTTTTCTCTCCATGTTAATTGATAGATTTTATCGTTTAAAACGGTTAAACCTTCTCCAAAATATTGGCTCTGTAAGTTGATGTTCTTTAAAACTTCGGCAGTTTTATAATCTACTTTTCTCAGTTTAGATTCTCTGTATTGTCCTGTGCTTTCATACAATTCACCATTGTAAAACTCAAGACCTTGTGTGTAAGATGTAATGTCGTGAGGATAGGTGTTTACAATTTTATAAGTGTAAATCTTAGGCTTGGTATTATTTAAAATAGTAATTTTTGTAGACACATCAGCAGTGGTATTGTCATAGCTAATAGTTGCTGTTAGCGTTTGAACACCTAATTTTAAATCGTTTGTTGCGAAAGATTCAGAAACCTGTTTGTCGTTAATTTTATAAGACACAGCAGTTATAGTTTCATTTTTTGGGTTCTTTATAGAAAGATTTAAGGTTTCACCTAAGGTTATAACGTTGTTTTTAGCATTAGTTTGAAGCGAAAAGTTATGTTTTTTAGTTTCGGTACTACTTCCGCAAGCAAATAGAGATAAGGCTAAAAGTGTGATTGATAGTAGTTTAAATCTGTTGTTCATGCCTATAAATTTTGAAGCAATTTATTTAATAAAATTCAGTTTAAAAAACTATTGCAAAAGTATTAAAAGGTTGTATCTTTGCAGTCGGCAAGTCCTACACAACCAGCTCCTGCTTAATCCTCCAGGGCGGGAACGCAGCAAAGGTACGCGGTCGTAGCGGTGTGATGTAGGTAGCTTGCCTTTTTTTGTACCCAAAACTCAAATCTTTTTCACTTTTTCTTCTGAATGAATATTACATTGTTAATTTTACAGTATTAATTATAGTTTATGTCTAAAGTTGTTTTAATCACAGGAGGTTCTTCTGGTATAGGGAAATCTATTGGAGAGTTTCTTTTAGAAAAAGGATTTGTTGTTTATGGAACCAGTAGAAATCCTGAGCGATATTCTGAAAGAAGTTAAACCTTTTAGCTTTAGATGTTTCAAATACCCAAACTATTACCAAAGCTGTTCAAACTATTATAGACAAAGAAGGTCGACTAGATGTCTTGGTTAATAATGCAGGAGCTGGAATTACTGGACCTATTGAAGAAATTCCAGACGACGAGATAAAACGTAATTTTGAAACTAATTTTTTTGGACCTATCAATGTAATAAAAGCGGTATTGCCACAAATGCGTAAGCAAAAAAGTGGACTAATTATCAATATTACCTCTATTGCTGGATACATGGGATTGCCATACAGAGGCGTTTACAGTGCAAGTAAAGGTGCGTTGGAATTAATTACTGAAGCCTTTAGAATGGAGATTAAAAATTTTAATATTGAAATGACCAATATTGCTCCAGGAGATTTTGCTACTAATATAGCTGCTGGTCGTTACCATGCTCCAGTACAAGAGCAGTCGCCTTATAAAACACCTTATGGGAACACGTTAAAACTAATGGATGAGCATGTTGATAGTGGAAAAGACCCATTGTTAATGGCAAAAGCAGTTTATAAAGTGATAAATACTAAAAATCCAAAAGCGCACTATAAGGTAGGTGAGTTTATGCAAAAGTTTTCTATTGTTTTAAAGCGCATTTTACCTGACAAGGTGTATGAAAAAATGCTGATGAAACATTATAAGCTGTAATAGTAATCCATTTCGTTTTTTACTACTGTAGATTGTTAATATTATTTCATAATATTTCTAATTAAAACCAGCATATAAATTGTAATTTTGCAACTTAAATAACACAACAAATAAATTAAATACATGAAATTTTTTATTGATACAGCTAACCTAGATCAAATCAAAGAAGCTCAGGATATGGGTATTTTAGATGGTGTAACTACAAACCCATCTTTAATGGCTAAAGAAGGTATTACAGGAACAAACAACATTTTAAAACATTATGTTGATATCTGTAACATTGTAGATGGTGATGTAAGTGCTGAGGTTATTTCTACTGACTTTGAAGGTATGGTTAGAGAAGGTGAAGCACTAGCTGAATTACACGATCAAATAGTTATTAAATTACCTATGATTAAAGATGGTGTAAAAGCATGTAAATACTTTAGTGATAGAGGTATAAAAACCAACGTAACTTTAGTGTTTTCTCCAGGACAAGCCTTGTTAGCTGCAAAAGCAGGAGCAACATATGTATCGCCATTTATTGGACGTTTAGATGATATTTCAACTGATGGATTAAACCTTATTGCTGAGATTCGTCAAATCTATGATAACTATGGGTTTGATACTGAAATTTTAGCAGCTTCTGTGCGTCATACAATGCACGTAATTGATTGTGCTAAACTAGGAGCAGATGTAATGACAGGACCTTTAAGTTCAATTACAGGGTTGTTAAAACACCCACTTACTGACATAGGTTTAGAGAAGTTTTTAGCCGATTATAAAAAGGGTAACTAAGAATTAGATTTAATAATATTTAGAAAAAGAAAACTCCTGAATAATTCAGGAGTTTTTTTATTGGGTTTATCTGCTAACTAGCGTTTGTATCTCGTTTTCAAAATCTTTATTAAAGAGGCTTCCTCTAGAGGTCACTATTTTACCGTCATCATCAACTAAAATTACAGTGTAAATTGAGTTGATAGCCAAAATGTTTGAGGTGCTTTTGTCTTTAAACTGATACTCATTTTGAGTTGGAAATTTTGAATTTTGCAGTGTGCTTTTCCAATGTTTTTTATCGTCGTTGTTAATGTTAATAGCAATAAATTCTACTTGAGGGAACTTAGCTTTTAAGCGTTTGGTTCGGTAGTGACTATTCTTAAAAATCAAATCGTTGTTTGAAGACCAAAAATAAATAACAGTAGGTTTAGAAATTAAATTGTTTAGCATAACAGCTTCACCATTAAAATCTAAAAGTTCAGCGTTTGGTAAATCTTTTCCGGGTCTTAAATTATTTAAAACCGCTAATAGCCTATCAATGTCTTTCTTGTCTTTTTCGTTAGTTGTCTTTTCAAAGTATGAATTTAGTACTAGAGAAGCTTCATTAGTATCAGTACTGTTATATACAAATTCTCTGGTGTTTATTTTTAAAAGATAGTTTTTTACTTTTTCAGAAGTTACCAAGCTATCAATTAATCGTAGTTTTTCTAAGTTGTAATCCAAAGACTGTCTATCAAAAGTCTCATGATAATCAGCTACATTGTCATAATAATCAGTAAGCGCTAGATTATTAAAATGTGCCAACATAAATTGGTTGTAGGTTGGGTATTCACTTAAATGGTCTAGTCCATAATCTATCTCTTTTCTGTAATCATAAAAATCTTGAGGTAAATCTTTGTAATGGGCTAGTTGATGATTACCGTAGTAACCAAAAGGATAAATTTCTTTATAGTAATAGTAATTGTAGTCAATATTAGCTTTAGCAATAGACTTAAATAAGTCAGAAAAAGGTTTCTTGTCTAAAAAACTATTTAATTCTTCAAGCTTTATTTTTTTTGTAGAGTCTAAATACGATTCAAGCTCTTCAGGCGACATTCGGCAAAACGTATTACGCTTTTTTATTTCAATTTCATTTTCTAAAAATGTTTTAATCAGGTAATTGTTCTTTTTTGAACCAAGACCTGTAAATACTAAAGATTCATCAAAATCTATAGTGTTTAGTCTAAGCATAATACTATCACTAGGCTCTAAAAGTACCAATTGGTATTCGCCTCCATGCATAAATGAAAATAAACCAGGTTTAAAAGTCTCTAGCTTTTTTAAAAAACGATTCTGCTTATCAAGAAATAAAGTATCGTATCCAGTTTCTGGACTGTATAATGTAACGTGATTATTTTTAGGGTTAATAATTTCACCGCCAAAATAGGTGTAATCAATGTTTTCAGTTGAAATATCTTTGCATCCAAAAACCAATACAGATGCTAAAAAACTTATGATGTAAAACTTCATATATATTACTATAACGTAGGCTAAATATGCATATCACACAAAAATAAAATTTGAAACGTATATGTGTTGTTAATACGCTGTTAAAACTTGAGTTGCAAGCTTTTTTAATACATTGAAAAAACAGCTTTAAGTTTCTTCTTTATGGATTCATTTTTCTACTTTTGCAAAAAATTAAAATAGACACTATGTTAACAGTATCTAATCTTTCGGTTCAATTTGGTAAGCGTATTTTGTTTGATGAGGTAAATACCACATTTAATCAAGGTAATTGCTATGGTATTATTGGAGCTAATGGAGCAGGAAAATCTACTTTTTTAAAGATTTTATCAGGAAAAATGGATCCTACGTCTGGTCACGTTCACCTAGAGCAAGGTAAGCGTATGTCAGTTTTAGAGCAGGAGCACAATTTATATGACGAGCATACTGTGTTAGAAACTGTAATAATGGGAAATAAACCATTATTTAAGTTAAAAACAGAAATAGATGCGCTTTATGCAGATTATACTGATGAAAACGCTGAAAAAATTGGAGAGCTGCAAGTGCAATTTGAAGAAATGAACGGTTGGAATGCCGATAGCGATGCTGCAGCAATGTTGTCTAACTTAGGCATCAAAGAAGATCTTCATTATACCTTAATGAAAGATTTAGATGGTAAGCAAAAAGTAAGAGTGTTATTGGCACAAGCCTTATTTGGAAATCCAGATGTACTTATCATGGATGAGCCTACCAACGACTTGGATTATGAAACAATTTCATGGTTAGAAAATTTCCTAGCCAACTATAACAACTGCGTTATTGTGGTATCTCACGACCGTCACTTTTTAGATGCAGTATGTACACATATTTCTGATATTGATTTTGGAAAAATCAATCACTTCTCAGGTAATTACACGTTTTGGTACGAGTCTTCACAATTAGCTGCAAGACAAAGAGCACAACAAAACAAAAAAGCTGAAGAAAAGAAAAAGGAGCTGGAAGAGTTTATTAGACGTTTTTCTGCCAATGTTGCAAAATCTAAGCAAGCTACCAGTAGAAAGAAAATGATTGATAAGCTTAATATTTCTGAAATTAAGCCATCGAGCAGACGTTATCCTGCAATTATTTTTGAACGAGAAAGAGAAGCAGGAGATCAAATTTTAAACGTTGAAAACTTATCAGCTTCAATTGATGGTGAAGTACTATTTCAAAATGTAGATATCAACTTAGCTAAAGGGGATAAGGTAGTAGTGTATTCTAAAGACTCTAGAGCAACTACTGCGTTTTATCAAATTATTAACGGAAAAGAAAAAGCCGATTCTGGTAAGTATGCTTGGGGAGTTACAACCTCTCAATCTTATTTGCCACTTGATAATAGCGAGTATTTTGAAAACAAACTTACGCTTGTAGATTGGTTACGTCAATGGGCAACTACCGAAGAAGAACGCGAAGAGGTTTATATTAGAGGTTTTCTTGGGAAAATGATTTTTAGTGGTGAAGAAGCCTTAAAAACTGCAGATGTATTATCTGGAGGTGAAAAAGTGCGTTGTATGTTGAGTAGGATGATGATGATGAGAGCTAACGTAGTGATGTTGGACGAACCAACAAACCACCTTGATCTTGAAAGTATTACAGCATTCAACAACTCATTAAAAAACTTTAAAGGAACAGTCTTGTTTACAACACATGACCATGAGTTTGCCCAAACGGTTGCAAATAGAGTGATAGAACTAACTCCTAACGGAATTATCGATAGATATATGACTTTTGATGAGTATATGGATGATAAAAAGATAAAGGAGCAAAGAGAAAAAATGTACGCTGTAACAGCATCATAAAACTAAAATCCTGATGAAATTCATCAGGATTTTTTTTATACTTTAAGTTCAGATTTTACTGACTCTACAATGGGTAGTGCGTTGTCCAATTCGTCTTTGTTAACAAAGAGTTCTTGAAATCCTTGAATGGATGACCCAAAACCAGCAAGCCTACCAGATTCTGACTCGTCTTTAATAATAGCATTAATGCCAATGCTTTGTAATCTGTCCAATACCAATTGCACAATAATAAAATTACCTGAAAACACTTTTATATAATTAACATCTTCCATAATAATTCGCTTTAAATTCTTTCTATAAGATACAAAAAAAGTACCATAGAATTTCAAAATAAAACAAAAATTTAACTAGGTAACAAAGCATGACTAGTTTGATGAATTACTGAGGACTTTTATTTTTTTAAAACCGCTTGATGAGTTTTTTCGTTTATATACCAAACAATTATAAACTTAAATCTAAAGTATTATGAAAAAGATTAAATTATTCACTTCAATTATTTTGTTAGCAACATTTACTATAGGCACAAATACTATAGCACAAAGCAAAATGAAGAAAGAAGATACCAAAATGGTAGGTGGAGCTCCAATGTACCCAAGTAAAAATATTGTAGAAAATGCTGTAAACTCTAAAGACCACACTACACTAGTTGCAGCAGTTAAAGCAGCAGGATTAGTTGATGTGTTAATGAGCGAGGGACCTTTTACAGTTTTTGCACCTACAAATGATGCTTTTGGTAAGTTGCCAAAGGGCACAGTTGAAAACCTATTAAAGGAAGAAAACATCTCTACACTGCAAACTGTATTAAAATATCATGTGGTTGCAGGAAAATGGAGTGCTAGTGACGTTATGGGAATGATAAAGAAAGGAGATGGAAAAGCAAAAATAGAAACTGTAAGTGGTGGATGGTTAACAGCGTGGACCAAAGGAGGCGATGTTTACATTACTGATGAAAATGGTAACACAGCTAAAGTTACAATAGCAGATGTTAACCAATCCAATGGAGTTATACACGTTGTTGATACAGTGCTTCTCCCAAAATCATAATAAAGTTGTATTAGTCATTAATAAAGGTCTCAATTGAGACCTTTTTTTTGTTTTAATTACTGTTTGTTATTGAATTTTTGTTTTCTATAAGTTTTATCAATAATAATATTATTTATAAAAATGTAATTTTTAATCTTTTAGGATGCATTTTTCTTAATTTTATAGAATATAGAATCATAAAAAAATAATAAAAATGGAAAACAATAATCATTCTAACAATTCAGACCCAAACAAGTGTCCTTTTTTAAGCGGAAAGCAAAATACTGTTGGTGGAGGTGGAGTAAAGAATAGAGATTGGTGGCCAAATGAATTAAAATTAAATATTTTAAGACAACATGCTGCAAAATCGAATCCACTAGGAGAAAATTTTAATTATGCTGAAGCATTTAATAGCATAGACTTTGCAGAATTAAAACAAGATGTTTTAAATCTTATGACCGACTCGCAAGATTGGTGGCCTGCAGACTATGGCCATTATGGAGGTTTTATGATTCGTATGGCATGGCATAGTGCAGGTACTTATAGAGTTGGAGATGGTCGTGGAGGAGCAGGTACAGGTAATCAGCGTTTTGCACCAATAAATAGCTGGCCAGATAACGGAAACTTAGACAAAGCAAGATTATTATTATGGCCAATAAAAAAGAAGTACGGTAATAAAATCTCGTGGGCAGATTTAATGATTCTTGCAGGAAACTGTGCGTTAGAGTCTATGGGATTCCCAACCTTTGGTTTTGCTGGTGGGCGAGAAGATATTTGGGAACCTGAGCAAGATGTATATTGGGGAAGCGAAACAGAATGGGGAGCAAACGAAGAGCGTTATGGAAATAGTGATAACTACAATGAAAGAGATTTAGAAGATCCTCTTGCTGCTGTTATGATGGGATGGATTTACGTAAACCCTGAAGGTCCAGATGGAAAACCAGACCCAATGGGTTCTGCTAAAGATGTAAGAGAAACTTTTGGTCGTATGGCAATGAATGATGAAGAAACAGTTGCTCTTGTTGCTGGTGGTCATACTTTTGGTAAAGCACATGGAGCTGCAGATCCTGGTCAATATGTAGGTGCTGAACCACATGGTGCACCAATAGAGCAAATGAGTACTGGTTGGAAAAACACTTATAAAAGTGGTGTGTTAGACGATACAATTACTAGTGGTATTGAAGGTGCTTGGACACCAAACCCAACACAATGGGATGCCGATTATTTTGATGTGTTATTGAATTATGATTGGGAATTAACCAAAAGTCCTGCAGGAGCACACCAATGGACGCCAACAGCAGCGTCTAAAGCACGTATGGCTCCAAAAGCAGGTGACCCAAATGGGAAGCAAGCCTTAATGATGACCACAGCAGATATTGCTTTAAAAACAGATCCTGAATATTTAAAAATCTCACAACGCTTTCATAAAGACCACAAAGCTTTTGAAGATGCTTTCGCTAGAGCTTGGTATAAGTTAACACACAGAGATATGGGACCAATTGATCGTTACTTAGGGCCAGAAGTTCCTAGTGAGCAATTAATTTGGCAAGATCCTGTTCCTAAAGTGGATTATAAACTAAGCGACAGTGACATTACCTCATTAAAGAAAATGATTTTAGCGTCAGGTTTATCAATTTCTGAATTGGTAAGAACAGCTTGGGCTTCGGCTTCAACGTATAGAGATTCTGATAAGCGAGGTGGAGCAAATGGAGCACGATTAAGATTAGAGCCACAACGCAGTTGGAAAGTAAATAACCCAGAAGAATTAAATAAAGTTTTGGGAGTTTATGAAGGCATTCAAAACCAATTTAGCGGAACAATTTCTATGGCAGATTTAATTGTGCTTGGAGGTGTTGCGGCTATAGAAGAAGCTGCTAGTAATGCAGGACATGATATTTCAGTGCCTTTTGCTCAAGGTAGAGGAGATGCTACTCAAGAGCAAACTGATGTTGAGCAATTCAACTATTTAAAACCACTAGGCGATGGATTTAGAAATTATATGAACCCAAATGTTAAGGTTGCTGCTGAAGATTTATTGATTGATAAAGCTAATCTTATGGCATTGTCTATTCCTGAAATGTCAGTATTAGTAGCAGGTTTAAGAGTTTTAGGGGCTAACTATGATGGTTCTAAACATGGAGTATTTACTGATAATGTAGGTCATCTTACCAATGACTTTTTCAAGAATTTAGTAGATATGACCTACACATGGAGTGCAACTTCTAGTGATGACCAATTATTTGAAGGAAGAGATAGAAGAACTGGTGAAGTGAAGTTTACAGGTACTCGTGCCGATTTAATTTTTGGTTCAAATACTGAATTAAGAGCAGTTGCTGAAGTATATGCAGCCGATGATGCTGAAGAGAAATTTGTTAAAGATTTTGTGGCAGCTTGGACTAAAGTGATGAATGCTGATAGATTTGATTTGAAATAATTGATAAATAGTAACTTTAAAAAGGAATGCATTAGTTATGTAATGTGTTCCTTTTTTTATTGAATACATAGATATGAACGAAAACGAATTATTTTTTAGAACCATACAGTCTGGTAATACTGAAAACATAAAACTACAACTTGATAGAAATCCTAAATTAGCTAGTATAACTGATGCAAGAGGATTTACGCCTTTAATTTTTGCTAGCTACTTTGATAAAGAAGGTATTGCTAAAGTGTTATTAGAGCATAATGCAGATGTTAATGGAAAGGATGCTTCTGGTAATACAGCCTTAATAGGAGTGAGTTTTAAAGGAAATCTTGCGTTAGTTGAGATGTTGCTAAAACATAATGCTAATGTAAATGCGCAAAACAATAATGGTACAACCGCTTTAATGTATGCAACACAATATAACCAAGAGGCAGTTGTAGATGTGCTTTTAGCTCATAATGCTGATAAATCACTTAAAGATTTAGAGGGTAAAACAGCTTTGGATTATGCTAAAGAAAAAGAACTAAAGACAATAGCAGAGAAATTATAAAACATAAAAAAACCACTTCATTTGAAGTGGTTTTTTATTCTTCTTTTTCAATTAATGCTATTATTTATCGATAGATCCAAGAACACGAGACATAAAAGTATTTAAAGCTTCCTTTTTTGGTGTGCCATCTTTTACCATTTTGTGTACTTCAATTGCACCATACATATTAGAAATTAATTCACCTATAACATCTAACTCTTCATCTTTTAATGATGGTACTTCGGTTAGGTTTTCTAAGGTTTCAATAGTCTCTAATACGAAGTCTTCGTCATTATCTTCGATAAACTGGGTTAATTGTTTTATTACTGGTAACTTCATAATTAAATAACTTCATCAACAAGTTCTTTTAAAACATCGAACTTATTAGTTTGTACTTGATTTTTGAATTCACCATTTTTAAAAGTAGCAAACGTAGGTAAGTTGTCTACAGTTGCTAATTTTCTACTCTCAGGAAATTTTTCAGCATCAGCAATAACGAAAGTAATATTTTCATTTTCTGTTGCTAATTTCTTGAACTTTGGCTTCATTATACGACAGTTTCCACACCAAGTTGCTGAGTATTGCACAACAACTGTATCGTTTTCAGAAACTATACTTTGTAAATTGTCTTGATCTAATTCTTGAACCATAACTAATACTTAGTTTAAGTGTGCTTTTAAATACTCTTTTGTACCTTGAGCATTAGCTTGCATTGCATCTTTACCTTCTTCCCAGTTAGCAGGACAAACTTCACCTTTTTCTTGTACGTGAGTTAAAGCATCGATGATTCTTAAATATTCATTTACATTTCTACCAAGTGGCATGTTGTTGATGCTTTCGTGTTGTACGATACCTTCTTCATCAATGATGTAAGTAGCTCTGTAAGTTACGTTATCGCCATCTACAGTTACAACTCCAGTTTCTTCGTTGTAAGTTTCGTTAGAGATATCTAAAATACCAAGAGTTGATGCTAAATTTCTGTTAGAATCAGCTAAAAGAGGGTAAGTTACACCTTCAATTCCACCATTATCTTTAGCAGTACTTAACCAAGCAAAATGAACTTCAGCAGTATCACAAGAAGCTCCAATTACTATGGTGTTGCGTTTTTCAAACTCACCTAAAGCAGCTTGAAAAGCGTGTAATTCAGTAGGACATACGAAAGTGAAATCTTTCGGGTACCAAAATAATACTACTTTTTTGTTATTGTTTTTTGCTTCTTCAAGAACGTTTAATTTAAAGGTGTCACCCATTTCGTTCATTGCGTTTACATTTAAATCTGGAAATTGTTTTCCTACGAATGCCATGTTTATTTATTTTTTAAGTGATTATTAATTTCACTACAAACATAAGGACTTAAACAGCGTGTTTTGATAGAAATAAATAATATAAAATTATATACAAATAGTATTAGAATATGGCATCAAAATAAGGTGTTGATTTTTGTTAAATCAGCAATTATTGATACTCTAAAATATCAACTTGGTAAAATGAGTTTAAAATGATTGAATTAATAATTATTTCTTAGCAGATAATTGTTTGATTTTAATCGAAAACGCAGCAAAAGTTAAGGTCATAAAAGGGCTTAACCAGTTAAATATGGCGAAAAAGAAATAATCTACAACAGGTACTCCAAGCACACCACTTTGGTAGGCTCCACAAGTATTCCATGGTACTAAAACAGAAGTTACTGTACCAGAATCTTCAAGCGTTCTACTTAAATTTTCAGGTGCTAACCCTTTGTCTTCATAAGCTTTTTTAAACATTTTTCCAGGTACAACCAGTGCTAAGTATTGATCTGAAGCAGTAACGTTTAATGCTAAACAACTAGTCACTGTACTTGCAAAAAGACCAAATGTGGTTGTTGCTAAACTTAGTAGTGCTTGACTAATTCTTGTTAATGCTCCAATGGCATCCATAACTCCACCAAAAACCATTGCACAAAGAATTAACCAAATGGTTCCTAACATGCCATACATTCCTTTTCCTGAAGCAGAAAATAAATCTTGTAGTGTTTCATTGTCAGTAGCTATTGTGGTTTTTACTGTAATAGCATCCATTATACCTTTGTAAGCAGAAGTCAATGTTAAAGAGTCAGTTCCTGCAATTTGTGTGACTATGTGTGGTTGAAATAGCAATGCAAAAATTCCTCCTAATAAAGTTCCTATTAAAAGTGCAACAAGTGGAGGTGTTTTTTTGATGATGAGTACAATAACAATTATTGGAACTAAAAACAGCCAACCATTAATATTAAAAGTACTATCAATATCATTAAGCAGTAAAGAGGTATCTGCATTTCCTGTTGTGTCTTGCGTAAATCCTAGAATGATAAATACTATTAATGTGATTACAATTGTAGGTACTGTGGTTAAAGCCATATACTTTATATGTGTAAATAATTCACTTCCTGCCATAGCTGGAGCAAGGTTTGTAGTATCACTTAACGGAGACATTTTATCTCCAAAATAAGCACCAGATAAAACAGCACCTGCTGTCATTCCTAAAGAAACACCAAGCGCTTCGCCAATACCAACTAAGGCAATACCAACGGTTGCTGAAGTTGTCCAAGAACTTCCTGTAGCCACTGATATAATTGCACATATAATTACACAAGCAGCTAAAAATATGGTAGGATTTAGTATTTGTAAACCATAATATATCATCGCAGGAATAATACCACTAATAAGCCATGTTCCTGCTAAAGCACCAACCATGAGTAGAATTAAAATAGCTCCTGTGGTTGATTTTACATTCTCAGCCACTTCATCAATCATTTGGCTAAACGTTACTTTATTATAAAAGCCAACAACAGCAGCAACAGCAGCGCCTAAAAGTAAGATAAACTGATTGCTACCACTAAGCGCATTATCACCATAAACAAATACATTAAAAGCTAGCATACCAACCAAAGCAATAACAGGTATTAAAGCTTCCCATATATTTAATTGTTTGTTTTCAACAATATGTTCATCTTGTGGTTGTCTAGGCTTTATATCTTGGCTTTCCATAGGTGTTAGTTAGAAGTTTTATAGATGTAATGTTACGATAATGTTGTCTATAAAGCAAATGCAGATGTTTAACTGTTTTTAAATACTTGAATTATAATGATTTTGTAAAATAAAAAAGACGCCTTCGGTTTATGAAAGCGTCTTTAGTGTATTAATTATGTCAAAAAAATTAAACTAAGCTAGCTTCACTTTTTTTATCTAAGATGTTTAAAGATTCCATACATTCACGCATCATGTTGTATGTACGTTCAATATCAGCGTCTAATCCAATAGAAAAACGAATAAGACCATCGCTTAATCCCATTTCTTTTTGTTCGTCTTCAGGTATTTCAGATGATGTTGAAGAACCTGGAGCAGAGAATAATGTTTTATAAAACCCTAAACTTACAGCAAGATACCCAAGGTTTTTTTCTTGCATTAGTTCCATAAGTGCATTGGCCTTATCAAGTGAACCAACATCTATGGTAAGCATACCTCCAAAACCATATTTTTCGTTCATCATGCTTTTAAATAACTCATGTGAAGGATGCGATTCTAATCCTGGATATACCGTTTTTAAACCATCTGCTTGAAATTTTTGAGCTAAATATGTAGCGTTATGGCTATGTTGTTGCATTCTTATGTGTAGTGTTCTTAAGTTTTTTAAAACAGAAGCAGAGCGTAAACTATCCATTGTGCTTCCTAATAGCATACAAGCACCATCATTAACGTTTCTTAAGGCGTCAATAAATTCTTGAGTTCCACACACAACACCACCAACAGTATCGCTAGAGCCATTAATAAATTTCGTTAAACTGTGTATTACAATGTCTGCACCTAATTTAACAGGTGATATTGATAATGGCGAAAACGTATTGTCTACTACAAGTTTTAAATTATGTTTTTTTGCTATAGCAGCAAGTCCTTTTATGTCGGCAACTTCTAATAAAGGATTACTAACCGACTCGCAGTATAAAACTTTAGTGTTTTCGGTAATTGCCGCTTCAACAACATCTAGTTTAGTAATATCAACAAACGAGGTGCTAATATTAAGTTTTGGTGTGAAATTTTTAAGAAACGCATAAGTACCACCATAAATAGTTCTACTAGATACTACATGATCTCCAGCACCACAAAGCTGTAAAATGACAGGTGTAATGGCTCCCATTCCTGATGCTGTTACCGTTGCGGTTTCAGTACCTTCCATAGCAGCAAGTGCTTCTCCTAAATAAAGGTTAGAAGGCGATGAGTGACGAGAATACAGGTAGCAACCATCTGCATTACCTTCAAACGTATCAAACATAGTTTTAGCTGATAAAAAGGTGTAAGTAGATGAATCTGAAATAGAAGGGTTAACACCTCCAAACTCACCAAAATATTGTAAGTCTTGTATATTATTTGCGGGTTTAAACGACATGGTAAAGTTATATTTAGTTAATACATCAAAAATCCGAATAAATAGATGTATTATCAATATATGTGTATAATTTTAGATTATTAATCTGTTATTTGCTACTTTTATAAAAATATTTTACGAAATGAATCTGCTAACATGTTAGTTTGAAGAAAATTTTTCAATATGATTTTTGATGATATAGATAAAAAGCTTCTGCATTTGCTTCAGCAGGATAGTAAGCAAACCAATAAAGAGTTGTCGTTAAAGTTGAATTTGTCGGTAACTGCTGTTTACGAGCGTATCAAAAAGTTAGAGCGTGAAGGCGTTATCAATAAATATGTAGCGTTAATAAAAAAGGAAAAGATTGATAAGTCGTTTATTGCTTTCTGCCATATAAAACTCATTCAGCACACTCAAGAATATGTGGTTAAATTTGAAAAAGATGTTGCTAATCTAGAAGAAGTTGTAGAATGTTTTCATATTAGTGGTGATTATGATTACCTTTTAAAAGTTATAGTAAGCGATATGGAAGCCTTTAGAGAGTTTATGGTTAATAAATTAACCTCTATAAATCATATTGGTAGTACACATAGTATGTTTGTAATTAACGAAGTTAAACACACAACAGCAATACGCGTTTAATTATGAAATCTAACACTTATAAACTCATAGAGTTTTTCATTATTTTCATTCTAATACCAATAAGTTTTGCGTTAGATTATTCACCATTTATTAAGTTGGGTATTGGGTTAGGAGGATTCTTGTATGTCATATATTTATTACTTAAAGTTGAGCGGAAAAAATTTAAAGTAGCCCAAGGCTTAAACTGGAAACAGTTTTGGAGAGAAACTGTCATAAAACTAGCCATTATAGCTGTATTAACCACGCTTTTTGTTTGGTTTACTGATAATGCTCGTTTATTTGAAGTGTTGTTAAATAAGCCCTTGCTATGGTTGGTCATTTTGTTTGTTTACAGTGTGTTTTCGGTATATCCTCAAGAACTTATTTATAGAACGTTTTTTTTTGAAAGATACGCTATATTGTTTCAAAGCACCTCTTTTGCAATAGTTTTAAATGCAGTAGTGTTTTCATTAGCACACATCATGTTTAAAAGTACTTTGGTGCTTGTTTTAACCTTTCTTGGCGGACTCTTGTTTGCGCTAACCTATACCAAAACAAAATCAACACTTTTGGTATCCATTGAACATGCTATTTATGGGTCTTGGTTGTTTACAGTAGGCATGGGAACTATGCTAGGTTTTCCTTCTTAAAACGAAATGAGTTTTAGAGATTTACAAATCGTAATACTCAAGTAAATTATAGCTTTAAAATTAGTGAACTCACATTCGTAAATAAAAATACAATGTTGTATTTTTGTAATAGTTTTAAATAAAATCTGACAAAAAACAATCTTATGAATTCATACGATGTAGCCGTTATAGGCTCTGGTCCTGGTGGATATGTTGCAGCTATCCGTTGCGCTCAACTAGGAATGAAAACTGCAATCATTGAAAAATATTCAACTTTAGGAGGAACTTGCCTTAACGTTGGTTGTATACCAAGTAAAGCACTTTTAGACTCGTCTCACCATTACGAAGATGCTATTAAGCATTTTGAAGAGCATGGAATTGATATTTCTGGTGAGGTTAAGGTAAACTTAGAAAAAATGATTGCTCGTAAGCAATCAGTAGTAGACCAAACTACAGGTGGAATTGATTTCTTAATGAAGAAGAATAAGATTGATGTATATGAAGGTTTAGGAAGCTTTAAAGATGCTACTCATATCCTTATCAAAGGAGAAAAAGAAGAAGAAATTGAAGCTAAAAACACCATTATAGCAACAGGTTCTAAGCCATCTAGCTTACCATTTATCAACATTGATAAAGAACGTGTAATCACTTCTACTGAAGCGTTAAAACTTAAAGAAGTTCCTAATCATTTAATTGTAATTGGTGGTGGAGTTATTGGTCTTGAACTAGGTCAAGTATACAAGCGTTTAGGTGCTGAGGTTTCTGTTGTGGAGTATGCAGATAGAATTTTACCAACAATGGATGCAGGTGTTTCTAAGGAGTTGAATAAAGTATTGAAAAAACAAAAATTCAACATCAATGCCTCTCATAAAGTAAAATCGGTAGAACGCGTTGGAGATGAAGTTATCGTTAAAGCTGATAATAAAAAAGGCGAAGAAGTAGAATTTAAAGGCGATTACTGTTTAGTATCAGTAGGTCGTCGTCCTTATACTGATGGTTTAAATGCTGAAGCTGCTGGAGTAAAAATAAACGACAGAGGTCAAGTTGAAGTAAATGACCATTTACAAACAAGTGCTTCAAACATTTATGCAATAGGAGATGTTATTAAAGGTGCAATGTTAGCGCATAAAGCTGAAGAAGAAGGTGTGTTTGTTGCTGAAACCTTAGCAGGACAAAAACCACACATAGATTATAACTTAATTCCAGGTGTAGTTTATACTTGGCCAGAAGTTGCAGCTGTTGGTAAAACCGAAGAGCAACTTAAAGACGCTGGAGTAGAGTATAAGGTAGGACAATTTCCTATGCGTGCTTTAGGACGTAGTAGAGCAAGTATGGATCTTGATGGATTTGTTAAAGTTTTAGCTGATAAAACTACCGATGAAATTTTAGGAGTACACATGGTTGGTGCTCGAGCTGCTGATATGATTGCAGAAGCAGTTGTAGCTATGGAGTATAGAGCAAGTGCTGAAGATGTATCTCGTATGTCTCATGCACATCCAACATTTACTGAAGCTATTAAAGAAGCTGCTTTAGCAGCAACTGGAGATAGAGCTTTACATGTGTAGATTTATAATATTGTTATTCTGAATTAAATTCAGAATCTAAAAAAAGCGAACCATAAGGTTCGCTTTTTTTGTTCTGGATAGGATGAAATTTAATGAATAGTGTAATAAAATACTCAAATTGAGTATATAAACATATTTATTTAATTTTTAGATTTGTTAAAATGTAAGTTATTTCTTAAACCCTAAAATCTGAAATCATGAAAAAAGCCTATGCACATTACTTACTAGTCATCTTTGTACTATTAAGTACACTTCCTGTTTTTAGTCAAAATGATAATGAACCAATAAAACTTGGATCTGATGTTATGTTTACAATTTTTGAAGTTACAGGTGGTGGTCCAAAAATGGTTCTACTCTTACAGAAAAAGGATAGCACAGAAGTATCACTTGAAGAATTTAAAAGTTATTCATATCAAGATAAACCAGGAATTCCTGAAGGTTTTAAAGAATTAAAGCTAGAACCTGGTAATTATACGTTCGACAATTTTTTTCAAAGTGCAGATTTTGATTATTATGGTAGATATTCTCAGGGTAGATATACATTGTTTTTTCATCCAAATACAGTAATTCTTCACACTAAACTTGGTCAAATAGTAAGTAAATCTTGGTATGAATTTTCAGAAACAGATTTAAAAATAGAATCTGAAGAATACTTTGACAACGGAAAAATATCTGCCAAAGGATTTGTAGAAAAAGATGGCAGTAAAACAGGAGAATGGAAATATTATGATAAAGAAGATGATCACCTAACCATGTCAGGAACTTATGAGAATGATGAAAGAGTTGGAGTATGGAAAGAATATGACAGCAATGGAAAGGTAAAGGAAGAAGTAAACTTCAGTAAAAGAAGTGAAGGCAATGCTTTCGAGTATTTTTCTAAAAAACAAAAAAACTAAATGTTATAACCATGAAAAAAAACCTACTACTAATTACAACATTACTCTTCACGAGTATAGTTTCTGCACAATGGACAGAATTGGTCGAAATGGCAGAAGAGAGAAACAAACCAGAAGAATACTATGAGTATCATGACAATGGAAATGTACTACTAAAAGCATTTAAAGATAAAAACACTAAGGATGGTGAAATTGTTCTAACAGGTGAGTTTATAATTTATTATGAAGATGGAACCAAGAGGATGAGCGGCACCCTACTCAAAGGTAAAAAAGATGGATATATATTTAATTATAATGAAAAAGGAATAATAACAGATATGGAAAATTATTCTTTAGATGTTTTAAATTCTAGAGACACATATTATGAAAGTGGTAAATTAAAAAAGGTCAATAATTTTGAAAACGATTTATTAAATGGCGAGTTTAAAGAATTTTATGAAAGTGGGAATTTAAAATATCATTATTATTATAAAGATGGCAAGCATCATGGCGAAGGTAAAAACTATTATGAAAATGGTAATTTAGAAGCTAAGGGAAACCTAATTGAAGGCAAACAAGACGGATTGTGGAAGTATTATTATGATAATGCATCATTGGCAGCAGAAATTGTGTACAAAAATGGAGAAATAGTTTCTCAAAATAAATACGATCGAAAAGAAGAGTCTAATACTAATGATTATGACGATATGTTTTATTGGTCAGACTCCTCCATATCTAAAGAGGACATAAATAACACCATTAAAGAATTAACATCAGTTAGAAATTTACAGCTAGTAAGTATAGATGAAATAAAAAATAATTCTGGTTATTTTGGAAGCAATAACTCTACCACACATAGTTTTAAAATTTATACAGATGAAAACACCAGAAAAATATTTGCCTCATTAAGGTATGAATCAGATAAGGTGTATTATGAAGGTCGTTATTATTATAATGTATTGTATGATGTGCAAATAATATTTGATGATGTTTATGAAGTGTATCAAAATGGTGATAAAATTGAATTTGTTTTTTATGAAGATTATGGGTTTTTAAGAAGAGCAAAACCACAAGGTGAATATTGGTCTGATTATGTTAAAAATGAATTTAACTTTTCAATTACTATCTATGACGATGACATTAGAGAAGAAACATTAAAGCATTTTAAGTACTTAGTCGAAAACCCAATTATGAAACGTGAATAATAAACATAAACAGATGAAACAATCTATCACTCTTAGTGTGAAACAAATAGCTTTTATTATCTCACTTTTTTTATTTTCATCCCTTGTCATGTCACAAGAGGTTTCAAACAAACAAATCTTAAAAAAAATAAAAGGCAAAAAGATAGAATGGATACCTAATGAAAATGGTTTTGCCAAAGTATTAATGAAATCTACCAAAAAATGGGGCATTTATCATATAGATGCTTATAAAGATTTTGAAGAAGAAATTATCGACTTTGATATGGTAATAGAACCAAAATTCGATTCTATTGGCTGGTTTAAAAACAAGGAACCTTTTACCATTGTAAAAATCAAAAAAAAATACGGTATTCTTTTAAATCCTTATGAAATACCTGATGCTGTAGAAAGAGTAAATTGCATTTATGACGCTGTAAAACTCAAGGAAGTAGATGGTAGATTTTATGCGCTTATAAAGCAAAATGAAAAATGGGGATTAGTAGATTGGTTTGAAGATATAGTTTTAGTAGATCCCACTTTCGATAACCCAGAAGACGTACCATTAGTTTGGATAGAAGGTTGGGCAAAAGATATGTTTGTAGCCTCAAAGAAAAAACTAAAAGCAGATATACTCATTTTTGATGAAAGTAATGGCGATGGTGTGTTTAAAGCAAGGAATAAAGCCACTAAAAAATGGGGAATGTATCAATCATTAGGCGAAAATGATTTAACAACACTTATACCTGCAAAATACGATAGTATTCGTTTTTTTGGATACAACTCAAAATATACAGCAGTTTACAACAAAGGTAAAGTGGGTATGCATTTGTCGTATTGGAGTTATAATGAAAGCACAAAACTGTCAGTACCTTGTATTTACGAAGATTATAAAAATTTTGATGCTGATGGTGTACTAAAACTAGCAATGAAAAAAAATGAAAAATGGGGTTGGGTAAACTGGTTAACAGGCAAAGAAGAATCAGAATTTAAATACGAAACACTCGACGATTTACCATATCCTTATTATAAGCAACACATTTGGATTGAAGACTAAATTAATCTTACATTAGTAATTTTATAAATGAACCTTCAACCCTTAAAAATACCAGCAGGTTGGTCTGTAGAATGGAATTTGTTAACCGAAACAGATCCAACAGAAGACAACATACACGAGTTTACAGGCAGTTCTCTATTGCTTATCAGTTCACACACACGATTAAAAGCGATTGATGTATCATGGCAACCAGAAGGTGACATTAATGGAGCGTACCAATTGCAGGTTATTTATTTACTGCCAAAATTCAATACTAAAACCAATACGCTAGACTATGAAGGTGTTTGGGAAAATCCGGAGTTAGAGTTTTCTACACAAAACCGATTAGAACTGGTTGATAAGCTAAATCATTTACTGTTTTATTTAAAGCCTTACACAGATACACGCATTTTGCTACAACCTGGTGTTGTAGACGAACCTAATGAAGCTATAAGACAAGAGTTGTTAACTAACGATTTAACAAAAGAACTTGTAGAAAGAATAATGACATCTAACCATAAAAAACTTCAAGAGTTACTATTAGACCACAAAGCTGTTACCTATACTGATGTAGAAAAATTATCGCAAGATGGCGCTACTAAAGGCGTAAAAAACAAAGCAAAGCAATTGCTAAATAGTAAACAGTTTAGAAATCTGAAATCTGAAGTATCATCAAACGTTGATAAGGCTAAACTCATTTCATCAATTACAAATAAGATGGAAGCTGTTCTTGCAGAATTACAACACCTAAAACCAGAAAAAAAATTCACACTTAAAACCCATGAGCCCAATGGCTATTGGAGCTTCCATTGGAAAAGCACCAAGATTTGGAAAACTGAACATTATTTAAAAGAATGGTTTACTGTTAGTTTATACGGTAATAGAGATGCGTTCTCATTAAGTGGCTCACATAGTATTAAAGATGTTTTTGAACAACTTGAAGAGGGACATTTTCTATATAAAGAAAAAACAATAGAAACGCTTCATAAAATGATTAACACTATTGAAAAGCAAACCAAAGAAGCTGTTTTAAAAGCTATAGACCAACAATTTGACCCTGGTTTCTAAAAAATAGTAAATATTGCGTAATTAATTATAACTAAGACAATCATTGATTATGATAAAATGCAACCTAATAACTTATGTACTTTCTATACTTTCAATAGTATTGTTTTTAGGATGTAATGACTCTAAGAATAAAACAGAAAACGAACTTTTAATAACAAAAGAAATCATTAAAAAGTTTACTGATAATCCGTCAAATGACTTTTATACTAATTGTATATTCCAAAAAGGACTTCCTATTGTATTTAATAAAAAAGAAAATCTAGAATTAGTAAGGGCAACATTAAACCTCAATGATGATTTTGAGACTAAAGTAAAAAATGCAGAAGGTTTTACTATTCCAGATACTTTACTGCCTAAACTAAATATCATCACTCAAAAGCAAATAGATAGTTTAGAAGCTATAAAACATACCAAAGACAGAAGAACAATTTATGAGGAGTTAGGTTGTTCAGATGGTTTGTTAAGTATTACCAAACCAATTTACAACTATGAAAAAACTAAAGCTTATATAAGTCTGTATTTTCATTGCTCAGGAATTTGTGAAAAAAAAGGTATGTTTATTTTGAGCTTAGAAAACAATTCGTGGTCAATAGAGAAAACCTTAGTTGACTAAAATCATTCTAATACTTCTTCCTTCGCTTTTTTTATTTTTTTGTTGTCTCTGGTTTTAATTTTTCACAATTCTTTTAACTAAAAGGTATTTATTACCGCTTGATTGTGTGTGTATAGCGCACTTTGAAATTGCACATTCTTCAACTTAAATAAATCTGTTTTTCAAGAAGATTTAGTAAATTAAAAAAAGTTACACAAAAAAATGTGACTTTAATTAGATGTAGGTGTCTAAATATAAAACCATATTTAAAATTATTCCCTAGCTATTGGAAACCATTAATAACATTAATGCAGTATCTGATGAGGATTTGGTAAGAAAAATTGTCAAAACCAACGATACATTGCTTTTTGAAGTGCTATATGACAGGTATGCCACTATGGTGTATAATAAGTGTTACGGTTTCGCAAAGGATGAAGATGAGGCAAAAGATTTGACTCAAGATGTGTTTTTAAAGCTCTTTGTTAAATTGGCTAGTTTTAAAGAAAAATCAAAATTTTCTACTTGGCTTTATGCATTTACATACAACCACTGTGTAAACTATGTTACTAGGAACACAGCAAAAAAAATAGAAAAGAACGCAGTAGATTATCATGATATTGAGAACATTTCTTTTGAAGAAGATGATAAAGATTTCCTTCAAATGAAAGTTCATAATTTAAAAGAAGCCCTGAACCTAATTTCTCCTGAGGAGAAAATGATTTTATTATTAAAATACCAAGATTACCTTTCTATAAAGGAAATTGAAAGTGTTTTAGGTATTGGAGAAAGCGCAGTGAAGATGAGAATTAAGCGCGCCAAGGACAAACTTATTAATGAGTATAAAAACAACTTTGAGTAATGGAAAATCCGTTTAAGCAAATAGACAAGCCTTTAAAAAAGGTGCCTGATGAATTGAAGGCAAAAGTCATGAATGATATTGCCATTGCTAAATTACTTATGGAACTAGCTAGTCTGTTTTCAGTAGACGTGGCAAAAATTATTGAAGCAACTATTAAAGAAAGGAACAAATAAAAATCAACTAAAAAAGCAATACATGGAAAAAATAACTGAATGGAACGAAGACGTGATGAACTCTTTGTCTGTTATGACTACCGAAATAGGTAAGGTAATACCCAATATAATTGGTGCTATTGTAGTATTAATTATTGGATGGATACTTACAAAAGTAGTTGTTGGTATTATCAAAAAAGCATTAAAGTTTGCTAAAGCAGATAAGCTTGATGATAAGATTAATGAAATAGAAATTTTTGAAGGTAAAAAGTTAAACTTCAACATTATAAAAATTACCTCAAAGTTTGTAAAATGGGTAATGTATATCATGTTAATTATTGTAGTTTCTGATATACTAAACTTAACAATGGTTTCTGAAGAGATAAGCAACTTACTTCGTTATTTACCTCAATTATTTACAGCTTTAGTCATTTTTACAGTTGGATTGTTATTAGCAAACTTTGTAAAAAAGTCGATTAGGTCATTTTTTGAATCTATGGAGCTTTCAGGGGCAAAAATTATAAGTCAAATAGTGTTTTTGTTAATTCTAGTGTTTGTGTCAGTTACAGCTTTAAACCAAGCAGGAGTTGATACTGATATTATCACTAGCAATATCACTATGATAATGGCTGCCTTTTTACTAGCATTTGCTTTGGCATTTGGTTTTGGAGCAAAGGTAGTAGTAGGAGATATTTTAAGAACCTATTACGCAAGAAGAACCTATGAGATAGGACAAATCATAGAGTACAATGGCAAAACGTATGAGGTTTTAGCTATTGAAAACATATCAGTAATATTAAAAACTGATACAGGAAAACTTATTGTGCCAATTAAAGATATATCCGAAAGTCACATTAAGGTACAAGGTTAACTATAGTTAGGGTTATAGTAATTTAAATTTGGTTAATATTTAAAGAACCTTGATACCTTGTGGCTTTCTTAAACCCTTTTCATTAATTTGAAGAGGGTTTTTTCTATTTTCTTTTCTTTTTTTTGTTGTAGTTTTTGTCGCCTCTAGTTTTAGGCTTCTTATATTTTTTGGCTATTTCTCTTCGGTACGAACCGCCTTGGTTTGTTTTCTTGTTTTTTTCTTTCTTTTCATGAAAAGCAGCACCAGGTTCATAATCGTCTTTGTTACGTTTTAAAGGGTTGTAATGCTCCTTTATTTGCGGTCGTTCTTCTTCAATTAATTCCGTAGAAATAGTTACTTCCTCAGGAAATTCAATTAATGCTATTTTTAAATTCATGTAGTTTTCAATAGCTTCAATGTAATCCTGCTCGTCTTCGGTAGAAAATACAATACTGGTTCCTGAGTTTTCAGCTCTACCAGTTCTACCTATTCTATGCATATAGTTTTCAGGATATTTTGGTGTGTCAAAATTTATTACATGACTTACATTATCAATATCCAAACCACGAGCCATAACATCTGTAGCTATTAAAATACGATGTTCGCCACTTTCAAAAGCTTCAATACTACGTAGTCTGTAGTTTTGTGTTTTGTTGGAGTGAATCACACAACAATTGCCAGGAAAGATGTCTTCTAGCTTTTCAAACAAGCGGTCAGCCATTTTTTTATTAGACACAAAAATCAGCACTTTATTAAAAGTTGCTTTATCAAATAGCACGTGTTCTAGTAGGTTAACCTTTGTGTAAAAGTTCTTTACCTCGTAGCGTTGTTGTATAATGTTTTCAAGAGGTGTTCCTGTAACAGCAACAGTAACGCGTTGTGGGTTGATGAAAAAGTTTGTGATTAATTCATCTACATCTTCGGTCATAGTTGCTGAAAACATAATGTTTTGTCTGCGTTCAGGTAAAATATCGAAAATGTTCATGAGCTGATGTCTAAACCCAAGGTCTAACATAACGTCAACTTCATCAATAACCAGTTTTTGAATAGACTTAAGCTGTAATACTCTACTCATGGCAAGGTCATACAATCTACCTGGAGTAGCAACTATAATGTCGGTTCCTTGAGCAACAGCTTGTTTTTGAGTGTTGATGTTTGTACCACCATAAACACCCAAAATTCTATTGTTGATGTATTTAGAAAGTTTTTCAATTTCCTCAACAACTTGTACAACCAATTCTCGAGTTGGTACCAAAACCAATACACGTGGGTTTTCTTGTCTAGAATATTTTAGGTTTCTAAGTATAGGAAGCATGTAGGCAAAGGTTTTACCAGTACCAGTTTGTGCAATTCCTACTACATCTTTACCAGATGCTACAACATTAAATGCTTCCGATTGTATAGGAGTTGGTTTTACAAATCCTAAATCGTCAATGGCATTGTAAAGTGGTGTGTTAAGGTTTAAGTCCTGAAAAGTAACATCGTGTTCCATGTTGCAAAAATAGGCTTAATCCATTAAACTTAGTAGCCATATTCTATTAAACTTGGAATAAGGTTTTTGGTTTGTGTTTTCCAGTCCTTTTCAACGCTATCCCATTCAGTATAACATTTGTACCTTTCGTATGGTGTTTTTTGAGAGATTTCTTTTATTGGTCCTACAATGGCTAAATACTCTTCACCTTCAGCTTCTTCGTATTCATATCCAAAAGAAATAGCATAGTATTCGTCACCTTCATTTTTAATTTTCCCTACTACAGTCATAGTGTCTGGATAGCCTTCGTCTTCGCCAACATAATTGTAAAGTGCAAGTTTTGCAAACTCTTCAGGCTTAATATATTTTTTAGGAACTTTATTAAACTGATTAGTTTTGTGGTAAGCTTCCATGATTTCGTATCTAGAAAACAAACTATCCATTTGTGTTTCAATAAAAGCGTTATCAAGTGGGTAGTTGTTAACAATTCGTGCTGTTGTTGCTTGTAAGCTAAACCATTGGTTGTCTTTTTCTTTTGCTAGAGTAGAGGTGAAAGTGTCGGTGAATTCATTCTTGTATGAAGACTTATTTAAAAAGTTTAAATACGAATAGATTAATGAGTTCATTGAATAGTCGTACTCGTCTTTATCTTTTTCTTCTAAATATTTTTGAAGATCAGACTCCATGTACTGAAACAGTTTTTCCATATTATCACTTACCAAACTACTGTGACCTGTACTGTCTTGAAGGATGTTTAATGATACATCTAAAACATCTGAACGGTATTTTTCATGCTTGATTAAGGTTGAAAAATCTTTGTAGTTTTCAATAGCATAATTAAGTGAATCGGTAAATGGTGACACTACTCCCCAAGTATAATTTTCAGTATTTACAGGTGGATTATTAAGAAATAAATCTTTGTAAACACTCAAAGCATCATCATTTTCTAAATCTGGAATAATTGTTAAGATTGTTGCTTTTAAATCATCGTTTGTACTTTCATTGGTATACAGATTTTTTAAAACGTCTAAAGTTTTACTATCGCTAACCAATGAAAATTGTTCAGCTATTTTGTCTTTTATAAGATTGGTTTTTTCTTGAGAATCGTAGCTGTAGTTTAAAGCTTCGTAGAGTTTAGGAAGATCGGTTGTTTCAAACTCATAATAATCAAAAGCGCCAAGTGCATTATTGTATACAATTGAATCTTTTGAGCGTAAGTCGTTAAAAATTGCATCAGTTTTTGAACTGAATACATCAAACTCAGGTTCTTTTGAAATGACTTTAAAGGAGTTGAATATAGAGTCAGTTAGTTTGCTGTCGCGTTCTTCGTCGCTTAAATAACCTGTCATTAAAAACAAGCGTTTGTTTTGAAGCCATAATTGATGTTTTGTAATCACCTTTGTACCTTCATTTTGAATATGAAATTCAACACCATCTTCATTACCAACTTTGATGTTTTTTTGCTTTATAATACTGTCATTCCAAGATTTAAGCGCGTCAATATTGGTTTCAAAAAACTCATCTTTAGATGCTATTTTAAAATAATCTTTCAAATCACTGTATCCAAACTGATACGTTCCTCCAGACATTTCATTGAGTGCAAAATAGTCGTTGGAGTTTTTAAGATAAGTACTTTCATAACCAACAGTGTCAATAACTCTTTTAAGGTCGTCAAAAAACAGAACTTCAAAGTTTGTGCCTCTTGGTTGTAAGGTTGTAAGCTCAGGAGTTTTGTAAGGTTCAAACTTAAAACTATTAAAAAAAGTATCGTCAGTAGTCGCTTTTTCTTTCTCGTTTAGTTTTTGCTTTAGTAAAAGGTAGGCTCTGTTTCCTCTTAAATAAATTCTGCAGATAGTATGAAATTTACCATCAAGCAATAATTCATATTCTCGTCCTTCATTACCATCTAAAAATATAGTTTTAGGAGGTGATAATAGTTCAGCTCTTGCTGTTAATGTCTCTTGCATAGACTCAAATCCACCAGCAGGATCTTCCATAAAATATCCAAGCGGTTGGTCGTTGTATCTAAATAGATAGTTGTCGTCGTTTTTATAGTCTGGTGCAGAATAAAGGTATAAATAGTAAGGTTCACCATCTTCTTCTAACGGATTTGGATATTCGCGCGACAAGTCAGTAGGTTCTTCTGGGATAGTGATAGAAAATGCACCTTTTTCACTCACAAAATCCAGCCATTCTTTAACTTCCATAGGTTTAGCGCTTGTAACTTTAAGTGAATTAAAGAAGCGTTTGGTATTGTTGTTGTCAACACTGTCTTTTAAATCTTCAACCGATAAGTAGTACAGTATATTATTTTGTAAAGTAAACTGAGCACTCATTAGTTTTTCTTCGTTAATCTTTACAAGTATCTTGTATTGGAGTCCATCACTGTATTTTATTTCCTTTTTGTCTAGCAGCTCTCCATTAAGATTGTTGACGATGTTGTTTGTGAAATTATCAACAATTTCACTCGGTTTACTATCTTGATTTCGATCTCTTAAATCTAAAGCAAAAAAGGAATACACGCGCTTTGAATTCGTGTCATTGTAGGAATAGATGATAAAACTATCATAATCATCTTGATAGTTTGGTTCATTAGGTAACTCTAATGAGTAACCCAAATCGGTATTTGTATACGTATACCAATCCCAAAGAGTTAAATTTGAAAAACTAAGGTTAGAAACCAAAACAAAACATACTGTAAGAAGTATGTTGATTGAAAAAGAGCGCTTTAAGTTCATGTGCAAAAAGTAGATTTTTGTTTAGTATTAAGTAAAGTCTTTTATATTATTCTAAATTGATAGTTTCTTAATAAATTTGGAAACTTATAAGAATTACCCTTTTGAGAACAATATCCAAGCAAAACATTAGTAACGTTGAGCAATATAAACAAAAATTATTGCATTGGAGCCAACAGTTTCGCGAAGTTGTTTGGTTAGATACAAATGCTTTCAACACCCAATATTCTACATTTGATGCAGTTTTAGCAGTAGATGCTATAACGAGTATTCAAACCGATTATGAAAATGCATTTAAAGCATTAAAAGACTATCAAACCCAAACAAACGATTGGATTTTTGGGTATTTAACCTACGATTTAAAAAACGATGTTGAGCACTTGACTTCAAGAAATTTTGACGGTTTGCAGTTTCCTGAATTGTTCTTTTTTCAACCCAAAAAATTATTCCTTTTTAAAGATGATGTGGTTGAAGTTAGGTATTTAAATTTTGTTAGCGATGAGCTTGATGTCGATTTAAAAACTATAGATGCTGTAGATGTTTTAAATACCGTTGAAGAACCTCAAACCGAAAACATTAAAATAAAGCTTCGCATCCACAAAGACGACTATTTTAACAAGGTAAATACCATGTTAAAACACATTCATAGAGGAGATATTTATGAAGCTAATTTTTGTCAGGAGTTTTATGCTGAAGACACTTTAATTCAGCCCTTAAACATTTATAACAAGCTTAATGCTATTTCCAAACCGCCTTTTGCAACGTTTTTAAAATTAGACGATAAGTATTTACTTTCGGCTTCACCTGAACGTTACCTAAAAAAAGAAGGAACTACAATTGTGTCGCAACCTATTAAAGGGACAGCTAAACGCTCAAAAGATAAAGACGAAGATGATAGACTTAAAACAGAGCTTGCTAAAGACGAAAAAGAACGAAGTGAAAACATTATGATAGTGGATTTGGTAAGAAACGATTTGTCTCAAACTGCCACTAAAGGCAGTGTAGAGGTGAAAGAGCTTTGTAAAGTCTACAGTTTTGAACAAGTACACCAAATGATTTCAACCGTAACATCTCAAATTGAATCCACGACACATCCAGTTGATGTAATAGCAACAACATTTCCAATGGGAAGTATGACAGGAGCTCCAAAAATTTCGGCAATGAAAATTATTGAAACTTTAGAAGAAACCAAGCGTGGTTTGTATTCTGGAGCTGTTGGGTATTTTACACCTCAAGGCGATTTCGATTTTAATGTAGTGATACGTAGTATTTTGTACAATCAAAGCAATCAATATGTGTCCTATTCGGTTGGAGGTGCAATTACCGCAAAAAGCGACCCTTTAAAAGAGTATGAAGAATGCTTGATTAAAGCTAAAGCTATGAGAGAGGTGTTGGAGAGTTGAAAATTTCCGCTTAAAGTTTAATGTTAAAGGTTTCAAGTTGTTATATTTGAAATAGGTATTAAAAACTAATGCTAGAAAGATTCAATAAACATATCATACAAAATCTTCCTTTTCTAAAAGAAAGTAAACTCCTTATTGCAATTTCTGGCGGAATTGATAGTGTGGTGTTAATGCACTTATGTCGTGCTGCTAATTTTAAGTTTGCTTTAGCGCATTGTAATTTTAATTTAAGAGGAAAAGAAAGCGATGCAGATGAAGATTTTATCGTTCAACTTGCTGATGATTTAGAAATTGAAGTGTTTGTACAAAATTTTGAAACCGAAACCTATGCCAAAACGCACAAACTATCTACGCAAATGGCAGCAAGGGAGTTGCGCTACAACTGGTTTAATGACTTAGCAGCACAACTTAAGTTTGACTACATTTTAACTGCTCATCATGCTGATGATGATTTAGAAACCTTTTTAATCAATCTCACAAGAGGAACAGGTTTAGAGGGTTTTACAGGAATTCCAATTATAAATAACAATACGGTTAGACCATTATTGCCATTTTCTCGTTTGGAAATTGAAGCATATGCCAACGACAATAATTTAAAATGGAGAGAAGATAGTACAAATGCATCCACAAAATATTTGCGCAATAAAATACGTCATGAGGTTATTCCTGTGTTGAAAGATATTAATCCACAATTATTGCAAACCTTTAGTCAAACTCAAGCGTTTTTAAAAGACTCAAAAGCAATAATTGACGATAGGATAGATGATGTTTCCGATAAGGTTATAAAAGACATTACAGAGTTTGAAATTCAATTTGACATTTCAGAAATTAAGCAACTCAGTCATCCAAAAGCCTATTTGTATGAATTATTAAAAGTTTATGGTTTTACCGAGTGGAACGATGTATTTAATTTGTTAGATGCGCAATCAGGTAAGCAAGTGTTTTCTGAAACCCATCGTTTAATAAAAGATAGAGATTACTTGCTGTTGAGTGATTTAAACACTGAAGATAAGCAGCAAGTAATAACAATTTCTGAATGTGACGATAAAATTAAAACCACTGCTGGAGTTCTCTTTTTTGATGAAGCTGATGCACTATTTGGGAAAGACGCTAATCGTATTTTTGTAGATAAGAAAAAGCTCAAATTTCCTTTAACAGTAAGACATTGGCAGGAAGGCGATTATTTTCATCCGTTAGGAATGAAAGGGAAAAAGAAATTAAGCAAATACTTTAAAGACGAGAAAATGTCGCTCTTAGACAAAGAAAACACACTTTTACTATGCTCTGGAGATTACATTATTTGGGTTATTGGTAAGCGTGCCGACAGTCGTTTTAAAGTTACTGACAAGACTAAGAAAATTATTAAAATAGAATTAAAATAACTTGATTTTACAAGGACAAATTGTCGATATTCTTAATCGACGCATCTTTAAAGGTGAAATTACTATTAAAGATGGAAAAATAGCAGCTATTGAAGAAAAAGCACATAACGTAAACCAGTATATACTACCTGGTTTTGTAGATGCACACATACATATTGAAAGTTCTATGCTAGTGCCAAGTGAGTTTGCGCGAATTGCTGTAACTCATGGTACAGTGGCAACGGTTTCTGATCCTCATGAAATTGCCAATGTGCTTGGAGTAGAAGGTGTGGAGTTTATGATTGAAAACGGAAAACAAACACCTTTTAAATTCAATTTTGGTGCGCCTTCATGTGTTCCTGCTACTACTTTTGAATCGGCTGGAGCTGTTGTAGATTCTGACGGAATTAAGCAATTGATGGCTAATCCAGAGATTAAGTATTTAGCAGAACTAATGAATTATCCTGGTGTGCTTAATGACGATCCAGAAGTTCTAAAAAAAATAGAATGGGCAAAACACTTTAATAAGCCCATTGATGGTCATGCTCCAGGTTTGAGAGGTGAAGCAATTTCAAAATATATCAACGCAGGTATTTCAACCGACCACGAATGTTTTACGTTTGAAGAGGGTTTGGAAAAGCTCCAAAAAGGTATGAAAGTCTTAATACGCGAAGGTAGTGCAGCTAAAAACTTCAATGCTCTAATCGATTTGTTACCAGAACATTTTGAAAACATGATGTTTTGTAGTGATGATAAGCATCCAGACGATTTAATACTTGGTCACATCAATACGTTGTGTGCAAGAGCTGTAGCAAAAGGTATAGATGTGTTTAAAGTGCTGCAAGTAGCTTGCATAAACCCTGTAGAGCATTATGATTTAGATGTAGGTTTGCTAAAAGTTGGCGATGCGGCAGATTTTGTTATTGTCAATGATTTAAAGGATTTTAAAACCCTTCAAACCTATATTAATGGTGAGTTGGTTTATGATAAAGGTGAATCTAAAATTCAATCAACTCCTTTTGAAGTATTGAATAATTTTAATACTGAAAAAAAGCAAGTTAAAGACTTTAAGTTTAAAACAACTTCTAAACAAATACGCGTTATTGAAGCACTAGAAGGACAATTGGTAACCAATGAAATCATTGCTGACAGCTTGCTTAAAGATGGAAATTTGATATCAAATATTGAAAACGATATCTTAAAGATGACTGTTGTGAACCGTTATCAAAATCAAAGTCCAGCTCTAGGGTTTATAAAAAACTTCGGACTTAAGGAAGGAGCTATAGCAAGTTCGGTAGGTCATGATTCGCATAATATTATTGCTGTTGGAGTGGATGATGAAGCGATTTGTAAAGCGGTTAATCTGGTTATTGAACATAAAGGCGGTATTTGTGCGATTTCCAATTCCGAAGAAAAAATAGTACCACTTCCTGTTGCAGGAATTATGAGTGATAAAGATGGTGTTGCTATTGGAAAAGACTATGCAGCCTTAGATGCTATGGCAAAACAATTAGGTAGCACGTTAAATGCGCCATATATGACTTTGAGTTTTATGGCGTTGTTAGTGATTCCGTCGTTAAAGTTAAGTGATAAAGGATTGTTTAATGGTAGTGCGTTTACGTTTACACCACTAGAAGTGAGTTAATAATGCCAATAGTAGAGTCAAAATACAAAGCGCCTTATTTTTTTAGAAACGGATTTGTGTCAACAGTGTATTCTGGTTTGGTGCGACGCGTTAAAGGAGTTGTTCAAGAACGAGAACGAATCCATTTGCCAGATGGCGATTTTCTGGATTTAGACTGGAGTTTTTCAAAAGAAAAAACCAATAAACTTATAGTGTTGTTGCATGGATTAGAAGGTCATGCGCAACGACCATACATTACAGGAACTGCAAAACTGTTTAATACAAACAACATAGATGCTGTAGCAGTTAATTTTAGAGGATGTAGTGGAACACCAAACTTAAAATTTCGTTCGTATCATTCTGGTGCTACCGAAGATTTAGAGGCTGTCATTCAGCATGTTTTAGAGCAAAAATCATATACGCATATATACATAAAAGGCATCAGTTTAGGAGGTAATATGGTTTTGAAATATATAGGAGAACGCGATGATGTTCCAAATCAAATTAAAGCTGTAATTGCTGTTTCAGTACCTTGTAGTTTAAAAGGATCTTCGGGTGAATTACATAAAATGAATAATATTTTATTTCACAATAATTTCAAAAAGCATTTGCTAAAAAACTTGAAAGAAAAGAAAATGCAACATTCTGTTAAAATGAGTGATAAGGAATTTAATTCAATTAAAACTTTAAAAGATTTTGACGATGTTTATACTTCCAAAGCGCATGGATTTAAAGATGCTTTTGACTATTATGAGAAGAGTAGCAGTCTTCAGTTTTTATCAAATATAAAAACACCAACCTTACTTATTAATGCCTTAAACGATTCGTTTTTATCACCAGAATGTTTTCCTGTTAAAGAGGCTAAACATAATCCTAATTTACATTTAGAAATGCCTAAGTATGGAGGTCATGTTGGGTTTATCGATAGGAAGAACATTTATTACAACGAAAAACGAGCTTTGGAGTTTATATCTTCTGTTAATTAACGTGAAGTTAGATGTAAAACATTAACAGAGTTGTTCCTTAAGCCAATAAAATTATACCATCGTCACCTTGAGCGCAGTCGAAAGGTCTTAAAATAGGTCTATTTTGATTAGGTCTCGACTGCGCTCGACCTGACAGTGATTTTTAAATTGCTTGTAGTCAGTTTATTAAAAACAGCTATATCGAACTCACGTTAATTAGCTATTAAATTTTCAGGAAAGCCATTAACAGCAATATCCCAAAGTAAAGGCAGCATAAAATACACAAACAAGGTTAAAATGACTATTGATATAACATTCATTATAATGCCTTTACGAACCATATCAGGAATTCTCAAATAACCAGAGCCAAAAACTACAGCGTTTGGAGGTGTTGCCACAGGAAGCATAAAAGCGCAAGATGCAGCCACTGCTGCACCAACCATAAGGATATAAGGATGCATGTCTACAGCTATTGCCATTGACGCTAAAACAGGCAATAGCATAGCTGTGGTTGCTAAGTTGGAAGTAATTTCGGTTAAAAAGTTTATAGCAGCAATAAGTAATAACACGATTAGTATTGATGAGATTCCTACTAAGGTTGTCATTTGATTGCCAATCCATTGTGCTAATCCGCTTGTTTCAAAACCTTTTGCTAGAGCCATTCCTCCTCCAAAAAGCAAAATAATTCCCCAAGGTAATTTTACAGCATCTTCCCAAGTCATGAGTTTCTCTTTTTTATCTTTGGAAGGAATAAAAAACAAGACTATAGCAAAAATAATTGCTATGATGGTATCATCGAGCTGTGGTAATATTGTATTGAATAAAAAGGAGCGTGTAATCCATAAAAATGCTGTTGTAGCAAAAACAAAGGCAACAGCTTTCTCTTCGTAACTCAGTTTTCCTAAGTTTTTTAAAAGTCTTTTAATTTCTTGTTTTCCACCAGGAAATTCTTTCTGTTTAAAGGTGAAAGCAAAATTGGTGAGGTATTTCCAACAGATAAAAAGCAATAAGATTGAAATAGGAAACCCAAACATAAACCACTGTAAAAATGTAATTTCATAGTTGTAAGTATCTAGAACAACTCCAGCTAAGACGAGATTTGGAGGAGTGCCAATTAAAGTAGCAATACCACCAATAGAGGCGCTGTAAGCTATGGCAAGCATTAGAGCTTTACCAAAAATTAGGTTTTCGTCTTCAATTGTATCAGGATTATCTTTTAATTGAGAGACGATAGCAATGCCAATAGGTAGCATCATTACAGAAGTAGCTGTGTTGGAAATCCACATCGATAAAAACGCTGTAGCAACCATAAACCCAAGAATAATATTCTTAACGTTTGAGCCAATAATGTTAATAATGTTTAAGGCAATGCGCTTGTGTAAATTCCATTTCTCAATAGCAATTGCAATAATAAAACCGCCTAAATATAAAAACACAAACTTATGACCAAACGCGCTTGTGGTGTCACTTAAACTCAAACCGTTTGATAAGGGAAACAAAGCTATAGGAAGTAGTGCAGTTGCTGCAATAGGAATAGCTTCGGTAATCCACCAAACTGCAATCCATGATGTAGATGCTAGTATAGCATTGGCTTCACTTGATAAGCCTTCTGGATGAAAAAAAAGTTTGATGATAATAAATAAAGCTGGTCCTAAAATAAAACCTATACGTTTGGAGGTGTTCATAGTCTATTAATGCAAATATGTAGTAATGATAGTAAATTTTAATCAATTTGTTATTTGTCTTTTTTTATTACATTTAAGGAAACCAATCTTTTATGCTTAAAAAAGTCTTCGGAAGCGCAGTTTTTGGTGTTGAAGCAACAACCATTACTGTTGAGGTAAATGTCGATAATGGAGTGGGTTATCATTTGGTAGGTCTTCCTGATAACGCGATTAAAGAAAGTAATTATCGTATTGCGGCTGCACTTCAAAATAACGGTTATCGAATTCCTGGAAAAAAAATAATTATCAATATGTCGCCTGCCGATTTGCGTAAGGAAGGTTCTGCTTATGATTTAACATTAGCAATCGGAATTTTAGCGGCTTCTAATCAAATAAAAGCTGAAAACCTAGAAGACTATCTCATAATGGGAGAATTGTCTTTAGATGGAACATTACAGCCTATTAAAGGTGCATTGCCTATTGCTGTTAAAGCTAGAGAAGAAGGTTTTAAAGGGTTTATTCTGCCAAGTCAAAATGCAAAAGAAGCTGCAATTGTTAATGATTTAAAGGTTTTTGGAGTTGATAACATCAAACAAGTCATTAATTACTTTGATAAAGATGAAGCTTTAGAACAGACTATTATAAACACAAGGGAGGAATTTTATAAAAATCTCGATTTTCCTGAGTTTGATTTTGCCGATGTAAAAGGTCAGGAAGGAATAAAACGCTGTATGGAAATTGCTGCAGCAGGTGGTCATAATATTATTTTAATAGGGCCTCCAGGAGCTGGAAAAACAATGTTGGCAAAACGATTACCAAGTATTTTGCCTCCAATGACATTGAGTGAAGCTTTAGAAACTACAAAAATCCATTCGGTAGTTGGTAGAGTAAAAGAACATACAGGGTTGATGTCACAACGACCATTTAGAAGTCCTCATCATACTATAAGCAACGTTGCGCTAGTTGGTGGAGGAAGCTACCCTCAACCAGGAGAAATCTCTTTATCTCACAATGGTGTGCTATTTTTAGATGAATTACCAGAATTTAAAAGAGAGGTTTTAGAAGTAATGCGTCAACCGTTAGAAGATAGAGAAGTGACGATTTCTAGAGCTAAATTTACAGTAACCTATCCATCGTCGTTTATGTTGGTGGCAAGTATGAATCCGAGTCCTGGAGGTTATTTTAACGATCCTGATGCTCCTGTAACTTCGTCTCCTGCTGAAATGCAACGGTATTTAAGTAAAGTTTCTGGGCCATTATTGGATAGAATTGATATTCATATTGAAGTGACGCCTGTGCCTTTTGAAAAACTATCTGATGACAGAAAAGGTGAATCTTCGGTTGATATAAGAAAACGCGTTACTGCTGCTCGAGAATTTCAAACTAAGCGATTTAAAGAGTTTGATAATGTGCATTACAATGCGCAAATGAACACAAAACAGATTAGAAAATTTTGTGTTTTGGATGATAATTCAAAGCAATTGCTTAAAACAGCGATGGAGCGTTTAAATCTTTCTGCTAGAGCTTATGATAGAATTTTGAAAGTAGCACGTACTATTGCAGATTTAGAGGCTAGTGAAGCGGTAAATGGAGCGCATATTTCTGAGGCTATTCAATATAGAAGTTTAGATAGGGAAGGTTGGTTGGGCTAATGAAAGCATGGTTTAAAAATATAGGTCCAGGACCATTGGTAGCAGCGGCTTTTATTGGACCTGGAACAGTAACAGTTTGTACGCTTGCAGGAGTTGGGTTTGGTTATGCGTTGCTTTGGGCTATGTTGTTTTCAGTATTTGCTACAATAGTATTGCAAGAAATGTCAGCACGATTAGGAGTAATTACTCAAAAAGGTCTTTCGGAAGTTATAAGGACTGAAATTAAAAATCCTGTTTTTAAGACTGTTGTAATTGTTTTAATGTTGTCAGCGATAGTTGTAGGTAATGCAGCTTATGAAGCAGGAAACATTAGTGGAGGCGTATTGGGTTTGGAAACGCTATTTGGTAATCCGAGTGTTGAAGTTGGTGTGTTTGATGTGAATGTTTTTAGTTTAATCATCGGTTTGGTTGCGTTTTTAATTTTAACTATTGGAAATTATAAAACACTAGAAAGGATATTAGTAGCTATGGTTATGGTAATGAGTGTTGCTTTTTTAGTGACAGCAATACTAACAAAGCCTAACTTAATGGAGGTTTTTAAGGGTTTATTTGGTTTTAAAATGCCTAAAGAAAGTGTGTTGACTGTTGTTGGTTTAATAGGAACTACTGTGGTGCCTTATAATTTGTTTTTACATGCAGCATTGGTTAAAGAAAAGTGGCGTGCTGAAAGTGATTTGCAGTATGCTAGAAAAGATACTATAGTTGCTGTTGTGTTGGGAGGAGTGGTGTCAATGTGCATTATTATTTCAGCTTCAGCGATTCAGACTAAAACAATTAGCAATGCTGCGGATTTAGCTTTAGGTTTAGAGCCTTTGTTTGGTAGTTTTTCAAAGTATTTTATGGCTATCGGACTGTTTTCGGCAGGTATTACAAGTGCAATTACTGCGCCTTTGGCAGCTGCTTATGTTGCTAGTGGATGTTTGGGTTGGAGTACCAATTTAAAATCTAAGACCTTTAAAGGTGTTTGGTTGTTTGTTCTAGTTTTAGGAGTTGTATTTTCTTCTTTAGGAATAAAATCTATAGAGCTAATCAAGTTTGCACAAGTGGCTAATGGATTGCTGTTGCCTCTAGTTGCTGTGTTTTTGATTTGGGTCATGAATAAATCTGAATTGCTGGGTAAATATAAAAACAGCTTATTGCAGAATGTTGTGGGAGTAGTGATTCTTTTAGTGGCTATTTTCTTAGGTTTAAAAAGTGTTTTAAAAGTGTTTAATGTGTTATGATGAATGGATATACCGTAGATATTAATGTTGATGTTGGAGAAGGTTTAGGTAACGAAGCTAGGTTGTTGCCTTATGTGTCTTCGTGTAATATAGCTTGTGGAGGACACGCTGGAAATGAGGAAACAATGATTGCTGTTGCTAAACTAGCTAAAGAGTTTAGTGTAAAAATTGGTGCGCATCCTTCATTTCCTGATATAGAGAACTTTGGAAGAAAGCCAATGGAGATGTCTTGTGCTGATTTATATACTTCGGTAAAACAGCAGGTTAGAGGGTTTATGAATGTTTTGCGTACCGAACATCTTGCATTGCATCATATTAAACCTCATGGCGCATTGTATAATCTGGCGATGAAGGATGAAAAGACTGCTAGTGTGATTATTGAGGTGATAAAAAGTATAGCGTTACCAGTAAAATTGTATGTGCCTTATGGTTCTGTGATAGCAAATTTAGCTTTGGAAGAACAAATTCCTGTAATGTACGAAGCGTTTGCTGACAGAAATTATAATGAAGATTTAAGCTTAGTATCAAGAGATAAAAGCAATGCTGTTTTAAATCATCCTGAAGCAGTTTTTGAGCATGTTTTTAATATGATTTCAAGGCAGAAAGTAAAAACAATAAGTGGAGTAGAAGTAGATGTAAAAGCAGATACTTTTTGTGTGCATGGAGACTCTCCAAACGTTGAAAAAATATTGCAATATCTTACCGAAAAATTAAAAGAACTTCATGTTAAAATAGCCTAATGTTTTGATGGATTTTAATCTAAAATATAAAGCTTATGGTGAGCGTTCAATTTTAATAGAATGGCCTAATGAAATAAATGAAATTATTCTTGAAGATGTTCTAATTTTTAAAAATAGTATAGCTGATAATTATGTTAAAGAAGTAGTTGAGATAAATAATGCATATAACTCGATACTAATTATTTGTAAATTTACTATTGATAATATCAATGATGAAATTTCAGCATTGAAATCGATTTATTTTAATCGTAAAAAGGTTGGACATAGAAGCCAATTGTTGTGGAAAATTCCTGTGTGCTATGATGCGTTTTTTGGTATTGATTTAGAAGAAATTTCTGCTCAAAAAAAGCTGTCAAAATCAGCAATTATAAAACTACATTCGCAAGCTATTTATACTGTTTTTTTTGTAGGCTTTTTACCTGGTTTTTTATACTTGGGAGGTTTAGAAAATCAACTGCATTTTCCTAGAAAATCTTCCCCTAGAATGGAAGTAAAAAAAGGAGCTGTTGCCATTGGAGAATACCAAACAGGAATATACCCAAATGTGAGTCCTGGAGGCTGGAATATTATAGGCAATTCGCCAATTGAGTTTTTTGATGTTTCAAAAGACGAGCCTTGTTTTGCGAAGAGTGGAGATAAAATTCAGTTTTACCCAATATCTTTAAATGAACATAAAGCTATTTCAGAATTAGTAGCATATGGGAATTATGAATTAGAAAGTGAGGTAATAAATGGTTGAGGTTTTAAAATCAGGATTATTTTCAACTATTCAGGATTTAGGTCGGTTTGGTTTTCAGCGTTATGGAATACCTTTTTCTGGTGTTATGGATGCATATAGCTCAAAAATTGCAAACACAATTTTAGGAAACAACGAAAATGCTGCTGTTTTGGAGATGACAATGACAGGATCAACGCTTCTTTTTAAAGCAGAAACAGTGATTTGTTTAACAGGAGCAGACTTATCTCCAAAATTAAATGACGTATCAATTAGTTTAAATAAAGCGATAAAAGTGAAAGCAGGATATGTACTTTCATTTGGTAAACTAAATTATGGTTACAGGTGTTATTTAGCGGTTTTGGGAGGCTTTCAGTCTGAAAGTGTAATGGAGAGTAAAAGTATGTTTTCAAACGTGACTAAAGCAGATAAAATAGCTGTGGGAGACTCTTTAAAGATTAATACAACTTCCGTTTTTAATTTAGAACATAATGCAACACTTAAAGTTAATACCAATCACTTTAAAAGTAAAACTATAGAGGTATTTGAAGGACCTGAGTTTGAAAGCTTAAACGATAGTCAAAAAGCATTACTTTTTAATCAAGAGTTTTCAGTGTCCCAACTTAATAACCGGATGGCTTATCAACTTAATGAAAAGTTAGAGAATAACTTAGCGCCAATAATAACCTCAATGGTTTTACCAGGAACTATTCAGTTGACACCTTCAGGTAAGCTAATTGTTTTAATGCGAGATTGTCAAACAACAGGCGGTTATCCTAGAGTTTTGCATTTAAACGAATTGTCTATTAGTAGATTAGCGCAAAAAAAGCCTAATGAAAAGATAAGGTTAAAATTGTTAAAGCAGTAAAACAATAAAAAATACTTTACAGTATTGAAAGATTTCAATATTTTAGAACCAACTATTAATTCAAAACTTATGAAAAAACTAATTTTACTTTTGTTAGGATTTGCTTTAGGAGCAGTGTTGACTTACTTTTTTTGTTGTAAACAATCTGAAACAGGAATGGAGAACTTAACACCTCCTAAAGGATTGATAACACCTCAAGAAGCTAAAGCTTTGGATGCGGCTTACAATCCAAGGTATCAATTAATCAGTGACTCTATTGTGACGCGAAGAGGAGGAGATAACCGATCATCTTGGTATTCACTTGATGATATGAGAGCTTACTTGGATTATGCTGAAAACGAAGCCGATTCGTTAGGGTTTACAATGAATGGTATTAGGGTATATCTTGGAGCTTATCCAGATGCTAACGGTATTCCAGGTTATACAACGATGTTTTTTGTGCCAACTGGCTATCTAAAAAGTGCAACCAACACATCTGATGGTAGTATGAATGCTTTTAGCCACTTTATGCAAGGAGGAAAAGGAGATATTACTGGAGGTAGTGGATTTAATGAAGGCGGTAATGGGCATCCTCCTGGAGCTAATTATCCTCAATAAATTATAGTCTACTTTTGGTCAAGTTTATAAATGATTATGCAAGCTACCTCTACTTAGTGGTAGAAATAATAGCAGCTGTAACGGGTTTAATCTTATATAAAAGATACCGTCATACAGCTGCTAAATACTTTATTTACTTTTTAATTTATGTGGTGGCGTTTGGTGTTATAGGACGCTATACTTTTTGGGTTAGAGATGGAATTTTTAGTTTTTTACTAGGTACTTTATTAGAAAAAAACTATTGGTGGTATACAATATGTTGGAGCTTAGGGGCAATTGTGTTTTTTGTGTGGTATTATCTCAAGATTCTCACTAATCAAAGGGCTAAAAGTACTTTGAAAATAGCGCTTGCTTTATTTTTAATTGCTTCACTTTGTATTATCATTTTGACTCTACCTGATTTTTTCAAAACTTCTATTCCTTCAATTAGTGTTTTAGGAGCAGTAATAATTATGCTGTGTGTGTTTTATTATTTTTTTGAAATGCTACAAAGTGATAAAATTTTAAAATTTTATAAATCACTGAATTTTTATATCAGTTGCACTATTCTTGTTTTTTGGTTAGTAAAAACACCTTTGGCTTTTTTTGAGCCTTATTTTAGAGTAGCAGATATGGATTATGTTAATTTAAGAGGGTATATTAACTTATTTGCAATTTCATTAATGTATTTGACTTTTACTGTAGGTCTTATAGTTTCAAACCCTGATTATGACTAATTTTTTAATGATTTTTTTACAAGAACAACAACCAATATCAACTTCTGCTGAAAGGAATTTGTTGATTTATATGGTGTTTGTACTTTTTATTTTATGCGGATTTATCGTTGTCTTTTTTATAGTGTTTCAAAAGCGAAAAAATAAACTCTTACTAGACAAAATAGCGCAACAGCAGGCGTTTGATGAAGAAATTGCAACAGCTCAAACCGAAATACAAGAGCAAACCTTAAAGCATGTAGGTTGGGAGTTGCATGATAATGTAGGTCAGTTGTTGTCTTATGCTAATATGCAACTGAATATGCTAGGAGCATTAGTTCCTGAAAACATAAAGGGGAAAGTTGACGAAACGTCAAACATAGTTAAAGATAGTCTTAAAGAAGTTAGAGCACTTTCAAAGTCTTTAAACAATGAAGTATTACTAAATATGGGTTTTGAAGACTCTGTAAGTAATGAACTTAACCGATTAAAGCGGATGAAATTTTCATCAACTGAATTGGAAGTTAAAGGAAAAAGAAAAGAGTTTAGCGATAAAAAGCATGAAATAATTGTATTTAGAATTCTACAAGAGTTTTTTTCAAACACAGTTAAATATTCCGAAGCTCAAAACTTAAAAGTAACGCTCAACTATCAACCTGAAGAACTAATTATAACAGCAACTGATGACGGTAAAGGTTTTGACATGAAATCTGCTGAAAAAGGCTCTGGACTGATAAATATGAAAAGTAGAGCAGAATTAATTAATGCTAAGTTTGATATATATTCAAAACCTAATGAAGGGGTTACTTTAACCTTAACTTACCCTTTAGGTTAGAGACAAGCGTCCCAAATAGTATCTTTTGGTAAAGGCGCAATAACCGAAATGGCTTCTTTTTTTACAGGATGAGTAAATTCTAGTTGTCTAGCATGCAAACTAATGCTTGCATCAGGATTACTTCTTTTAAAACCATATTTTAAGTCGCCTTTTATAGGACAACCAATACTTGCTAATTGACAACGAATTTGATGATGTCTACCTGTTTCTAGTTCAATTTCTAACAAGAAATAATTGTCAAGTTGCTTCAAGATTTTATAATGTAAGATAGCTTTTTTACTATCTGAAGATTCTTTTATAAAAGCAGTAGACTTATTGTTTTTAGGATTTTTACGCAGCCAATGAATTAACGTATCTTGTTGTTTAGGTGGTTGGTTTTTAACTAAAGCCCAATAAGTTTTATTAGTTTTTTTCTCAGCAAATAGCTTGTTAAGCCTTGGGAGTGCTTTACTGGTTTTTGAAAACAATACAATTCCTGTTGTGGGTCTGTCTAAACGATGTACAACCCCTAAATACACATTTCCAGGTTTGTTGTATTTATCTTTAATATAGCTTTTTACAACATCACTTAAAGGCTTGTCTCCAGTTTTGTCGCCTTGTACAATATCACCTGCACGTTTATTAACCACAATAATGTGATTGTCTTCATAAAGTACTTGAAGATTGTTTTTATTGGAAAGAAGTTTCTCAGTCACTAATACACGAATATTTTTGCTTACTGCTTACTGCTTACTGAAGACTTAATACTGCTCAGAGTCATTAGGAAAATTAACCGATTTTACATCATCTACATATTGCGAAATAGATGTTGTCATCTCTTCGTATAAATTCATATAGCGACGTAAAAAACGTGGGTGGAACTCATGAGTCATTCCTAACATATCATGAACCACTAGTACTTGACCATCAACACCATTTCCAGCTCCAATACCAATTACAGGAATACTAACACTTTCAGCAACTTCTTTTGCTAATTTTGCAGGTATTTTTTCTAACACAATGGCGAAACAACCTGCTTTTTCAAGCATTAAAGCATCTTCTTTTAATTTTTTTGCTTCTTCTTCTTCTTTAGCTCTTACTGTGTAAGTTCCAAATTTGTATATAGATTGAGGTGTTAAACCTAAATGTCCCATAACAGGAATTCCAGCATTCAGTATACGCTTTATAGATTCTTTAATTTCTTTACCACCTTCTAATTTTACGGCATGACCTCCTGATTCTTTCATAATTCTAATGGCAGAGCGTAGCGCTTCTTTAGGATCACTTTGGTAACTACCAAAAGGTAAGTCTACAACCACTAAAGCTCTGCTTATAGCTCTAATTACCGAAGAGGCATGGTATATCATTTGATCTAAAGTAATTGGCAGTGTAGTTTCATGTCCTGCCATAACATTACTAGCAGAATCACCAACCAAAATAACATCAACTCCTGCACCATCAACAATTTTTGCCATGGTATAATCATAAGCAGTAAGCATGGAGATTTTTTCTCCGTTTTGTTTCATCTCTATTAAAGACTTTACGGTAATTCTTTTGTATTCTTTTTTAGCTACTGACATAAGATTATAGTTTGTTTATTTCTGTAAAAATAATGAGTTTTAATGAATTTTTATCAATGGAGCAGTCTACAAATAAGGAAAGATTAACAATCCACTAAATTTACACCAACTGCTAAACCGCCTTCACTGGTTTCTTTGTATTTGGAATTCATGTCTTTAGCGGTTTCCCACATCGTGTTTACTACTTTGTCAAGCGGAACTTTTACATTATTAGGATCAGTATCTAAAGCTAATTCTGCAGCATTAATCGCTTTTATGGCTCCCATAGAGTTGCGTTCTATGCATGGGACTTGTACCAAACCACCAATTGGGTCGCAAGTTAGCCCTAAATGGTGTTCCATAGAAATTTCGGCAGCAACTAGAACTTGTTCAGGAGTTCCTCCAAGTAATTCACACAAAGCTCCAGCAGCCATTGCTGATGATACTCCAATTTCGGCTTGACAGCCTCCCATTGCAGCACTTATAGTGGCTCCTTTTTTAAAGATACTGCCAATTTCTCCTGCAACTAGTAAAAATCGTTTGATGTGCTCAAAATCTGCTTCATGGTTTTCAATTACCATATAATACATCAATACAGCAGGTATTACACCAGCACTACCATTGGTTGGTGCAGTAACCACGCGACCTAATGAGGCGTTTACTTCATTTACAGCAAGTGCAAAGCAGCTTACCCATTTTAATATTTGTCGAAACTTTACTTCGGTTTTTCTAATAACTTGTAGCCATTCTTCAGGAGATTGATAAGGTAAATCACCTTTAAGTTTTTGGTGCATATCATAAGCGCGACGTCTCACATTTAATCCTCCAGGAAGATTTCCTTCTGTATGACAACCTACATACATACATTCTAGCATAGTGTTCCAAATTCTGCTTAACTCTGAATCGATATGGTTTTCATCATTAATAGACTTTTCATTTTCCAATACCACTCCAGAAATAGGTAGATTTAAGTCTTTACAAAACTTAAGTAAATCAACTCCTGTTTCAGTAGGATACGGAAATGTGCAGTAAAAAATGATTTTATTGGCTTTGGCTGTTTTTCGTTCTTCTTGTACAACAAATCCGCCTCCAATAGAGTAGTAGGTAGATTTATAATTTCTACCATTTATAGTAGCAGTAAACGTTAAAGCATTGGCATGAAACGGTAAAAACTTTCTGTTGAAAGTAATTTCAGTTTTTGGGTTGAATTCTAAAGGCTTTTCATTGTTGAATAAAAGGGTGTTGGTGTTTTTTATTGATGCAATAATGACATCAATGGTGTCAACAGGAATACGTTCAGGATCAGCACCACTTAAACCTAGCATAACCGCATAGTCAGTAGCATGTCCTTTTCCTGTTAAGGATAAAGAACCATACAGGTCAACAGCAATTTTTTCAATTTTATCAAACCTGTTTTTGTCTTTTAATTCTTTAATCCAGCGTTCAGCTGCGCGCCAAGGACCTAAAGTATGAGAGCTTGAAGGACCAACGCCTATTTTTAGCATATCAAAAACCGAAATACACTCCATTCACGAAATCGTTTTAGTGCGTCAAATATACTCACATTTGGAGCATTCCCAATATAATAATGTGTAAAATTAAAGTTATAAAAAGTGACATCGTGTCATATTTTTTGTCATGGCACAATCATTGACTTATACAAACCGAATTAAAATTAGAACACAACATTTCTGCGAAAGCGGAAATCTTAAAAACAAATAAAAATAAATTATGAGTAAAATTATTGGAATCGATTTAGGTACAACAAACTCTTGTGTTTCTGTAATGGAAGGTAATGAGCCAGTTGTAATTCCTAACGCAGAAGGTAAGCGTACAACACCATCTGTAATCGCTTTCGTAGAAGGTGGTGAAATTAAAGTTGGTGACCCAGCAAAACGTCAAGCAGTAACAAACCCAACAAAAACGGTTTATTCTATCAAGCGTTTTATGGGTAACAAATATTCTGAATCAAAAAATGAAGCAGAACGCGTACCTTATAAAGTAGTAAAAGGTGATAACGATACACCAAGAGTTGATATTGATGGTCGTTTATATACACCTCAAGAATTATCAGCAATGATTCTTCAAAAAATGAAGAAAACTGCTGAAGATTATTTAGGTCAAGATGTAAGTGAAGCTGTAATTACAGTGCCTGCTTACTTTAATGACTCACAACGTCAAGCAACAAAAGAAGCTGGTGAAATCGCAGGATTAAAAGTTCGTAGAATTATAAACGAACCAACTGCAGCTGCTTTAGCTTACGGATTAGATAAAAAAGGACAAGACCAAAAAATCGTAGTATTTGACTTTGGTGGTGGTACACATGACGTGTCTATCCTAGAATTAGGAGATGGCGTTTTTGAAGTATTATCAACAGATGGAGATACACATTTAGGTGGTGATGATGTTGATGAAAAAATCATTAACTGGTTAGCAGATGAATTTAATGCTGAAGAAGGAATGGACTTACGTAAAGACCCAATGGCTTTACAACGTCTTAAAGAAGCTGCTGAAAAAGCAAAGATTGAATTATCATCTTCTGCACAAACAGAAATCAACTTACCTTACGTAACAGCTACAGCTAGCGGACCAAAGCACTTGGTACGTACATTAACACGTTCTAAATTTGAGCAATTAATTGACGATTTAGTAAAACGTACGATTGAGCCATGTGAGTCTGCATTAAAAGCAGCAGGTTTAAGTAAAAGTGATATTGACGAAGTTATTTTAGTTGGTGGTTCTACACGTATTCCTGCAGTACAAGAAGCTGTAGAAAAATTCTTTGGTAAAAAACCAAGTAAAGGTGTAAACCCAGACGAAGTTGTATCATTAGGAGCTGGAATCCAAGGTGGTGTATTAACAGGTGATGTAAAAGACGTACTTTTATTAGACGTAACACCATTATCTCTTGGTATTGAAACTATGGGTAACGTAATGACCAAGTTAATTGAAGCGAATACAACTATTCCAACAAAGAAAAGTCAAGTATTCTCAACAGCAGCAGACAATCAGCCATCAGTAGAAATTCACGTATTACAAGGTGAGCGTCCTATGGCAGCAGATAACAAAACAATTGGTCGTTTCCATTTAGATGGTATTCCACCAGCAAAACGTGGTACTCCACAAATTGAAGTAACGTTTGATATTGATGCTAATGGTATCATTAAAGTATCTGCAACTGATAAAGCAACTGGTAAATCTCAAGATATAAGAATTGAAGCGTCTTCAGGATTAACAGAAGATGAAATCCAAAAGATGAAGCAAGAAGCAGAAGCAAATGCTGAAGCTGATGCTAAAGCAAAAGAAACTGCTGATAAATTAAACAGTGCTGACGCTATGATCTTCCAAACTGAAAGTCAGCTAAAAGAATTTGGTGACAAATTATCTGATGATAAAAAGAAACCAATTGAAGAAGCTCTTGAAGAATTGAAGAAAGCTTACGAAACAAAAGATATCGCTGTAATTGATCCAGCTTTAGAAAAAATAAATGAAGCTTGGAAAGTAGCTAGCGAAGAAATGTACAAAGCACAAGCTGAAGCACAACAAGGTGCAGCAGGAGCAGAGCAACCTCAAGGTGGTGCAGGTGCATCTAACGAAGGTAGCGATGTAGAAGACGTAGACTTCGAAGAAGTCAAGTAGCCCGTCTTGAGCATCTCGACAAGCTCGATACAGGCTCTGTCGAAAGATAGATTTCGAAGAAGTGAAATAAGTTCGAAGCTGTCATGCTGAACTTGATTCAGCATCTCAAAAATTTTTACATAACATTTGAAAAAGCGCAATCAGTCATGGTTGCGCTTTTTTATCCCAAAAAAAATATGAAAACACAAATTCCTTATTCTATATTAGAATTGGCCACTGTAGCAGAAAATACAACCATTCAAGATACTTTTGCTAACAGTTTAGATTTAGCACAACAAGCTGAAAAAATGGGATATCATCGTTTTTGGCTTGCCGAACATCATAATATGAAAAGTATTGCAAGTTCAGCAACTTCAGTGTTAATTGGTCACATTGCAGGAGGTACAGAAAAAATACGTGTAGGTTCTGGTGGTATTATGTTGCCTAATCATTCGCCACTAATTGTTGCAGAACAGTTTGGTACTTTAGGTAACTTATATCCTAATCGAATTGATTTGGGTTTAGGTCGTGCTCCAGGAACCGATCAGGAAACAGCTCAAGCTATCAGGTCTGATAGAATGACAGCTGTATATCAATTTCCTGATGAAGTGAGTCGAATTCAGAATTTTTTCACAAGTTCTTACAGAGGTAAAGTTCGTTCATATGTTTCGGAAGGTGTACATGTGCCGTTATATATATTGGGTTCTAGTACAGATAGTGCTTATGTTGCTGCAAAAAAAGGACTGCCTTATGTGTTTGCTAGTCACTTTGCACCAGCACAGTTAAAAGAAGCTCTAAACATTTATCGTCAAAACTTTAAGCCTTCTGCATATTTAAAAACACCCTATACTATGGCAGGAATTGGTGTAATTGCAGCCGAAACTAATGAGATGGCAGATGCGTTATCGTCATCAATGTATCAAATGATTTTGGGTGTACTTACAGGAAATATCGATTATGTAAAAGCTCCAAGTGTTATAACGCCAGAAATGCGAGATGTTATTAACCATCCTAAAGTACAGCAAATGACACAGTATAGCTTTATAGGAGATAAGGCTACAGTAAAATCTAAAACAAAGCAATTTTTAGAAGATACCAAAGTAGATGAGTTAATTGCTGTTTCGCATATTTACGACCATCAAGATAGGGTTGCGTCATATCGTATTTTTTCTGAAATCATGCAGGAGTTATAAGGATTTCATTTTCTGGGTTTATCTAGGAAATTTTACGAAACTCAACACATATTATGTAAAAAACAATCATCTGCTTGATTGTTTTTTTTATTTTCAAACACTTACTTTTATATAAAAATTATATATGCCATTTTCACCAAAAATTCAATCAGCGTATCAACCTAAACGATTAGCTGTTAAACTCACAGCAAAAGGCGAGCAGTTTGTTTTAAACGCGCATCCTTGGGTGTTTTCTAACAGTATTGTTAAGATAAATGACGATGCAAAATCAGGTGATTTGGCAATTGTTTTCAATAAGAATAAAAATAAAGTTATTGGTTTAGGCTTGTACGATGCGTCATCACCAATTCGTATTAAAATGCTACATAGTGGCATGGAAAAAGCTGAAATTAATACAGCGTTTTTTAAGCAAAAGATTGATACCGCTTTTGAAAAACGATTAGATTTATTAGAAACCACAACCAATAGCTACCGTTTATTATTTGGAGAAAATGACGGTTTCCCAGGTTTGATTGCTGATGTTTATGCATCTGTTTTGGTCGTAAAACTATACTCTGAAATTTGGTTACCCTATTTAGCAACCCTATTACCAATGCTTCAAGAAACAGCACAAGCCAAAACGGTTGTCATTAGATTAAGTCGTGGATTACAAAACTCCAAAGCACACCAACTAAAAGATGGCGATGTAGTTTTTGGAACGTTAGAAAATGAAGTTGTTCAGTTTGTAGAACATGGTGTAAATTTTTCGGCAAACGTTATTAAAGGTCATAAAACGGGTTATTTTTTAGATCATCGCGAAAACCGAAAACGCGTAGGTGAGTTAAGTCAAGGTAAAACAGTGTTAGACGTGTTTTCGTATGCTGGCGGATTTTCGGTGCACGCTTTGGCTAATGGTGCTACAGAAGTGACAAGTTTAGATATTAGTGAGCAAGCCCTAGAAATTGCTATTGAAAACGGAAAGCTAAACACCTATTCAGGGATTCATAAAACCATTGCAGGCGATGCTTTTGACGAAATGCAAAAACTGATTAATGTGGGTAAAACCTTTGATGTAGTAGTGATAGATCCTCCAAGTTTTGCCAAACAAGCATCAGAAATAGGATTAGCAAAGAAAAAGTATGCGCAATTAGCTGTGTTGGGAGAACAGTTAACTGCTAAAAAAGGCATGTTAGTATTGGCTTCTTGTTCGTCAAGAGTTCAGTATCAAGCCTTTTTTGATATTAATTCGCAAGCTTTAAAACAAGCAGGCAGACCATTTCAATTACAGTTAAAAACTCAACACGATAGCGACCATCCAATTGGATTTCCAGAAGGTGCTTACTTAAAATGTGGTTACTATAAGCTTGGGTAGTTCATTATAGACTAACTAATTATCAGCATGTTTAAAATGTCAAATTGACAATATTTTTGTGAGTAAAGTTTTTTAAATCAGTTGGTTTAGCAAATGAAATGTTAAAATAAATGACAAATATTCATTTTGGTATTTTTTTTGAAATATAGCATCATGAAATCAGATTAGATTTCAAATTTGAAATAATGTTTAACTTAAATTTTTTAATTATGAGCAATTTAGTAACTGTTCCAAAAAATGGAAGTTTAGCAACTACAAATTCAAATTTAAACTTCCCAACATGGTCTAATTGGTTAGATGATTTATTTAATAGAGAACTACCTTCGGTTTTCACTTCCAACTTTAATACAGGAGTTACCTTACCAAAGGTAAATATTAGAGAAACAGCAGAAGCTTATTATGTTGAAATGGCTGTTCCTGGACTTAAAAAATCAGATTTCCAAATAGATTTAGACAATCAAGTTTTATCAATATCTACTGAAGTAAAGCAAGAAAATGAACAAAAAGAAGCGAATTACACGCGTAGAGAGTTTGGTTACTCATCATTTAAACGCACCTTCACATTACCTGAAACAGTAGATGAGGATAAAATCCAAGCAAGCTACACAGAAGGTATTTTAAATATTCTTTTACCTAAAAAAGAAGAAGCCAAACAAAAACCGGCTAGGACTATTAAAATATCTTAAGTGTTTTTTCTAGAGTTTTAATACTATATTCAAGAAGAGGTTCATAGACAATCTCTTCTTGAATTTAATACAGTTTTGTTTAACTTTTTAAGGCTTTTAGTTATGAAGAAGTATATGTTTTTACTCGTGTTATTTTCATGGTGTGTAAGTTGTAATGGACAAAATTCAGAGGAGAAAAAAGAGTTAAGCAACTTAAAAGAGCATGTTAATAATGATAAACCAAAAGGCAGCTGGAAGGTAGATAAAGAGTTTGATGAACACGGAAACTTAATTAAGTATGATAGCATTTATTCATGGTCTTCTAGTAGCCATTTAAATAATTTGTCTTCTTTAGACAGAGATAGTATAATAGAATCTTTTAAATCAAAATTTCATTCTAGCTTTTCAAAATTTAATGATGATAATTTTGGTGCTATTTTTTCTCAAGATTCACTTTTTAACCAACGCTTTTTCAACGATACTTTTTTTGATAGTAACTTTGGAATGGATTTAATGGAGTTAGATAAGTTAAGGGAACAGATGATAGCTAGACAAAAAGAATTTCTTAAAAATTACTATCCACAGATTATCAGTCCAGAAAAATAAGAACTTAACCAATAGGGTGTTTTTTTTCTTTTGCTTGCTTTATAATTCACTTAAAATATTATGCATGCATAATAAAAATGTAGTATATTTGTTAGACAAAATATACAAACAATGAGCACAAAGCTAACAGAGTTATTAGATATAAAACACCCTATTATTATGGCGCCAATGTTTTTGGTGTCTAATGTAGCAATGGTTAAAGAAGCTATGAAATGTGGTATTGCAGGTTGTATTCCAGCATTGAACTACAGAACTTTAGAGGAGTTACGAGCAGCAATTAAAGAATTAAAAGCAGCAAAAGTAGAAGGCGGTTCGTTTGGTTTTAATTTGATAGTGAATAAATCTAATCCGAAAGCTAAAGACCAACTGCGTGTATTGTGCGAAGAAGGTTGCGATTTTATTTTAACCTCATTAGGAAGTCCTGAAGAAACCATCAATCAAGCACATGCTGTAGGAATTAAAGTTTTTTGTGATATAACTGATTTAAAATTCGGTCAAAAAGTTGAAAGTTTAGGTGCTGATGCTGTTGTGGCTGTAAATAATCAAGCTGGTGGACATCGTGGTAATATAGATCCGCAAACACTTATAAAAACGTTAAACGATAATTTATCTATTCCTGTTATTTCAGCAGGTGGAGTAGGAACTAAAGCCGATGTTGATACTATGTTAGCTTATGGAGCAGCTGGTGTTTCAGTAGGTAGTCCGTTTATTGCTTCAGAAGAAGCAGGAGTTACTAATGAGTACAAACAAGCTTGTGTAGATTATGGTGCTGATGATATTGTTATGACCGAACGTATTTCAGGAACACCTTGTACAGTAATTAATACACCTTATGTAAAAAAAATAGGCACCAAATCACCTTGGTTAGAACGTATGCTTAACAAAAACCGAAAGCTTAAAAAATGGGTGAAAATGGTCCGTTTTTATATTGGTATGAAAGCCACTGAAAAAGCAGCACAACAAGCCACTTATAAAACGGTTTGGGTTGCAGGACCAAGTATAGAACATACCAACGCTATTTTACCAGTTAAAGACATTGTAAGTAAATTAATTTAGAAGTATTGAAACGGTTAAGCTTTCTAGTTCTCATTTTAAGTTTTGTTTTTGCGTGTAGTGATTCAAACAAAATACAATCAGGAGATATTGTTTTTAGAAGCGCAACAAGCAGTTCGCTCTCTGAAGCAATTAATAATGTAACGCAAACTCAAAAAGCAACAAACTATAGCCACATTGGTGTTTGTGATGTGGTAGATGGTTCAATTTACATCTATCATTCCGATTTAGGTAAAGGTGTCGTTTACGAACCTCTTGAAGCCTTTATGAAAGCAACTGATACTGTAAAATATGTTGCAGATTTTTACAGAATTAAAAACATAACTTCAAATCAGGTTGAAAACGCGCTCAATCGTGCCAAAACATTTTTGGGTCAACCTTATAACACCACATATATTTTAGAAGACGACGGACTCTATTGTTCAGAATATATCTACGAAGTGTTTAAAGAAGATGCTATTTTTGAGCTAGAGCCTATGACTTTTAAAAACCCTGAAAACAAAGTATTTCACGAAGGTTGGATTAAGCATTATGAAGAATTAGGTATTGAAATTCCTGAAGGAAAACTAGGTTGTAATCCTAATGGAATGGCAAACAGCAAACATTTAGAGTTTGTAAAAAGTTTAACAACCAATTAATAACAAAAGTTTTGTAGCTTTAAAGTATGGAAATCACTCTAAAGCATACAGACGCTTCACATTCAGACTTTATAACATTAGTCAGTCATTTAGATGCCGATTTAAAAATTCGTGATGGCGACGACCACGAGTTTTACAATCAGTTTAATGGTATCGAAGCCTTAAAACATTGCATTGTAGCTTATCATGGTAATCATGCAGTAGGTTGTGGCGCCATAAAACCTTTAGATGATATCTCAATGGAAGTAAAACGAATGTTTGTATTTCCTGAACAACGCGGTAAAGGGATTGCTACTACAATTTTAAAAGCTCTAGAACAATGGACCAAAACATTGGGTTATACCTCTTGCAAGCTAGAAACAGGAATTAAACAACCAGAGGCAATTGCACTCTACAAACGCAACGGTTATAACATTATTTCTAATTACGGTCAATACGAAGGAGTAGAAAATAGCGTGTGTTTTGAGAAGAAGATTCTTTGATGAGAAAATTTTATTATACGTATTAGGTATAAAAAAACTATATTAGGCTAATCATCCAAAAAAGTAAAATATCATGACCGATTCCAAAAAAATAAGCTTAAAAGATGCTATATCAATTGGAATAGGCGGAATGGTTGGCGGAGGCATATTTGCTGTGCTAGGATTAGCTGTGTCATTAGCAAAATAAGACATTCCAGCACCTTTTGAAGTTAGAAACCACACACAAATGTAAACCCAAAATTTAAGGGTTATGATAAATTTTAAACACAACATAAATTATGTCTAATACCAAATTAATAATTGAAGAACGCGCAGCTAACATAGGCAATTTTATTGTTGGTAGATTGTTACCATTTCGTCAAAAACGAATGGTAGGACCATTCATTTTTATTGACCACATGGGACCAGCTTGTATGAGCGACCAAGATAATATGGATATTGCTATGCATCCGCATATAGGTTTATCTACCTTAACCTTTTTGTTTGAAGGAGTTGTAATGCATCGTGATAGTTTAGGAACAGCTATGGAAATTACTCCTGGTGCTGTAAACTGGATGACCGCAGGAAAAGGCGTTGTACATACCGAGCGAACACCAGACCGTTTACGAGATTCTAAAAAAATGCTTCATGGGTTACAAATTTGGGTGGCTTTACCAAAAGCTCATGAGCAATGCGAACCATCGTTTACACACGTTTCTGCAAACGACATTCCTAGTTGGACAGACAACAACGTGCAATTTAAACTCATAGCAGGTAAAGCCTTTGGTAAGCAGTCGCCTGTGCCAGTGTATAGTCCGTTGTATTTTATCGAAATTAAAACAACCGAAACCAAAACCGTTTCCATTGGCGAACATTTATTTGGCGAAAGCGCGCTTTACATTCTAGAAGGTAGCATTACTAGCGATGGTCATACCTATGGACCTAAACAACTTTTGGTAGCTAAAGACGCGACACTTTGTGCTTTTGAAATTGAAGCTAATTCAACCGTGTATATTTTTGGTGGTGAAGCATTTCCAGAAGAACGTTTTATTGAGTGGAATTTTGTGGCTTCAGACAAAGCGCTTATTGAAAAAGCCAAACAAGATTGGAAGGACAACAAATTCCCTAGTGTACCAACCGAAACCGTTCGTATTCCTTTACCAGAACCAAAACGCTTTGGAGGATGATATTTTCATTGAAAATGAAATCGAAGATGAAATATAAGTTGAATTACATTAATAATACCTATAAACAACAATGAAAACCGTATCAGCTGCCATTGGCACACAACTTTATAAAACCGAAATTCAAGCTAAAAATCATATTATAACTGCCGATGAGCCAGAATCGGTTGGCGGACAAAATTTAGGCTTAACACCAACCGAGTTGTTAGAGTCGTCATTAGCTGCATGTTCTGCTATGACTATCAGGATGTATGCCAATAGAAAGGAATGGGATTTACAACAAGTAATTGTAAATGTTGGTTTTAAACGCAATATAACCACACAAACGGTAACGTTTAAAAAGGAGATCGAGCTCATTGGTAACCTTGACGATGAACAACGCCAAAAACTTTTACAAATGGGTTCAAAATGTCCTATTGAAAAAATGATTACAGGAGAAATTGTTGTTGAGTCTGCGTTAAAATAACACAAGTTAAAACATAAAATTATGAGAGATTTTGAAACCTTAAGTCAAGCTATGAACGCACTACGCGAAGAAGGCTATGTTGAAGACTTTAACCTTAAGCAAAACTGTATTGAGTGTAGAAATGGTGAGTATACAGTATTTCATAATGAGTTTGAAATAGACGAGTACTTCCGTTTTGAAGGCATGAGCGATCCAGGAGATAATAGTATACTGTATGCTATTTCATCTGAAAAGTATGGTTTAAAAGGACAATTGGTAAACGGTTATGGTATTTATACCGAACCTATTACCAACGAAATGCTACAAAAGCTTAAGATGGATTAATAAAACAAATATGTTAATAAAATTGCATTAAAAGGTTGATTTTTAGCTGTTTTTGAACAGCTGTAAGTATTACATTTGCTAATGTAATTAAAAGGAACGAAAGTAATTCGAGCCTTAACTTAATGTTTTATATATGGATGATTTAAAAAAGAATGAGGCTATTAAATTCATTAAAAATAAAATCCACAAAGAAAAGAAAGGACACTGTGGTGTTAGATACGCACTTACACAAGTAACAGGTAATAAAGAACACCTAAAAGATATTGATATAAAGGATGTGGCCAGTAAAATAACAAGTTCTGGAAAGTATAAAAAAGAAAAATCAGGAAACGAAACAAGAATAGATTTTGATATTTCATTGAATCCAGATTCTAATCTAATTAAAAGAAATCCATTAGCGACAGAAATTATAAGAATTGTTATTGCTTTCATAGTAGCATTATTAACTGCATATTTTACAACAATAATTAAATTAAATACAGAGTCACAATCAGAGTATCTCGAACAAAAAAAATCAAATATGCAAGAAATAGAACCTAAAGTTTACAATAAACAGGAACAGGATAGTTCAATATCTCAATAATCTTAAAAAAATCATTAACAATATTTTGAATTTAAAAAATTAATGATCTGTATAAGAAAAAGTTGGCAATACTGTATAAAATTCATTACTAATTCTATCTTGCTTACGATAACCCTAGTGTTGAATTATTGCTTATTATTTAAACTCAAAAGAAGATTAACTATTTGTGAATGACGATACAAAACGAAACAGGAACTCGAAAAATAGAACTAAACATATCTGATTTAGAGACTGCAAATTACCCAAGTTGTCGCTTGAAAATAAATTTAGTGACAGAGGAATTAAATGCTGAATTTGATCGACCAATTTGGATTGCGTTATCAGATTTAGAAGCTTTTATTCAAAAGCTAACTGAAATGGAAAAAAACAGAACTGGAGACGAGAAATTGGAAAGTATGAGTCCAAACGAATTTTATTTGAGATTCAGGAATATTGACAACCTTGGACATTTATTAGTCGAATTGAAAGTTGAAAAAAGAAGCCCTCATCAAAAAGACTATTCAGATTTTATTAAAGTGGAATTTGAATTTAACCCAACTAATTTTCCAAATATAATAAATGAACTAACTGAATTAAAAAACAGTTGCTGACAAGATTTATAGCTCATTTCGGCTAAACTTTTTTTAAATTAAAAGACTATTAACAACAAATAGCAACAATTTTAAATAGATATTGATTATTAAAGCAATCTATATTTTTATAAAGTTGATTTTAATATGAAAAAACTAATAATCATATTATTTCTGGGACTTCTTTCATGTAAAACAGAAAAAAATATTTCATCTAAAAAATGTTATGAAAGTGAACAACGGGATGTTTTGGAGAATTCAGTTCGATTGTTTGAACTTAAATTAAAAAAACAATATCCTGAGCTTTCCAATGAAGCAGCTTATTTTGAATTTATTTCTGATTGGAGTGACAAAAAACTGTCAGAAGATTTTTTCAAAGATTCACTGGAATTAAAAATCCGTAATCTGAATTTGTGGACAGAGTCCAATCGCTCGGGAAAAGACATGGAGATGGAAAAGAGGTTATTCAATGTTGATTCAATGAATCCAATTAGGATTAAATTGAACGAACAATTTTCTAAATGTATTGCATTTTCAACAAAAGCAGAAGGGATTAGAAATTTTTTAATAGTAAATACTAAGTATCGATACAGTCCAAAACTTGCCAAGAAAAGTTTATTACATGCAAGTGAATATGATTTAAAAGAATTTGATAATAGATTAGCTATAGTTCTTGGTGTATATTATCAGACAATGTTTAACATAAAAGTACTTTAGATAGCAACTTTTATAGCTTATTGCAGCTAAACTTTTTTAAACTAAAAAGGACAACACTGAAAAAACATGAATAACGATAAACTTTTGAAAACGGTAAACGAGATTAAAAATTCAGACATTTATGAGAATTCTGAAAATTGGGAAGCTCGTGGACTTAACTCTTCAGACCAGCAAGTAATTGATATACTCAGAAAAGCAACTAATAACTTTCTCGATAGACTTGTCAAAATTGACAATTCAAATG